>DASXDV010000004.1:0-3604 GCA_036490465.1 Candidatus Tumulicola sp. | reverse complement strand
CGTCGGCGAAGCGTAACGTACCGCGACTATCGATCGGCAACACGTCGTACTTGCCCGCCTCGACGTACCACCGCGCGATCATCTCGATCAACTTATCGCGGTGCTCCTTGGAAACGTCGTGATTTTCGGCCACGTCCTCGTCGATATGATAGAGCTCCCACCCAGTCGCATCGAGCTCGGTGAGCTTCTCGTGCGAGATCGGGGCGCCGAACGGCAGGCCGGATTCGGTAAATGACGTTCCGGGCCAAGGGCAAACGGCGCGCCATCCGTCGTGATAGATCGAACGGTGACCGAACATCTCGAAGTACTGAGTGTGCCGCTTGCTCGGTGCCGTCGCTCGATCGAAGGCGCCGGCAAAGCTCACGCCTTGAATCGGCGACTGCGTCACGCCGCCAACCGACTCCGGGGGTTCGACGCCGAGCGCTTCGAGGACCGTCGGGACCATGTCGATCGCGTGCGCGTACTGCGTCCGAATCTCGCCCTTTGATTTGATACCTTTGGGCCAATGCACGATGAACGGGTCGCTGATGCCGCCCCGATACGTCTCGCGCTTCCAACGCCGGAAAGGGGTGTTCCCCGCAAACGTCCAGCCCCACGCGTAGTGATTGAACGTCTTCGGTCCGCCGAGTTCGTCGATCATCTTCAATCCCATTTCCGCCGTTTCGGGAACGTTATTGAAGAACAGGCTCTCGTTCACCGATCCGTGCGGACCGCCTTCGGAACTCGCGCCGTTGTCGCTGACAAACATGATCAGCGTGTTGTCCCACTCGCCGATTTTCTTGAGAAAGTCGAACAGCCGGCCGTACTGGTGGTCGGTGTGGGTGAGAAACCCCGCGAAGACCTCCATCATCCGCGCGTAGAGCTTCTTCTCGTCGGCGGGCAGCGCGTCCCAATTCTGAACGTCGGGATCGTGACGTGAGAGCTGTGCGTCCTTGGGCACGATGCCGAGCTCCTTCTGGCGCTCGAAGGTGCGCTCGCGATACGCATCCCAACCGTCATCGAAGGCGCCCTTGTAGCGATCGGCCCATTCTTTGGGAACGTGATGCGGGGCGTGCATCGCTCCCGGGCAAAAGTATAGGAAAAACGGCTTGTTCGGCGCGACCTGCTTCGAATCGGCAACGAACGACATGGCTTTGTCTACCAGATCCTCGGTGAGGTGGTAGCCCTCCTCCGGGGTTTTGGGCGCTTCGACCGAGTGGTTGTCGTAGACCAACTCGGGATAGTACTGATTCGTATCGCCGCCGAGAAATCCGTAGTAGCGCTCGAAGCCGCGGCCGAGCGGCCAGCGATCGTACGGCCCCGCAGCCGAAATCTGATCGGAGGGCGTAAGATGCCACTTTCCGATCGCGTACGTATTGTAGCCGTTCTGCAGCAGCGTCTCGGACAGCATCCCATTTTCAAACGGGATGTTGCCATTGCTTCCGGGGAAGCCCTCGGAGCCTTCGGTGATGCAGGCCATCGCGTTGGAGTGATGGTTGCGACCGGTCAAGATGCACGATCGCGTCGGCGAACACAGCGCCGTGGTATGCATGTTGTTGAACAACAGGCCGGCTTGCGCGAGAGCGTCGATGTTCGGCGTCTTTATCGGGCTTCCGTAACAGCCCATCTGGCCGAAACCGGTGTCGTCTTGCACGATGAACAGCACGTTGGGGGCGCCTTCTTTTGCCCGCAACGGCGCGGGCCAGGCCGCCTCGGACTGGTCGAAAGTACGCCCGATAACGCCACTGAACGCCGTACCAGTCTTGTATTCCTTAAGAGCCATGCAACGTGCCCCTCCATAGAGTCGTGGCGCCCATCATAATGTGAAATTTAGATCTGCACAAGTGAGAGCTTGGTTCGGAAGGAACCGATGCGAACGCCCTAACGCGCCGTGATGGCGCTCTGAAGCCGCGCTTCGCCGGCGGCCGCTTCTGCTTGAAGCTCCGCGAACGATGCGTACTCGGCTTGCGTCGGGCGTTCGTACGCCGACTCGATCTCATTGGCCAGGAATCCTAGCTGTTCGCGAAATCTCGTTTCGTAAAGCACGTCGGCTTCGCTCGAATGAACCTTCATCAAAATGAGGTTCGCAATTTCACGGTCGACGACGATGCGCTGGGCGCGCGAAAGTCGTCCCCGTGCGGCCATCGCTGCGATTACGGCTTGGTCTAACGTATCGATGGCCGTATGGATCTGCCGTCCGAGCGCGAGGCGCGCTTCCAGATCGTCCATCGTCGGATGCAAGCGCGGATCGAGTTGAACCAGCAGCGGCTGCTCGAGTCTTTGGCTGCCGTATTGCAGCACGATCGAATAGCTACCCGGCAGGATCGTGGGGCCTTCGCCCGTGTCGGGAAAATCGTCGGTGCCGAGGGTGCGGAAACCGGGCACGTCGGCCGCCGGCGGATAGCGCAAATCCCACTGAAAGAGATTGGACCCGGGCTGGATCGCCGTGAGTTCCCGCAGATCGAGCGCGCGCTGATGTACGGCATCGAGTTCCTCGCGTTCGTCGGGTGAAATTTCCTTTTCGCTTTTCTCCTTGAGGTGTAGGGCAAAGCTGCGGACGGTCGCACCCGTCGAGTCTCGGAAGGTCAGCGTAACGGGCGTCTTGCCGGTGTAACCTGGCGGGAGGCTAAAAAAGACGCTCGCTCCGTAGGCGGGATTTTCCCCGGAATTGGCGACCAATTCGCCTTCGTCGCCGTACGCGTGCGACAGCCAAGCCGTCTCCGGGGCGAAGAGCTGCGGCTCGGCGACGCCGAATTGCGTCTGCCGGGCGAGCTGCTCCAGCAGCGCCAAATTATCGAGAATCCAAAACGCGCGCCCGTGGGTCGCGGCGACGAGTTCGCCTTGGCGCGCATCGATGGCCAGGTCGCGCACTTGCGCGCCCGGGAGGTTGAGCGAAAGCGGCTGCCACTCGGCGCCGCCGTTGAAACTCACGTACACGTGATTGCGCGTGCCGGCGAACAGCGGCCGCGGCTCGCGCGGATCCTGGCGCACGACGTGCACGTATTGATCCGGCGGCAGACCGGCAGTCATTGCGGTCCAGTGCGCTCCGTAGTCGTCCGTCTTGTAGACGTACGGATGGTAGTCGTCCCACTGAAAGCGGCAGGCGGTCAAAAAGGCGCCCCCCTTTGAGGTGTACGACGGTTCGATCGAGCTGATTTGCGCCCACTGCGGCAGGTCCGGCGGCGTCACGGCGCTCCAGTGCGCGCCGTGATCGGTCGTAACGTGCACCAATCCGTCCGCCGAGCCCGCCCAGATGAGGTTTGCGTCGTGCGGCGACACGGCCAACGAGGAAATATCGGGAAACGTTTCGGCGCCGGTTTGATCGAGGTCCATCGGACCGCCGCTCGGGCCTTCGCTGCTGGGGTCGTTGCGCGTCAGGTCCGGGCTGAGCACAGACCACGTCTTGCCGCGATCGGTGCTGGAAAAGACGACTTGGGCCGTGACTAATAGTTCCTTGGGATTCGCCGGCGAGAAAAATATCGGGTGCGTCCAACCGAATCGGTATTTCATCTCGGCAGCGGACGCGCCCGACATGTAGCGCGCCCAGGGCGTGACGTTCTGGAGTTGACCGACAGAGCTGGCCAGGCGCGCCAACGTGCTGAAATATCCACTTCCGTACGTCACG
>DASXDV010000203.1:0-45938 GCA_036490465.1 Candidatus Tumulicola sp. | reverse complement strand
GCCGAGCGACGAGCCGATCGCTACGACCTACCTGCCATAGCAACGAGAGACTGACGAATGCCTGAACCACAAGGCGGTCTGCGAACGAACGAATCCGCCGAGCCCTTCAACGCGCATATGGAGCGACTGGGTCTCGTGCTGGAACCCAACGGCACTCGCGAAGAAGCCGGAGGAATTCTCAATCCCGCCGCAACCCGTGCCCCCGACGGCGAGTTGCTCCTCTATCCGCGTTGCGTCACGCCGCGAAATATTTCGCGCGTCGGGACGGTGCGCGTACGGCCCGCGGATAGCGGATTCGACGTGCAACGGCTCGACTATGCGCTCGTTCCGGAAGCCGCGTACGAAAAGCGCCCGCGCCCGGGTTACGGCTGCGAGGATCCCCGGGTGACCTACGTGCCCGCCATCGGCGCCTACGTGATGGCCTACACGGCCTTTGGCCCCGACGGTCCGCGCGTCGCGATTGCCGTCTCCCAGGACGCGCGCCGTTGGGAACGATTGGGGCTGGTGCGCTTCGAGGACGCGGGCGTCATCATCGGGGACGATAAAGACGCCGCCTTCTTTCCCGAACCCGTAACTTCACCCGCGGGCCGCACCAGCTTGGCGTTCTACCACCGCCCGATGCTGCATCTTTCGGCCGTCGACGGGCGTGCGTCCCTTCCGATGATCGAACGCATGCCGTTCGAAGATCGTGAATCCATTCGAATCGCGTACGTTCCGCTCGACGCCGTGCTGAAGGATCGCGCGAATCTCCTCGACGTCAAGGAGAGCGTCCAAGTGCTCTCGCCCGACGCGAATTGGGGATCGATCAAAATCGGGGCGGGCACGCCGCCGGTGCGGATCCCTCAAGGCTGGCTCGCGCTGTTCCACGGGGTCGACGTGCTCGACGACCGTGCGAGTAAGCCGTCGCTGTCGTATAGCGCGGGACTCGTCCTCCACGACCTCGAGCGACCCGACCGCGTGCTCTATCGTTCGCCCAAGCCGATTTTGTCGCCGACGACCCAACGCGAGCGCGTCGGCGTCGTCGATAACGTCGTCTTTCCGACCGGGCTCGATCCGCGGCCCGATCTCGGCGCCGGCACGTTCGACGTCTACTACGGCATGGGCGATCACTCGGTCGGCGCGGCGCGGCTGCGTTTGGAGTAAGCTTTGCGCGCGGGATCGACGCGCGCGCTCTCGCTGCCGAGCCGCCAGAGTATCAAAAGCGCGGCGACGATGCCGCCGATCGAGAGGGGCACGGACCAGAGCGCGCCCAACAGCGACGCGAGCACGCAAGCCGCGAGCGGCAGCGGCCACGCGCTCGAAGTCGTAAAAATTCCGATCCGTTCGCCCGCTGCCGCCGCCTGATGCATTTGAGGATCGTCGCCGTCGAGGCGCGCTTCGCGCTCGGCGAGAACGGCCCAAATGGTCGCAAACGCGAGCCCCGTCCCCATCAGGGCCAACAGGATCGTCCCGCCCCAGTGGTGCGACGAAAACCAATACGCCGTCGCGATCGCGGCGCCGAACAGCGCCGAACTGACGAAGAGCCCGATTCCGGTTTTCATCGTTCGGCGCCGCTCGCCGCGCTTTCGAGGCGGGCGTCGAAAGCGGGGCGTTCGGAGCGAATCGGCGGCAGTTTCGTGAAGTTGAACTCCGGCGGCGGCGACGCCGTCGCCCACTCGAGCGTGAAGCCGCCCCACGGGTCGTCGCCGGCCGGAATCCGTCGCCGCGCCGAGGCGACGACGTTGACGAGGAACATCGCGACGCCGGCGGCCATGATCGCCGAGCCGGCGGTGGCAATGGCGTTGAGCAGCGGCAACGTACCGATGTCGGGATACGTGTAGACGCGCCGCGGCATGCCTTCGATTCCCATGAAATGCATGGGAAGAAACGTGACGTTGAATCCGACCAAGAGCGTCCAGAAGCAAATCTTCCCCAAACGTTCGTTAAGCCGGAAGCCGAAGATTTTCGGAAACCAAAAGAACAGTGCCGCGAAAATGGCGAACAGGCTGCCGCCGGCGATCGTGTAGTGAAAGTGCGCGACGATGAAATAACTCGCGTGGGCTGCGTAGTCGATCGGGGGCGATGCGATCATGACGCCGGTGATGCCGCCGACGAGAAAATTGAGCATGAAGCCGATCGCGAAAAGCATCGGCGTCGTTAGCTCGATCGCTCCTTTCCACATCGTCCCGACCCAATTGAAGAACTTGAGGCCCGTCGGAACCGCGATTAGCAGCGAAACCGCCGAGAAAAACGGATTGTCGACCGCGCCGGTCGTGAACATGTGGTGCGCCCATACGCCCATCGAAAGCCCGGCGATGGCGAATGCCGAGAGTACCATCCCGACGTAGCCGAACACCGGCTTGCGGGAAAATACGGCGACGATCTCGGTGATGACGCCGAAAAACGGAAGGATTAGGACGTAGACTTCCGGGTGTCCGAAAAACCAGAATAGGTGCTGGTAGAGAATCGCGCTGCCGCCCTGCGCCGGATCGAAAAAATGGCCGCCGAGACGCCGGTCGACGAGCAGCATCGAAAGACAGGCCGTCAAGGCCGGAAACGCCATCAAGATCAGCAGCGACGTGGCCAACATCTCCCACGTAAAAATCGGCAGCCGCCACATCGTCATCCCGGGCGCCCGATACAAGAAAATGGTAACGATGAAGTTCAAGGCGGTGAGAATCGCCGAGACGCTCGTCATCAGCAAGCCGACGATCCATAGGTCTTGCCCGGCACCGGTCGCAATCGAGATTTCCGACAGCGGAGCGTACGACGTCCAACCATTCGAAGCCGCACCGCCGGCCGCCGCAGCTCCGGAAAGCACGGTCAATCCGCCGAGAACGAACAGCCATAACGACGTCGCGTTCAAGCGCGGAAATGCCATGTCGGGAGCGCCGATTTGCAGCGGGATCAAAAAGTTTCCAAGCGCGATACCAAACGGCGCGACGAAGAGAAAGACCATCGCGGTTCCGTGCAGGGTAAAGAGCTGATCGTAGGCGTGCGGTCCGACGAACGTCATTCCGGGTCGCGCGAGCTGCGTTCTGATGCCGAGCGCTAAGAGACCGCCGATGCAGAAGAAGCCGAACGTCGAGACGAGGTAGAGAACCCCAACCTTCTTGTGGTCGGTGGCCGTCAGCCAAGCAATCACGGCCGGACGACGCCGCCCGAAGCGATCCACCGCCGGTATGCCGGCGGCGTGACGACCCGCACCGTAAAGGTCATCAGCGTATGGTCGAGGCCGCAAAACGCCGCACACGCTCCGCGAAAGACGCCCGTTCGGGTCGGCGTGAAGTCGAAGCGGTTGACCATGCCGGGAATCGCGTCGCGCTTGTACAGAAAGTCGGGAACCCAAAACGAATGGTTGACGTCGGCCGTCCGGAGGTCGATTTGGGTGGTCTCGCCGCGCGCGAGCACCAACTCGGGCGGTTCCCGCGGCGAACCGGCGATTTGGACGTGCGTCCCCGGGTAGTCGAAACTCCACGACCACCGAAACGCCGTCACGTCCACGATTGCGAACGGATGCGGCTGCAGCGCGTCGACGCGCGATTCTTTCGCGTCGGTAATGTAGAAGAGGCCGGCCACGATCGCCAGGGGGACGAGCGTCGAAACGATCTCGACCGGCACGTTGCGTGAAAACCGAGCGGGCAGCCGCCCGGGCTTCGCGCGCCAAAACAGCAGCGGCGCGAGGATCAGCGCGTAGACGATGGCTCCGACGACGATCGAAACGACGACGAAGACGGTCCACACGCTCCGCATCGTTTCACCTTGTACGGTGGCCGGATCGAGGAGCGGCATCCGTGCGTTTATACCCAGGCCGGCGGTGGGTAGAACGTTGGTGCCGTAAGAGCGGCGCGAGCCGTCGCTAGGAGGTCCTGGAGGTTGTCTGTCGTTCCCGCCGGCACGCGGAACGCGCGAGCCGACCGCGAAACGCTGCCGATTCGCGCGCACCCGCTCGTGTTCGGGGTCGTGATTTTCTTGGCCAGCGAGTTGATGTTCTTCGCGGCCCTCTTCGCGGCGTATTACGATCTCCGCGCCGAGGCTCCGGCGGGATCGTGGCCGCCCCCCGGCGTGCGACTCGATCTCCTCGATTCGTCGATCGGAACGGCTCTGCTGGTCGCCTCGAGTTTGGTAACGATGGCGATGGCGCGCGCGCTGCGCCGCGGACGAACGCGAGCGGCTCGCGCCTGGCTGTTGGCGGCCCTGGCGTGCGCGCTAACCTTTGTGGCGATCGCGCTTTCGGGTTACGCCCGAGACACGTTTTCGATCGCTTCGAACGCGTACGGATCGTTATTTTTCACGATGACGGGCTTCCATCTGCTGCACGTCGCGGCCGGCATCGTCTTGCTCGCAGGCATGTTCCTCGGGCTGCGCAGCCCCGCGATGCAGGCCAATCGCCAAGCCGGCGCCGAGGCGATTACGTACTATTGGCATTTCGTCTTGGTCGTGTGGCTGGGTATCTGGGGCACGATTTACTTCGTCAGATGAGCCGGCGGGAAGCGGCCATCGGAATTTGTCTCGGTCTCGCTGCGGCCGGCAGCGTCGCCTTTATGGCGGCGTATGCGGCGAAGGCAAGCGCGCAAATCGAGGGGCTCGCGCTCTTCGCGGCGCTGGGCGGATTCTTTTTTGCGACGCTGGGATACGCGCGTTGGATCGTCGGCGAGGCGCGCGCGCAAGACGCTCGCGATACGTACCCATCGGCGAGTGCCGATCGCAGCGGCGCCGTCGGGAACCTGGAGAAGGCCGAGCGCACGCTGTCGCGCGGCGGCGTGCTGACGAATTTGCTGCTCGGCGCGCTCGCGCTCTTCGGCCTGGCAACCCTCTTCCCGCTGCGCTCGTTAGGTCCGGCGCCCGACGGCGCGCTCTTCAAGACGAAGTGGAGGCGGGGATCGGGATTGACGCGCGAGGACGGCAGCGTCGTGCGCGCGAGCGACCTCGAGGTCGACTCGGTGGCGACCGTTTTTCCGGAAAATGCGGTTGGAGATGCGGCCTCCCAAGCGATGCTGATTCGGATCCCTTCGGACTTGGGACCCAGCGTCGACGGATACGTCGCCTACTCCAAAGTTTGCACGCACGCAGGCTGCCCGGTCGCGCTCTATCGCGCGGCAACCCACCAGTTGCTCTGCCCGTGCCATCAATCGGTTTTCGACGTTCTGCACAGCGGGGCGGTGTTGTCGGGCCCCGCGGATCACGCGCTGCCGCAGTTGCCGATCCACGTGGACGCGGACGGAGTTTTACGCGCGACCGGTGATTTTCCGGTTCCCATCGGACCCGGTTTTTGGGAGCGGGGTTAGCCGGCTCGCGTGCTTTCACGACTGGTTCTCTGGCTCGACGACCGGCTAGGGACGGCCCACTTTCTCAAACACGCGCTGCGCAAGGCGTTCCCGGATCACTGGTCGTTCATGCTCGGCGAAATCAACGTGTATTGTTTCGCCGTATTGCTGGCGACGGGAACGTTCCTGGCGTTCAACTTCGATCCGTCTGCGTCGAAGCTGATTTATCACGGTCCGTATCGCCTGCTCGACGGTCAGCCGATGTCGGCGGCTTACGCTTCGGCTCTGCGCCTGAGCTTTGCCGTCAATGCCGGGTTGCTGATCCGTCAAATCCATCACTGGGCCGCGGTGGTTTTCGTTGCCGGAATCGTCACGCACATGGGCCGCGTGTTCTTCACGGGCGCGTTTCGCAACCCGCGCGAGCCGAACTGGTGGCTTGGGATCCTGCTCTTTCTGCTGGCGATGGGCGAGGGATTTACCGGTTATTCGCTGCCCGACGACCTGCTCAGCGGAATCGGCCTGCGGATCGCCGATGCGGTCGTGCTTTCCGTTCCCGTCGCCGGTACGTGGGCATCGTTTCTGCTGCTCGGCGGAGTCTTTCCGGGATCGCAGACGGAGCCGCGCCTCTTCTCCGCGCACGTTTTCGCGTTGCCGGCGCTCATCGCCGGCGCGATCGGGCTTCACTTGGCGATCGTCTGGCGCCAGAAGCACACGCAGTTTCGCGCCCCCGGGCGCACGGAGAACAACGTCGTCGGGTCTCCGCTGTTTCCGAACTACGCAATCAAATCGGCCGCGCTCGGCTTTGCGGTGACGGCGGTGCTGGTCGGGCTCGGAGCATTCGTGCAAATCAATCCGATTTGGCTCTACGGCCCGTACGTTGCGTATCGGGCCGCCTCACCCGCCCAGCCCGACTGGTACGTCGGTTGGCTCGACGGTGCGCTGCGCCTGAGCTGGCCTTGGTCGATTCACCTCTGGGGACATCTCGTCCCGTCGCCCTTTTTTCCGGGTCTGCTGCTGCCGCTCGCGTTGTTTGGACTGCTCGCCGGCTGGCCGTTCCTCGAGTGGGCGCTGACCAAAGACGCGCGGCCGCATCAGTTGCTCGATCGGCCGCGCGACGTCCCGTGGCGGACGGGCGCGGGGACGGCGCTTTTCGTATTGGCGCTCGGCTTGACGCTGGCGGGGAGCGACGACGTGCAGGCGCGCTATCTGCACGCGCCGATCGAAACGCTGACCTCGATCTATCGCTGGTTTTGTATCGGTGCGCCGCCGCTGGCCTTCGCGATCGCTTACGCTTTGGCCGCCGACCTGCGCGCTCGCGGCGGCGCCGGCAGAGCGCCGCGCGTTCGCCTGCGCCGCAACGCGGACGGCGGTTTTGACGAAGAGACGATCGCGTGATCGTCGCGGCGCTGGGAATCCTCACGGCGGCCGCGTACGTGGCGGCCGTGCGCGCGTACCGCGTGCGGTTTCCCGCGCGCCGATTCCCGGCGTCCCGCGTCGCGTGTTTTCTTGCCGGCGTCGCGGCGATGACGACGGTTTTGCTTCCGGCCGCCGACGCGCTTGCCGATCGCTTTCTGACGGCCCACATGATGCAGCATCTCGTCCTGACGCTGATCGGACCGCCGCTGCTGCTCTTGGGGGCCCCGTTGTCGTTGGCCGTGGCGCTCGTGCCGGTGCGAGCCGCGCGAGCGATCGCGCGCGGCGTGCGTTTTCCCCCGGTGCACGCGCTGCTCGCGCCGCCGGTCGCGTTGACGATTTTCGTCGCCGTGCTCTGGATCGCGCACTTCTCGCCGCTCTACGAAGCGGCCCTTGGGGTCGAATGGATTCACGCGATGGAGCACCTGCTGTTCGTGGGAACGGCGCTGCTGTTCTGGACGACCGTCGTGCAGGTCGGGTACGTTCCGCGCCCGGCGGCGTTTGCGATCCGGATGTTCGCGCTGTTCGTCGCGATCCCGCAAGGGGCGTTTCTCGGGCTGGCGATTTATGCTGCGCATCGTCCGCTGTACGCGCATTACGCCGCGCAGATGACGCTGGCGAACGCGCTCGTCGACCAGCGCGACGGCGGCGCGACGATGTGGATCGGCGGCGGCGGCGTGCTGCTGTGTGCGCTGCTCCTTACGGCCGGCGCCTGGGCGGCCCGCGAACGCCGCGAGGCGGCGGCGTGATGCGATACGCGCTGGCGGCGGCTCTCGTGCTCGCGGGAGCCGCGCCCGTCGCGGCGAGCGCCGCGCCACCGGGGCGCGCGCTGTATCAAACGCATTGCAGCTCCTGTCACGGGCTGGCGCTGCAGGGTTCGCCCGACGGTCCGCCGCTGGCCGGAAAGAGCGCGGCCGACGTGGACTTCATGCTGCGCACCGGGCGGATGCCGGCGGCAATCGTCCGCGGCGAGCAGTTGGCGCACCCTGCGGCGTTCGACGACGCGCAGATTCGCGCGATCGTCGCGTACGTCGCGTCGGCCGGGCAGGGCGATCGCGAAATTCCCCGGCTCGAAGCCGGCGACGTCGTTCGCGGGCGGCAGGTGTTCGCGGAAAATTGTCAGGCGTGCCATGGCGTGACGGCTCACGGCGCCTCGGTCGGATACGCGCAAGTAGCGCCGTCGCTCATGGAAGCGTCACCCGAGGAAATCGCCGAAGCGGTCCGCGTCGGACCGGGCGAGATGCCGGCGTTCGGCAAGCGTGACGTTCCCTCGGCCAGGCTCGACGACGTGGTCGCGTACGTCGGGCTGTTGCAGCAGCGTTCGTACGCCGACAATCCGGGCGGTCTGCAGCTGGCCAACGTTGGACCGGTGGCCGAAGGTTTCGTCGGCTGGGTCTTTGGACTCGGACTGCTGGTTCTGGTTTGCCGATGGATCGGAACGACGCGCTGATACGCGGCGGGCGGTCAGCGATCGGTGACGGTGTTCATATCCTTGAGCGTGTCGAACTGATCGTCGAGAACGGGATTGGGCGGTTCGAGCTCGCTCAAATTCGTAAGCGGTCCGCGATCGGTGGGAACGCAGCCGCACCGATGAAAAATATTTTTGATTTCCAACATCGCATCGGGATCGTCGGAACAGAGCAGAACGTTCGCACCGGCCTGGGGTAAGACGATCAAGGCGCGCACGATCCGCCGCGACCCGGCTGCCTCCGCAAGCGCGCGCTCGCTCTCCAAGGTCGCTCGTCCGTCCATCGCATCGATCAGAATCGCGTCGGGCGCGACCCGCAGCGACCCGTCGCGAACGCTCGCCCGGGACGCGGCCAGCAGCACGACGTCGGAGCTTGGCGCGCCTTCGCGAGCGGGCGCCCCTCCCGCGAACTGCACGCGGTATCCGCCCGCCGTCAGCAATTTGCCGATCGCCTCGGCGCGAGGATCTTTTCCAACGACCGTAACGTCCATGCCAGCCGCTTACCCAAAATAGGGCGGCTGCAGTCGCTGCCCTAACCCGAAAATTACGGGTCGCGGGGGTCGCTGAGGTCGAAGAGCATTTTGACGTGCGTCCCGGTATCGTTTGCGTCGATGGAAACGTCCCGCGCGATCGCTCGCACGATCCGCAGCCCGAAGCCGTGGCCCGGACGCGGGACGCGCCGGTGTACGAACGCTCCGCCATCGATGACGTCGACGCGCAGCGGCTGCGCCTTCTCGGCGAGCGCAACGACTTCGACGAGTCCGCTCGAAGATCGGGCGACGTGCCCGTACGCGTGCTCGATCACGTTGACGACCGTCTCCCCGACCGCGGTGAGGATGTCCATGGCGACGTCGGCGTCGATTTCGATCGCCCGCAGAAACGCCCCGAGTGCGTGGCGTAGCGGCTTGGCGCGGTCGGGCATCGCGGAGCAGTTGAGGCGCAACTCGCAGCGGCCGGTCACGGAGTGCGGCCCCCCGCAAGATACGAAAGGGCCTCGCCGCGATCTTCAAATATTTCGAACGTTTCGCCGAGGCCCGCATATTGGACGATTCGGGCAAACTGCCGGCTTCGGATCAAAATCGCGACGGGAACGTTTCTCCGTTCGGCCTCGCCGCGAAAGCGCAGCAGTTCGGCCAGCGCGGTCGAGTCTGCGTACGTAACGTTGGAGCAGTCGACCAGGACGCTCTCTTCTCCGCCCCGCAGTTGCAGGTTGTCCCGGATTTCTTGCTTTCGCCCGATCTCCAGTTCGCCGCTGAGCTGCAGGACGGCGATTCCTCGGCCGGCGTTCACGATGCCGTCCTCCAGCCGTCGCTGGGCGCCCGCCGCCGCTCGCTAAACGACTCGATCGTCACGGGCGCAAGGTCGAGCGTCTTGGTCGACGCGGAGCGGCGTGAGAACCGCTTCCCGGCTTGCCGGCCCGAACTCGGAAAACCGATCGTCAAGATCGCGACGTCGTCGTTGGCGTGCCGGTTCTCGAAGATCGTCTCGTAAATCGCCGATGCCGGCGCCGCCGGCGACTTCACCGCGGCGGCCGCGGCGTCCACGAAGATCCGTTCGCCCTCGAGCGCATCGCGTGAGTGTTCGATCGCGCCGTCGGTGTACAGGACGATCGTCGAACCGGGGGATGCCTGGACCCGCTGCACGCGATACGTACTCGCCGGAGAAATGCCCAGCGGCAGTCCGCCGCAGGCAAGCAAATGGGTTGCGCCGCCCGACTCGATCAGCAACGGCGGCGGATGCCCGGCGATTGCGAGCACGAACTCGTAGCGGCGGTAGTCGGCAAATCCGGCGATGGCCGTGACCATCGTCGCCTCTTCGCGCAGAAGATCGGCGTTGGCATGCGCGAGGATGAAGGCCGGATCGAGATCGAGCATCGCCGAGGAGACGAGCGCTTGACGCGCGCGATTCATCGTTACCGCGGCATCGATGCCGTGACCGGCGACGTCGCCGATTGCGAACAGTACGCGCTCCTCGGGAAGCTCCAGGACGTCGTACCAATCCCCTCCGACCCGGGCTTCTTCTTGAGCGGGCGCGTACCGGGCGCTGAGCAGGAGCGCCGGCATGGCCGGCAGCGGCCGTTGAACGAGCGCGCTTTGCAGCGACTCCGCGATCCGCTTTTCGGTCAGGTACGCCGCGCGCAACTCGGTCGCGCGGACGCGGTCTTGCTCGGCGCGCAGCCGCTCGCGTTCGTCTCGCGTGGAAGCGCGCAACTGCGCGCCGATCAGCAGGGCCGCCAGCGTCGCCGTGATCCCGATCGCGACTAAAACGAACAGGCCGACGCGCCGGATCGCATCCTGGACGCCGACGTTGGCGGCGACTCGGCGTCTTGCGAGCGTGGCGTCGAGCCGATCGGTTTGCCGGCGGAAGCGGTCGACGAGCGCCTTGCCGCGCGATTCGAGCACCGCCGTACTCTTGCCACGTGCTTGCAGCATGGGATCGGCAACCGTCCTCCTCCAGAGCCGGGCGGTCGCCGCAGCGTCGCGCACGTCTGCCGATGCCTCCGGCAATGCGAGCCGGTCGGTAAGCATCTGCAAGCGAGCCAGCGATTGCGGCAGCTTCTCCCGTCCGGTGCGATACGGTTCCAAGAACAATCGTTCTCCGGTGACCGCGTACCCGCGCAGGCCCGACTCTTCGTCGAGCTGCTGGGTAACGACCGCCGCCAAAAGCGCTCGCGCGATCCGCACGTTTTCCGATTCCCCGAAGGCGTCGGAGACGATCGAGCGTACGAACGAGCCGGCGACGGCGAAAACGACGATGAAGCAAATCAGCGCCGTGACGGCAGCTGTAAGCGTCCACCGTGCGTCCCGGGTCATGTCGCTGGTTTTTGGGACGTTCGGCCCACAACCCTACCTTCGCGCGGTAGTCCGGGACGTCCGAGCGCGCGCGTTGAAAGCATTTTGCAATGCTGCGGTATTTCGTCCTCGCCTCGGCGATCGTCGTAGGGGCGTGCGTCGTCATCGCCGGCTGGGTGAATCGCGACTTGATTCGGATCAAGATCGCCTCGGTATACGCGCCGGCGCACCCGA
This sequence comes from Candidatus Tumulicola sp., assembly GCA_036490465.1. Taxonomy (GTDB): domain Bacteria; phylum Vulcanimicrobiota; class Vulcanimicrobiia; order Vulcanimicrobiales; family Vulcanimicrobiaceae; genus Tumulicola. The sequence goes on along the minus strand of DASXDV010000203.1, from coordinate 34,785 downwards.
GGCCTCAGCCCAGCGGCGCCCCCGGCGCCGGCTCTGCCGGCGGCTTGCGCGGGGACGCGCCCTGGGCGCTTTCCGTGTTTCCCGAGTGCCTCACGCAAACGTCGCACTCGACCGGACCGCGGCGCTACGTGCTCGGCCGTCTGCCCGGGGGCGCCGTTCCCATCGCGGCGCCCGCCTCGCTGAACGTTGGAGATTGCACGATCGTCGTCGCCGGCGACGCCATTTTCGTACGGCGCGGCGCCGATCGCTTTCGAATTCCTCCGCCGGCGCGGCTCTATCGCGCTCCCGGCTCGCTCGCGCTGTTTCGCCAGGCCGCCGGGGGCGGGAACGACCTTCGCGTGTACGAACCTTCAAAAGGCACGACCGTGCACCCATGACGATCGAAGACGAAGTAAACAAACGGCGCACTTTTGCGATCATCTCGCATCCGGACGCCGGCAAGACGACGCTGACCGAAAAACTGCTGTTGTACGGCGGCGCGATTCACGTCGCCGGTCAGGTTTCGGCGCGCAAACGGCAACGCCAAGCGACGAGCGACTGGATGGCGCTGGAGCGGGAACGCGGCATTTCGATCACTTCGACCGTGCTTCAGTTTCCGTATGGCGGCTTCGTCCTCAACTTGTTGGATACGCCGGGTCACCAGGATTTCGGCGAGGACACGTACCGCACGCTGCTAGCCGCCGACAGTGCGGTCATGCTGATCGACGCCGCTAAGGGCGTCGAGCCGCAAACCAAAAAGTTGTTCGCCATTTGCCGCGAACGCGGCATCCCGCTCTTTACGTTCGTGAACAAACTCGACCGCCCCAGCCGCGATCCGCTCGAGCTGCTCGACGAGTTGGAGAACGTGCTCGGTTTGGGAGCCTATCCGATGAACTGGCCGCTCGGCAACGGCGAGACCTTCAAAGGCGTCTACGACCGCGCGACGCGCGCCTTGCATTTATTCGAGCGGTCGGCGCACGGCGCGACGCGCGCGACCGAAACGTTGGCCGATGCCGTCGACGAGCACTTGCGCGAGCTCGTCGACGAGCACGCTCTGGACCGGTTTCGCGAGGGGATCGACTTGCTCGATGGGGCGGGGGAGTCGTTCGATCGCGCGGCGATGCTGCAGGGCAAGGTGACGCCGGTCTTCTTCGGAAGCGCCGTAACGAATTTCGGCGTCCGCCCATTTTTGGACACGTTCGTGCAAATGGCGCCCGCGCCGGGCGGCCGCGCCGGGATCGCGCCGGCGAGTGAAGAGTTCACCGGTTTCGTCTTTAAAATTCAAGCCAACATGGATCCGCGCCACCGCGACCGGATCGCCTTCGTGCGCGTCTGCTCGGGCAAATTCGAGCGGGACATGACGGTCCGTAACGGCCGGACCGGCAAGGAGGTCCGGCTCGCCCGCGCGATGCGCCTATTCGCCGACGAGCGCGAATCGCTCGACGCCGCCTTCGCGGGCGACGTCGTCGGCTTGGCCAACCCCGGCGTCTTCGCAATCGGCGACGCGCTCTACGACGGCGTCCCCGCAACCTTTGCGCCCATTCCCGCCTTCGCGCCGGAACATTTTGCGGCCGTCCGGAGTATCGACGCTTCGGGTTACAAATCGTTTGGCAAGGGCATCGCGCAGTTGCGCGAGGAGGGAGCCGTGCAAGTGTTCTACGCGCTGGGCTCGACGCGCACGGAACCGATATTGGCCGTCGTCGGCGAGCTGCAGTTCGAGGTCGCCAAGTACCGTCTCGAAGCCGAGTACAACGTCAAGACGACGTTTTCTCGGCTGCCGTTCGGACTCGCGCGGCACGTCGAAGGCGATCCCGCCAAGATCGCCGCGGCGCAGATGCCCTCGAACGCCAAGCTGGTCGAAGATTGGGACAGCCGTCCGGCCGCGTTGTTCGAAAGCCAGTGGAGCCTGCGGCTCGCGCGCGAGTGGAACCCGCAGCTCGAATTCGTCCGCTTCTCCGCCGATCCATCGAAGGAGGCCGTCGCTCCATGACGCTGGTCAAATACCTTGCCGTTGCGACGATCGCGGCCGCGCTCTGCGGCTGCTCGTTTCAGAACAAGAACGAACGCGAGGCCGATCGGATCACCCACGCGGTGATTGCCAACGATCTTGGTCCCGTTCGCAGCGACATCGCCCCCGGCGTCACGATCCCGCGGGTGCAAGTCGCCGCGTGGTCCGACGAACTCAACGCGCAAGGCAAGCTGATCTCGATCAAGGAGAACCCCGCGAACTGTCCGCCCGGTTGGCACTGTTTCGACGCGAAGTTCGAAAAGCACGCCTACGTCGAACACATGCGGCTCGACGAAAACGGTAAAGTCGTGAGCTGGAACTTCAAGATGGCATCGGCCGCCGTGCCGAGCCCGTAGGGCGCTTCGCCGCCGGCATCGCATTCAAAGCGCTAGCGTGTAGATCATCCCCCGGTTCTTGGGGCCTCCATACCCGGTCGCGCCGTACAGGACGCCGCCCATCACGGCGAATCCGGATGTTGGTTCGCCGCCGTCGTGCCGGTTGTCGGCGAACTGATGGATCACTTGCGCGCCGCCGGACGGAGTGAGCGTCAGCAGGGCCCCCGTATAGCCGGTACCGCCGAAACCCGACGTGACGTACAGCGTATTTTTCGCGACGGTCAGCCCCGTCGGAGAATACCCGTCGGCTCCATCCTTGAAGCTGTACACGATGCGGCCTTGTCCCGACGGGCTTACCGAAAAGACCGTGCCGGCCCCATCTGCGCCGCCAAAGCCTGTCGTTCCGTACCAGGCTCCAGCGAACCAAACCAGCGGTCCACCCGGGTATTCGCCGTTCGCGCCGCCGGGAAAACTGTAAAGTACGTGCTCCGCCCCGGCGGTCGTGACGCTAAAGACGATTTCGCATCCGACCGTGTAGCATCCGGTTCCACCGCCGGTGTAGGTCGTGCCGAACAGCATACCGTTGCGAACGGCTAACTGCCCCGAAGGGGTGCGTCCGTCGTCGTTACCGCCCTTGAAGCTGTAGAGGAGCTGCTCTTTGCCCGATTGATCGATCTCGAACACGGTCCCGCCGCCGTACGTGCCGCCCGAAATCGTGACGCCATAGAGCTTCTGCCCGATGGCGGCGAGGCTCAGCGGCGCCTGTCCGTCAGAACTCCCGCCCGTGAAATCGTGAACGATGCGTTCGGATCCCCGACGGACTGAGGCTGAAAACGGTTCCGTCGCCGTTCGTGCCGCCGGCTCGCGTCGTGCCGAACAGCGTGCCGTCGAGCAACGTCAGTCCCGATCGGCACGCTGCCGTCCCCGGGACGTCCGGCAAACGCGTGCACGATGCGTTCGGATCCGGAGGCGTCGACCGCGAAGATCGCCCCACGGTGCGCCGGTCCCGCCGATTGCAGCGCGCCGTAAATCACGCCGCCGTCCTCGACCAGTGGCCCGGCGGCCCATTTGCCATCGTCGGGTCCGCCGTTGAAGCTATAGAGTAACCGGTACGAAGTGGTTTGGCCGCCCGCGAGCGAGGGCTGCGGACGCTCCCTCGCGCCGGCCACGGCGCCGGGCATCAAGCTGGGAGAACTCGCCGGCTGAGAGCCGCGGCCAGCGCCGCGATGCCCAGGAGCGCGCATCCAAATCGCATGAGGAAGCCTCCTATGCCGGAGGCGCCGCAGTCTCGCGTGCGAAGTGTCGCGGCAAGATGCGGAGCAACCCAGAGACTTTTCAAGACACGTCTCCAACGCCCTCCAGCGTTACGTCCGGCGACGTCGCGGCGGCGGTCGAGCGCTTACGCGGCGTGGCGCACCGGACGCCGGTCGTACGTTCGCGCACGCTCGACGCCGCCTGCGGCGCCGAGGTGTTCGTCAAGTGCGAAAACCTGCAGCGCATGGGCGCCTTCAAGTTCCGCGGCGCGTACAACTTTCTCGCGTCGCTGACGCCGGAGCAGCGTGCGGGCGGGGTCGTCGCATTTTCGAGCGGCAACCACGCGCAGGGCGTCGCTTTGGCGGCCCGGCTTCTCGGAATGGACGCGACGATCGTCATGCCGTCGGATGCGCCCGACGTCAAGCTCGCGGCAACGCGGGAGTACGGCGCGAAGGTCGTGCTCTACGAACGCGAGCGCTCGCATCGCGAAGAGATCGCGCGCGAAATCGCGGCCGAACGGGGCGCGACGCTCGTACCGCCGTTCGACGACGCGCGCATCGTTGCGGGGGCGGCGACCGCGTCGGTGGAGCTGTTGGAAGAAGCCGGCAAGCTGGACGCGATCGTCGTGCCGCTCGGCGGCGGCGGTTTGCTCGGCGGTACGGCGGTGGCTGCGCACGCGCTCGACTCGGCCATCGCGATTTACGGCGTCGAGCCCGAGGCCGGCAACGACTTCGCACGCTCGCTCGATGCGGGCGAACGCGTCGACGGCGGCGTTCCGAAAACGATCGCCGACGGTTTGCAAACGACGGCTCCCGGCGAGCTGACGTTTCGGATTGCGCGCGACCACGGCGCTCGCGTCGTTACGGTCGCCGACGAAGAACTCGTCGAAGCGATGCGCTTCGCGTTCGCACGGATGAAACTCGTCGTCGAGCCGAGCGGCGCCGCGGCGATCGCCGCGCTCCTGCAGCGGCGAATTCCCGAACTCGTGGGCAAGCGGGTCGGCGCGATCGTGAGCGGCGGAAACATCGACGCCGCGCGTTACGCGCGGCTGCTCGAGCCCTCGCGTCCCATCGAGTAGAACTCGTCGTTCGGGCGCATGTCGGCGACGCCCGCCATGCGGTTGGAGAATCCGAAGAACGCCGCGATTGCGGCGACGTCCCAAATGTCGTCGTCGGAAAAACCGCTTTCGCGCATTGCGGCGATCTCGTCGTCCGAGGCGGCGAAGGCCGGTTCGTTCACGCGCGATGCGAAGGCGAGCATCGCACGCCAGCGGGGCGTCAGATCGGCCGTGCGCCAATTGTTCGCGATTTGCTCGGCAAGGATCGGGTCTTTCCCGAGAATCCGCAGGGCGGCGCCGTGCGCGGTCATGCAGTACTGGCAGGCATTTTCGGACGACACCGCTACGACGATCGCCTCGCGCTCCGCGCGGCTTAGCCCGCCGGGAGCCTTCATCAACACGTCGTGGTAGGCCATGAACGCGCGGAAGTGTTCCGGGCGGCGGGCGTACGCGCGCAAGACGTTGGGAACGAAACCGAGCTTGGCCCGGTTGGCCGCGTACGCGTCGCGAATGTCGGCCGGCAACTCGGCTTCGACGGGTTCGCCGAAGCGCGAGGCCGGCGACGCGCGATCAGCTCGCTTTGATGTCACCGCAGGCGACGTAGGTTGCGAGATCGGTCGTGCTCTTATGAATGTTGATCGCCATCGGACTTGCCAGCAGCTGGTCGATCGTCACGCCCTTTACCGTGGTCGTCGAGTTGCCGCCGGTGACGCTCGTCAGCGGATAAATGACGCCTTTGATGTCGCCGCACGTACCCTGGTGAATGTGGGCGGGCTGCGCCGTTGCCGGAGCGTTGGCCAGCGTGATGACGACTTCGACGCCGGCCGGCGTCTGGGTGAGCGCCGCCGACCCGGTCTCTCCCGAGGCGTTCTCCGCGGCCAGATCGATGGTGAGCGTGCTGGTCGCCGCGAATCCGGGTCCGGCAGAGGCGAGACTGAGGACCGCGGCCAGCGCGACCGCAGCCGGGGCGAGATGCAGGGCTTTCATGAAACGAAGCTCTCCTTTTCTATGGAAGAAGGTCTAGCTTATACCCAAAAGGTGCGCGGTCTCCCGCAGTCGCGCTTCCAGGGTGGCGACCGCGGCGGCCGCCTGGGAGGTGGGCGCCGCGTCGACCCCGTCGATCGTGTCGAGCAAGGTGGCCGCGTTGTGGTTGAGGTCGGCGAACGCGCGGGCGGCGCCGGTGCGATGGCGGCCCTGGGCGAGCTTCGCGTCCCGGTAGCTGTCGTCCATCAGCCCGGTCAGCTCGCGCGCGAGCGCGTACTGCCGCAGGAGTGCCGTACCCGAGATGGCGATCCGCGGGTCCATCGAGAGCGTCAGCGGGCGGCGAGTTTTCACCCCGTCGACGTCGAGTTCGACCGCGTACCGGCCGGGAAGCACGAGCGCTCCCTGCGGAACGCGCGGCGTGTCCTCTTCGACGGCCGAAATCGGCAGGTCGTACGCGACGGAACGCGGGGGCGCCTCGTGCAGATCCCAGACGAAACGATGCATGCCGCTGCCGGTCGCCGGCCGCAAGAACGGACGTTCCCAAAATGCCGCTTTGTCGAGGTTTGGAATCGGCGGGGGCGGCGAATCGTCGCTGGCGTAGTGGCGAACGACCCGGCCGTCTTCGTCGTAGATCGTGAGCGCGACGCGCGTCGCATCGCCGGCCAGTGCGTAGTCGAGAATCGCTCCGTCGGGCGGGTTCTCGCCCGCCGGCTCTTCGGGCGGCAGCGGCGTGTCGGTATTCACGTTGTCGCGCACGCGGTAGGCGCGCTCCGGTGCGAACAAATAACCGCCGCGGCTCGTCGCGTCTAACGGACCGGCGCCCGGATGCGCGAGCCGGCGCAGCGGCGTAACGTCGTCGAGAATCCAGAAACCCCGCCCGTGCGTGGCGACGATCGCATCGTTGTTGTGGACGATCAGGTCGCGCACGGACGTGTGCGGAAGATCGAGCTGCAGCGGCTGCCAACGATTCCCTTCGTCGAACGAGACGAAGACGCCGTTCTCGGTCGCCGCGTAGAGCAAACGCGGTTCTTGCGGATCTTGCCGGACCGCATTGACCGGCTGATTCGGCAAACCTGCGACGGCCAGCCGCCAGTGTGCGCCCCCGTCGCGCGTGACGTAGACGTATGGGTGCAAATCGTCGAGGCGAAAGCGATTGACCGCGACGAATGCCGTACCGTCGCGGAAGCGCGACGCGTCGATTTGCGAAATCTTGCTCCACGCCGTCAGGCCCGCCGGCGTAACGTTCTTCCAGTGGCGGCCGTCGTCGTGGGTGATCCAAACGAGTCCGTCGTCGGTCCCCGCCCAGATCGTTCCCGAGCGCCGGTACGATGGGGCGATGGCGTAGACGACGCCGCGATGCGCGCCGCGCTGCGGATCGTCGCGCTCGAATGCACCCAGTACGGCGGGTATTGCCGGATGCAAACGCGTCAAATCGCGGCCGATCGAGTGCCAGCGTACGCCGCCGTCGTCGCTTTGAAAGACGACGTTAGCGCCGAAGTAGAGCCGGTGCTTGTCGAAGCGATCGAACGCCAGCGGCTCCGTGCGGACGGTTCGATACGTTTTCGAAGGCAGCGCGATCGGCGAAACTTCCTGCGCTTGCCCGGTGCGTTCGTCGAAGCGTTCCACCTTGCCGCCGAAAAAGACGCCGCGATGCAGCGAATCGGGAACGACGTAGCCGTACTCCTGCGCCCCGGCCGTGTGCCAATCGCGTTGCGTGATCTGGCCCCACGGGCCGCGGCTGCTCACGCACGCCGACCCGCTTTCTTGCTGGCCGCCGCATACCCAATACGGAAAGCGATCGTCGGCCGAGACGTGATACATTTCGGCGGTGGGCTGGTTGTACCACGAACTCCACGTGCGCCCGGCGTTGACCGAAATGGTCGCGCCTTGGTCGCTCGCTAAGGCGATCGTCGCGGAATTGCTCGGGTCGATCCAGACGGTATGATAGTCGTCGCCGCCCGGCGCTCCTTTGATCGGCGTAAACGTTTTGCCGCCGTCGGTCGAACGATAGAACGCTGTGTTCGTCAGATAGACGGTGCCGGAATTGTGAGGATCGACCGCCAGCGACACCAGGTCGTCGCCGCGCTGGGCGATTCGCCGGTCGGCATTAGTCTGCGTGAAGTGCGCGCCGCCGTCGTCGCTGCGGTACACCGCCCCGCCGCGGTCGGGGGTATCGGCGTACGCATAGACGATTTTAGGATCGCCGGGCGCCAGCGCGATTTCGGCGCGGCCGATCCGAGCGGGAATTCCCGCGGTCAACCGCGTCCACGTCGTTCCGCCGTCGGTCGACTTGAAGATTCCGCTGCCCGGAATTTCGAACGAGGATCCAATTTCCCAGGGAGCTTGGCGGGCCGCCCAGAGCGTCGCATAGACGATGTTGGGGTCGCGCGGATCCATGGCTACCGCGTACGCGCCGGTGTCGGCGTTGCTGTAAAGGACGCGGGCGAACGTCGCGCCGCCGTCGGTCGAACGGTACACGCCGCGTTGCTCGTTGGGCCCGTACGGATGGCCGAGGACGGCGACGAAGAGCCGCTGCGGGTTCTTGGGATCGACCGCCAGCGACGCGATCTGCTGTCCGTCGCGTAAACCGAGATGCGTCCACGTCGCCCCGCCGTCGGTCGACTTGTAGATGCCGTCGCCGATCGCCAGGTCGGGACGCTGCAGGCCTTCGCCGCTGCCGGCGTAGATGACGTTGGGATCGCTCGGCGCGATTGCCAGCGCACCGATCGATCCGGTCGACGCGGCGTCGAAGATCGGCGTCCAGGTTCGTCCGGCGTCGTCCGTCTTCCAGATGCCGCCGTTGACGACGCCGATGTAAAAGACGTTCGGCTTACCCGGAACGCCGGCGATCGAGGTGGTTCGTCCGGCGCGCAACGGTCCCACGAACCGCCAGTGCATGCCGGCATAGAGCGCCGGCGCTACGCCGAGCGAACAAATTAGCGCGGCCAGAGCCGCGAAGCGCGCAAGAGACATCGGCGAACGTCCGCCCTACCGCTCGACCACGCGATCGACGAAGGCGGCGATGTCGCCGAACGCTTCGCGGCTTTCGCGCAGGCCCGCAAAAATATGCCATACGTGGGGAACGTCGTCCCACAGGCGCAGCGACGAATCCACCCCGGCCGCGCGCGCCTTGGCGTCGAGCCGCACCGCATCGTCGCGCAACATCTCGCTCGTGCTGGCTTGAATCATCAGCGGCGGTAAGCCGTGCAGTTCGGCATACAGCGCCGATGCGAGCGGATCGTCCAGCGGCCGGTCGCCGACGTACGCCTGGGCGATCCGGCGGTCGCCGCGCTCGGTCGCGACGAAATCGCGCCGCGCCGCGAGGTCGACCCACGGCGCGATCAGCACTGCCCCCGCCGGCAGCGGTTCGCCGCGATCGCGCAGCGCCAGCAACGTCGAGAGCGCCAGACCGCCGCCGGCCGAATCGCCGGCGATGACGATTTCACGCGGTGCGGTTCCGGCCGCGAGCAGCCAACGGTATCCGGCGATCGCGTCGTGCAGTGCGGCCGGAAATTGATGTTCGGGAGCGAGCCGGTAGTCGAGCGCGAAAACGCGAGCGCGGCACCGGCGGCAAAATGCCCCGGTAAGCGTGCGATACATGGCGGGCGAGCCGGCGACGTAGCCGCCCCCGTGCAGATAGTACACGACGGCCGGGGCGTCCGGTTCGGTGTCGGATAAGATCCATTCGCCGCGTACGGCCACCGCCGAGTCGGCGACGGCGACGCGCGTGAGTCCGCGCGGCAGCCGGCCGAACAGCAACTCGCCCCGGCGGATGACGCGCCGGTAGTTGTGCAGCAGGTCCGGTCCGCGGATTTTTCGGACCGCCGGCAGTTTTCGCGTTACTCGCACGATCATGCGAATGGCGCGCGCGCCTAGACTCGCCATCTTCTATAGGCGCTTCCCGTTACGCCTCGCCCCGCGCCGCTTGGGTTGAAACGGCGCGCCGACCTTCCATTGCGTCTTGCGCGGAAGGCTTTCGTCGACGTCGTCGCAGCCGATCGGCGTAAACTCGCGGCAGTCGCCCGGACGCGCCGCATAAATTCCGCAATAGTAACGGCCGCTGCGCGAGCCCATCAAGAAGACGCATTGGTCGGAAATATCGTCGCCCACCTTGCGCAGCCAGCCGACGTGAAAGCCGTCCGCCGACGGACGGGCGACGACGTAGTCGCGCATCGCGTCGTCGTAGGTGACGCCGAAGTGATCGGCAATCCGCTGCACGTCGGCCCGGCTGACGAACGGCTCGTACCCGCTGCAGCACTCGGCGCATCCGGGCGGGCACGCGACGTTCTCGGGCATCTCTTGAAGATGTTTGCGTGCCAAGTCGATCACTTTGCCGATCGCTTTGACGAAGTCCGGGTCGTCGTTGTACTTATACACCCATTCGCGCTTGGTAATTTCGTTGGTGTTATAAAAGCGCGTCGTCTTTTCGTCGAACTCGATGGTCAAGTGCTCCTCGTCGATTTCGATCTTGTTGACGTGTTCGATCGGTCGCGCGTCGAGCAGTTCGGGGTGCGTCGGCTGTCCGGTCCGCCGCGAATAGCTTCGCAGGTTAATGAGGTCGATGGTTTCCATGGGTCTGCTCGATTCCCCCGGCGTGCGGGTACGGCCTGTGGCCGCGCCAAACATAAGTGTCATGCGAACGGCAATCGGCGTCGATCTCGGCGGATCTCACGTGACGGCGGCAGTCGTTACGGACGACGGAAAGATTCATTCTCAGCACGAGCAGGACCTCGAAAGCTTGCGCTTCGAGGCGGTCGTCGACGCGCTCTCGACGCAGGTGCAAGCCGCCGTCAAAGATGCGGGTTCGGGGCTAGCCGGGATCGGTATCGGCTCGCCTGGGAATATCGACGCGTCGACCGGCGCGGTGCTCTATAGCCCGAACTTCGGTTGGAGCGACGTGCCGCTGGGCGAGGCTCTGCGCAAGCGATTCGATTTCCCGGTTTTCGTTGGAAACGACGCGCGTTGCGCGACGCTGGGCGAGTACGAGTTCGGCATCGGGCGAGGAACCAGGGACTTCGTGCTGCTGACGCTCGGAACGGGCATCGGGGGCGGGATCGTCGCCGGAGGTGCGTTGATCCTGGGCAACCGTTGGGGTGCCGGGGAGATCGGGCATCACCAGATTCGCCCGACCGACGGGTTCGTCTGCGGGTGCGGAAAGATCGGCTGCTTCGAAGCGCAGGCTTCCGGCACCGGATTGATCCGCCACGCGTTTGCGGTCGCGCCGTCGTTTCCGCGCAGCGGGTTGCTCGACGTGGCGCGCGACAAACTCAGTTCGAAAAAAATTCGCAAGGCCGCGCAGGCCGGCGACAAACACGCGCTGGCGGCGTGGAAAGCCTTCATCGGCGATTTGGCGATCGGGTTGGCCAACGTGATCGCTTTCGTGAACCCCGAGACGATCGCGTTGGGCGGCGGCGTCTCGACGGCGGCGGACTTCATGCTCGATGCGGTCCGCGGCCCGGTCGACGTGCTGACGACGATGGTTCCCAAAGGCACCACGCGGATCGAGATCGCGAAGCTGGGCAACGATGCCGGGCAGGTCGGGGCGGCGGCGATGGCCTTTCGAGGCGGTCTCTCGACCGGCGATGCCGTCGTCGCGTAAGCTGGCGCTGGTCACCGGCGCCTCGGGAGGAATCGGCGCCGAGTTCGCAGCGCTGCTCGCTGCCGACGGCTACGACCTCGCGCTGGTCGCCCGCTCGGCGGAACGGCTCGAGTCGGTCGCCGCTGCGCTGCGCGCGCGTTACGGCATCGAAGCGGTTGCGCACGCGATCGACTTGGCCGAATCCGGAGCTGCCGCCGAAGTGGCGTCGCGCGTTCCGCAATGCGACGTGCTGATCAACAATGCCGGATCGGCAACCAACGGGCCCTTTGCCGGTATCGAGCCGGCGCGCATCGCCAACGAGATCGCGCTCAACGTGGTCGCGCTCACGCTGCTTTCGCGCGCCTATCTCCCCGCGATGATCGCACGCGGCAGCGGCAGCATTCTCAACGTCGCATCCACGGCGGGTTTTCTGCCGGGGCCGTTCATGGCCGTGTACTATGCGACCAAAGCCTACGTGATCTCGTTCTCGCAGGCGATCGCCGAAGAGGCCCGCGGGACGGGCGCCCGGATCACGTGCTTCTGTCCGGGATCGACCGCGACGGGCTTCGCCGATTGGGCGGGAACGCACGCGACGCTCCTGCACAAATTCCCAATGGCCGACGCGCGCGCGATGGCCGTTGCCGGTTACCGTGGCATGCGCGCGGGTAAAGACGTGGTGGTGCCGTGGCCGCCCTCGAATTGGCTGGTGCCCTTCGCGGCCCGGCTGAGCCCCCGGCGGTTGCTGCTTTGGATTTCCCGCAAAACCGTGGAGGTAAAAAGAAATGACGCATAAACGCCGCGCGTTCATCGCTTCGGTTGCCTTGGTTGCGGTCGCGGCCACGGCTTGGATCGCGATTGGAACGACCGCGTCGCGCTCGAGCGCTCCGGCCGATGGAATCCACAAGATCCGCCACGTCATCATTATCATGCAAGAAAACCGCTCCTTCGATCACTATTTCGGCACGTTTCCGGGCGCCGACGGGATTCCGATGAAGGACGGCGTGCCGTCCGTCTGCATCCCCGCGCAGAGCGGCCCGTGCGTCCGGCCGTTCCACGATCCCAACGATCGCAATCGCGGCGGCCCGCACAACTCCCACTCCGCGGTCAAAGACATCGACGGCGGGCGGATGGACGGATTTTTAACGTCGGCCAAAGGCCTGGCCCGCTGCACCACGTACGGCGATCCTAACTGCGCGTCCAATCCGCGTCTGCGCGAAGTCATGGGTTACCACGACGAGCGCGAGCTTGCGAACTACTGGAAGTACGCGCGCGACTACGTGCTGCAGGACCGCATGTTCGAAAACGTCGCGTCCTGGAGTCTGCCGCAGCACTTATTCATGGTTTCCGAATGGTCGGCGCAGTGCACGCAGCTGCACGTCGCGCAGAGCTGCCGTAACGAGATCGAAGCGCCCGACTATCCGCCCGACTTCCGGCGCCGGTCGGCGCATCCGCCTGGCCGTCCGGACTACGCTTGGACCGACTTAACGTATCTGCTGCACCGCCGGCACGTCAGTTGGGCCTATTACGTGATGAGCGGGACCGAACCCGATTGCGCGAACGACATCGATCCCTGCAAAGGCGTGCCGCAAAACTATCGGACGCCCGGGATTTGGAACATCCTTCCGTCGTTCGACACGGTCAAAAACGACGGCGAACTCGGAAACATCCGCGACCTGCGCCGGTTTTACGCCGACGCGCGGGCCGGTACGCTGCCCAGCGTCGTGTGGATCTGCCCGGCCGGACGATACAGCGAACATCCGGTCGCCCTGGTGAGCGCGGGTCAAAGCTACGTCACCGGTCTCATCAACGCGGTCGCGCGAAGCCCGGAGTGGGACAGCACCGTGATTCTTTTGAGTTGGGACGATTGGGGCGGCTTCTACGATCACGTCCCGCCCCCGGTCGTGGACGGCAACGGCTACGGCATTCGCGTGCCCGGCATCGTCATCAGCCCGTACGCGCGCCGCGGCTTCGTCGACCATCAAGTGCTTAGCCACGACGCGTACGTGAAGTTCATCGAGGACGATTTCCTCGACGGCGAGCGGATCGATCCGAAAACCGATGGACGTCCCGACCCGCGTCCGGACGTGCGCGAAAACGCGTCGCAGTTAGGCGATCTGCGCGCCGATCTCGATTTTACGCAGCCGCCGCGAGCGCCCGAAGTGCTGCCCAACGCGACCGTGTGGAACGGTCAGACGGCGGTGCCCGAGAGCCCGTAACGGAAGGGGGCGGGCAACTCGTCCTGCGCGGGAATCGCCCCCGTTTCGGCAATCCGCGCGATCAGGGCCGCGATCCGCCGCGAGCTGCGGCGCGGGGCGACGATCTCTTGATTGTGGCGGATCGCCGCGAGCCGTTCGGGCGTGCGGATCATCGAGCCGACGGCGGCGACGACCTCCGAAGCGCCGTGCAGCGCGACCGCTCCCAGACCGTTGTGCCGGACGAAGTCGACGTTACCGCGCTCCTGTCCGGGAACGTAATCGTAAACGACGACCGGAAGCTGGGCTGCATTCGCCTCCGCTAGCGTCCCGGGTCCGGCCTTGGTGACCAGCAGGTCGACCGCCCGGAAATACTCGGGAACTTTGTCCGTAAAGCCGAGCACGTGCATGGGCGTCGGCAAGCCGGCCGACATCTCGCCGAGTTTTTGCTGGAGATGCTCGTTGCGGCCGCACACCACGACTAAGTGAATCGGCAGGCGCGCTCGCGCGAGCGCCAAGGTCGTCGACAGCAGTTTGCCGCCGCCCTCGCCGCCGGCCATCAACATGACGATCATTCCGTCGAGCGGCAAGCCGAGCTGGGCGCGCAGTTCCGCCGGCGTCCCGGTCACGTCGTCGAACTTTGGATGGATCGGATGACCGAGCAGCCGCAGCCGGGCCGGCGACACGCCGCGCGACAGCGCCCGCTGATAGACTTCGCGGGCCGGAACGACGACCGCGTCGGCGTCGGCCACCAGCCACGACTCGTGAACCTTCCCTAAATCGGTAATGACCGTGACGATCGGAACGTGCTGCATCCGGGCGTCGGCACGGGCCCGCAGCGCCGCGTGGTTCAGCAACGGATGGACCGAGATGATCGCGTCGGGCTGATAAGCGACGAATAAGTCGCGCAACCGTTCCCGGTAGAGCGGTTCGCAAAACCGAATCAGGGCCTTGTAGCGCCGGCGGCCGTTGGTGGCATAGTAGAGCGCGCCGTAGACGGGCGGGGCGTAACGCAGGGCCATGCTGTAGCCCAGTCCGAGCTGGGTTAAGGGGAAGGAGCAGTGGGCGGCGACGTCTTCGACCCGGTGCTCGAACCGGTCGGGCGTTTCGATCTCGTCCAGTGCCGCGGTGATCGCATTGGCGGCGCTGCGATGCCCGCCGCCGGTGTCCGAGATCAGGAACATGGCCCGCTTCGTCATTCGCCCTCCCTCTAACGACCTCGTAGGAGCTGCTCGGCCTTAGACCCGCACCGGCAGCTTCTCCGGAGTGCGGCGCCCGGGCGCGTTACGCATCCGCCGGCTCGTCGGAGCTAGTCTGGCCAGAAGCGCCCGAGCCGGGGCGTCATAAAAGCGAAAGATGTCGCCAAACTCAATATCGGGGTTTCGGTGATGGCCGTCGTGGTCCTCGGGAAGAACGACCCAGAGCGGGCGGAGGAGCGCTCGCAGCCAAGCCGGGGTCTTCCAGCCCAGATCGGTGGTATGGCGCCACCAAACGTGCAGCTGCCCGAGCGCCAACCCAAGCAGCGCTCCCTCCCACGAAAGCCGCCACAACGCGGCGGCCACCACGAGGTAGGGCACCGCGCCGAGGAATCCGTCGAGCAGCACCGCGGGATCCGACGAAATGACGGCGTGATCCCAATACGATTTCCGGCGATCGTGATGGGTGCGCAAGTGCAGCCGGAACCACGCGTGTTGGGGGACGTGATAGAAGAACGTCGATGCGAAATCGCCGGCAGCGAGGGTAATCGCGGCGACCGCGACGATAAGGAATCCGCTTGAGACCATCTCTTCAATTCATACTCGCGTTGGCGCTATGCAGTTGCACCGGCACGGCCGCGCCGCGCGCCGGCTACGTCGTGATTCCACAACTCGCCCGCGCGCGCAACGCAGCCCTCAGCCGGCCGGCGCCGGCGGCAGTCGACGCACTGGCCGGGGCGGTGCTGCTGCGCGACGGCCCGCGCGTAACCCAGCCCGAACTCGCCATCGCGCGCGCCGTTTTGCGCACGAATCCGCGCATCGAGCAGGCGTACGCGCTGCTGCTCGCGATCGAGACGGCGCGCGCCGCCGAGGACAACGCCCTGCCGCCCGAGTTCTTGGCCGCGACCCTGCTGCAAGAGTCAGCCTACGACGAGGAGGCGTTGTCGGCGGCGGGTGCGGTCGGCATCGCCCAATTCATGCCCGAAACGGCCGCCGGGATTGGAATCGATCCCGTGGATCCGTTCGCGGCGATCGGCGGCGCGGGCCGGCTCTTGGGCAGCTACGTCGCGGACTACCGCGGGACGTACGCGGATCCGTACGTTGCCGCGCTGGCGGCGTACAACGCCGGACCGGCGGCCGTGCGGCGGTACGGCGGCGTCCCACCGTATCCCGAAACGCGCGAATACGTTGCGCTGGTGTACGACCGGTGGGCCCGAATCGCCGGCTACGAACGGCCGGCCGGTTCGCGCGTCCGACAATAGGCGCTTGCCGGCTTCGAGTTGAACCGTAAGCCGCAAACGAACCGAAGAAGGGACCGTCTCGATGAATTACGCGCGCTTTGCGGCCGCCCCCGCGCTCCTGCTCGCCTTGATTTTGGCCGGCTGCGGGCTGACCAGCAGTCCGGCGGACAATCTGACGTTCAAAGCGCCCAAAGGCTGGTCGGGTTCGCCCGGCATCATGGGCTTCATGCAGTTCTGGAAGGCGCCGGGCAGCGACGAGGTCCTGATGGTGTTCAGGTCGCCCAAACCGCTGAAGACGACCGAGGTATTCAACAGCGCCGATCTTCGCGACGCGAAGGTCGAAAACCAAAAGGCGATTACGATTTGCGGCAGTCAACCGGCGGAGTTCTTTAAAGCGCAGGGGACGAGCAAAGGCGGT
Organism: Candidatus Tumulicola sp.; assembly: GCA_036490465.1. GTDB lineage: Bacteria > Vulcanimicrobiota > Vulcanimicrobiia > Vulcanimicrobiales > Vulcanimicrobiaceae > Tumulicola. The sequence goes on along the minus strand of DASXDV010000203.1, from coordinate 18,543 downwards.
CACGACAGCAACATCGAGATGGTCATGACCAACGCGGGCGGCGCGACGTACATGGCGATGTACGTCTATCCGGTCGGCATCGCGGTCAACGCCGACGCCGAGGCCGCTTTGCGGCAACTCTGTACGAAGTAGCGGCCCTACGCTCCGGCAGCTCCTTGCGCGCCAGCCGTTAGCCTGGACCGGCCACGACCGCAAGGGACCCGCCCTGCGGCGCGTGCTCGGCTGGCCCGGATTGACCGCGATCGGTCTGGGAACGATGCTCGGCGGAATCTTTCCGACGATCGGCGCCGGAGCGCACGCCGCCGGGCCGGGCGTCATTCTCGCCTACGTTCTTTCCGGGCTGGTCAGCGTCTGCGTGGCGCTGTGTTACGCGGAGTTTGCGTCGATGGTTCCGGTCGCGGGAAGCGCGTACACCTACGCCTACGCGACCCTGGGCGAGCTGGTGGCCTGGATCATCGGCTGGGACTTAATCCTCGAGTACGGACTGTCGCTGGCGCCGACCGCTTCGTCGTTGTCGGATTACTTTCAACACTTGCTCGCCAACGTCGGGATCGTCTTCCCAACGTGGGCGCAAACCGCGCACGTCGGCGGCGCCCATCCCCAAGTCGACCTGTTCGCCGCGGCGGTGACGCTGCTCATTACGGCTTTGGTGGCGATCGGAATCCGCGAGTCGGCTAGCGTGAACGGCGCGCTCGTCGTCGTCCAGATCGTCGCGATGATCGTCTTTATCGCCGCCGTCGCGCACGCCGTAACGCCTGCCAATCTCCATCCATTCGCGCCCTACGGATATCACGGCGTACTGGCAAGCACGGCGCTGGTCTTTTACGCCTACATCGGCTTCGATACGGTGACGGTCGCGTCGGAAGAAGCCAAACGCCCGGAGCGCGACGTCCCGATCGGCATCATCCTCACGCTGATTTGCGGCGGCCTTCTCTACGTGACGCTCGCGCTGTGCACGGTCGGCGTGTTGCGTTACGACCGGCTGTCCGATGGCGCCGCGATGCTCGACGCGCTCGGTGCGGCCACCAAGAATCGCGCCTTCTATTTGATCGTCGCGATCGGCGGGATCGCCGGAAATACGACGGTGATGCTGACGTCGCTGTTGGGACAGGTGCGGATTTTTTACGTGATGGCGCGCGACCGCATGTTGCCGCCATCGGTAGCCCAAGTGCATAAAGTTTTTCGAACGCCCGCCCGAATGACGCTGATTACCGGCTGCATCGTCGCGGTATTCGCGGCGATCTTTCCGCTCACCGACTTACTGACGCTGGTCAACATTGGGACGCTGGCTGCGTTTGCGATCGTTTGCGTGGGGGTGCTGGTGTTGCGCTACGTCAATCCGGGGGCGGCGCGGCCCTTCCGCGCGCCGTGGCTGCCGCTATTCTCACTGGCCGGAGCGGCCGCATGCCTGTACCTCATCAGCGGGCTGCAGCTTGCGACGTGGGTACGCTACGGGATCTGGTTTGCCATCGGGATCGCCGTGTACGCACTCTACGGTTTTCGCAACTCCCGGTTGCGCGCGAATTTGCGCCAATCTTGAAACCCGAGGCTTCGAATCGGCGTTGGGGTGGTATAATCCGCCGAACGGAGGGCGTATGCACGGTACCGCGGTCTCGGACCGTTTCGAGCTTATCGAGGTCCCTCGCGCGCGCGGGGCCGCCACGTTCGGCGACGACGTGGCCGCCGGACTGCGCGCTACGCCGAAGCGGCTCTCGTCGAAGTATCTGTACGACCGCGTCGGTTCGGCGCTCTTCGACGCGATCACGCACCTGCCCCAATACTACCTCACGACGGCCGAGACCGAGATCTTGCGCGAATCCGGCTGGGAAATCGTGCGCGTGCTGGACGAGCCGATCGATTTCTTGGAACTCGGCAGCGGCAGCGCGATAAAAACGCGGTTGCTGATCGGCGAGGCACTGCGCGTGCAGGGGCGCCTGCGCTACAGTCCGATCGATATCTCGACCGATGCGTTGCGGACGTCGTCACTGGCGCTGGTCGAGGCTTATCCCGAGCTCTCCGTGCGCGCCTATGCGGGCGACTACTTCGACGTCCTGGCATCGCGGATGCTGCAGCTCCAGCGGCGCACGCTCGCGATGTTCATGGGATCGAACATCGGCAACTACGAACCGCCCGAAGCCGCTCGCTTGCTCGCGCTGCTCGCGGCGGCGTTACGGCCGGGTGACGGATTGCTGCTCGGGACCGATCTCAAGAAAGATCCCGCGACCCTCGAGCTGGCCTACTACGATCCCGTCGGGGTCACCGCCGCTTTCAACAAGAATTTGCTCGAGCGGATCAACGTGCAGCTCGGAGCCGACTTCGATCCCCGTAACTTCACCCACGTCGTTCGCTACGACGAGGCCCGGGGCAGCGTCGACTCGTTTCTCGAAGCGCGCCGCGGTGCGCGGGTGGAGTTACGTTCGCTCGGCCTGCAGATCGAATTCGCGGCCGGCGAGCGCATTCACACGGAGTCGTCGTATAAGTTTGCCGACGATGACGTCGCGACGATCGGCGCCGCCGCCGGATTCCAGTTACGCTCGACGTGGCACGATCGCGCGCGACGCTTCAGCGTTCACCTGCTGGTCCGGGCGTAGCTCCCGAGAGCCTCGTCCCCGTCGGGCCCGACGGGGCGACGGTGACGCTCGACGGATGCGCGGTCGCGCTGACGAACCTGAACAAAACGTTCTTTCCCCAGCTCGGACTGAGCAAGGGCGATCTGCTGCGATACTACCTGTGCATGGCGCCGGCCATTCTGCCGCACGTCGCGGGGAAGGCCATGGTGATGAAGCGTTATCCGCACGGCGCGACCGGCGAGTTCTTCTTCATGAAGCGCGCGCCGTCGCCGCGGCCGGCGTGGATTCGCACCTGTAAGATCGAGCACCGCTCCGGCAACAAAATCGACTTTCCGGTAATCGACGACGCGCCTTCGCTATTGTGGCTGATCAACCTCGGGTGCATCGATCTCAATCCGTGGTACGCGCCGTGCGACGATTTCGATCGCCCGGACTACCTGCATCTCGACCTCGATCCGTTCGACGCACCGTTCTCGGCCGTGCGCGAAGCCGCGCTGATCGTGCGCGACGTGTTCACGTCGCTCGGAATGCATCCGTTCGTGAAGACGACCGGCAGTAAGGGAATGCACGTGTACGTCGCCATCCGCCGCGGCCCCAGCCAACATCAGGTTTGGGAAGTCGCTAAAGCGCTGTCGCACGCCATCGCCCAAACGCACCCGGACCTGCTGATCGTCGAATATCGCGTGGCCAAGCGCCCGCGCGGACGCGTGCTGCTCGATTACAATCAGAACGCGTTCGGCCGGACGCTCGCCTCGATCTATTCCGTTCGCCCCAACGAAGGCGCGATGGTTTCCACGCCGGTGACGTGGGACGAAGTCGAGCGCGGCTGTGAATCGAGCGACTTCACGATGCTCGACGTGCCCGAACGGGTCGACCGCGTCGGCGACCTGTGGGCGCCGCTGCTGGCTAAGCGCGGACGCTTCGATCTCGAAAAGCTCGCGCGCAGGCTGAATGTCGCGGTTTGACGCGCTCGGCTTGGTGCCGCCCGTCGAGCCGATGGAAGCGGCAACGGCCGCGCACGTCCCCGAGGGTTCGGACTGGAGCTACGAACCCAAGTGGGACGGCTTCCGCTGTCTCGCCTTTCGCAACGGCGGCGACGTCGAACTGCAGTCGAAGTCGGGGCAGTCGTTGACCCGCTACTTCCCCGAAACCGTCGCGGCGGTCGGGGCGATCGGCGCGTCCCGATTCGTTCTCGACGGCGAACTGTTTGTCGAAAGCGGCGCGGGCCTCGATTTCGACGCGCTGCTGCAGCGAATTCATCCGGCGGCCAGCCGCGTCGCGCGACTCTCGAAAGAGACGCCGGCGACGTATGCGGTCTTCGATCTGCTCGTCGACGAAAAGACGACGGCCTGGTACGAACGGCCGCTCGTGCGGCGGCGGCGCGCACTCGAGGCCTTTGCCAAGCGCTATTTCGGTGCGAACGGTGGGCTGGTCGTCTCGCCGGCGACGACCGACGCGTCGCTCGCGCGAGCGTGGCTGGCCGGCGACGTCGCCCGGCTTGACGGCGTGGTTGCCAAACGGCTCGATGCGCCGTATGCGTTCGGGCGCCGCGATGCGGTCGTGAAAGTGAAGCGACGCTACACCGCCGACTGCGTCGTCGGCGGGTTTCGGCTCTCCAAGGACGCAGCGGTGGCATCGCTGCTGTTGGGTCTTTACGATGGCGACAAACTCGACCATATCGGATTCGTCGGCAGCATGAGCGCGAGCGAGCGGGAACGCGCCGGCGCGCTGTTACGTCCGATCGTCGAGGAGCCCGGCTTTACCGGCGTTGCGCCCGGCGGCCCGAGCCGCTGGCACAAGGGCGACGAGCAGAGTCCCTGGTTTCCCGTGAAGCCGCAGGTCGTGGTGGAGGTTTCGTTCGATCACGTTACCGCGCGGCGCTTTCGTCACGCCGCGCGGCTATTGCGCTGGCGCCCGGACAAGGCGCCCCGCAGTTGCACGATCGACCAACTGCTCGAACCGAGTTAGTCCAATTTGCGAACGACGCTTATTCGGCGTCGGGGATCCGCCAGTCGGTCGGTTCGGTCTCGAAATCGTGCTGCTTCATACGGGCCGGAATAACGGCGAACTTTCGCGGCGGCTGGGTGAAGTCGAAACAATCGCCGGCGGGAGATATGGCCCGCCGATCGGTATCGGCCAGCCGCGGCAGCCCAAACTGATCTTCCACAAACCGTAACAGACTGCCGTGCTCGTATTGCACGTGCGAAATGTAGTTTTGCTTGGCATATGGCGAGATGACCAGCAGCGGTACCCGGATGCCGAGGCCGTCGTAGTCTTTGTACGGCGGTGGAACGTGATCGTACCATCCGCCGTAGTCGTCCCAAAACACGAAGATCGCGGTCGAATTCCAATACTTCGACTGGCCGATCAAGTTGACCAGCGACGCCACCCAATCCGGACCGTGGTTCGACCCGCAGCCGGAATGATCGGAGTTTCGGCAGGTCGGCGTGACCCACGAAACCGCCGGCAACCGTCCATTTTTGACGTCGTCGAAGAAGCGCGTTTGCGGGCTGATGATGTTGTTTTTCCAGTCGGGGCCGTAGCGGATGTGCCGGACCGCTTGAAACGCGCTCCAAGTGTTGCCCTCGTCGCGACTATGCAGCGACGCAGTGTAATATTTCCACGAGATGCCCGCCGCGTCGAGTTCGTCGCCGAGCGTTTGATAATTGAAGCACGCTTGAACGTGGCTGCCGTAATGACGCGTCTCGGAGATGCGGCCGATCGTATCGCTCGGGCCGCCGTCGCAGCCCCAAACGTTCAAGGGATAGTTGACCGTGTGCGCGGCCTGGCCGGCGATGATGTATTGATGCGAGACGAAACTGCTCGCGTCGAAATTCGACGTAAACATGCGAACGCCTAAGACGTATTGTTTTGCCATGGCGAAGTACGGCCCCGTTTCGCTTTGCGGGACGTATCCGTACTGCGGATTCGGATGGGGGCACGCCGGCTCGTACGGGTTTTGCCCGCACCCTAAAACCTCGCGGTCGAAGCCGTTCATTTGGCACTGCGTCCCGGGAATTTTTCCGGTGCCGTTGCAGGCGGCGAAGTAAGAAAACGAAGAGTGATCGATATCCCATTTAGCTTCCAGCCCGATCGGTTGGAGCGGGATCTTATCGCCGGCGGTCGTGTAGCCGAACGACTGCGTACCCGCGCCGGGATAGCCTTGAAAGAGGTTGTCGACGCTGCGATTTTCTTGAACGATGATGACGACGTGTTGGATCTTACCGGAAGCATGAGGAACGATCGAATCGAAGACGGTCGGGAGGCGGCCGGGGTCGGCCGTGGGCGGCGAGACTTGTAATCCCGTCCCGCTTGCGCCGCAGGTGGACAGGAGGGACGCCACGACCGCCAGCGCGAGCGCTCGGAAGGGCGTCGGAATAGTTCGCATGGCGCTTATCCTTAGAAGCCGGAGTGGGTGGAACTCAATCGTACCGCGCCGGAGCCCGCAAACCCCGAGACCGGAGTCCCGATGTGCTGGTGCTTTTGGCTACCCGAGGGAGCGTTTAGCGGCGGGCGCGCTGCTCGACCGTACGCAGAAAGGCGTCCACCACGATCGCGAGCCCGCAGGCGGCCACGCTCCCGGCGACGATCATTTCCGGCTGATGCAGCGTCAGGCCGTTGAAGATCAACACCCCCAGGCCGCCCGCGCCGACGTAGCCTCCCAGGGTGGCGATCGCGATGGTCGCGACCGCGGCCACGCGCACGCCGCCCACGATGACGGGAAGCGCCTGCGGGAACTCGACTCGAACGAGCACTTGGGCCGGCGACATTCCTAAGCCCCGCGCGGCCTCCACTTGGGAGCGGTCGACGCCTCCGATCCCCGCAACGACGCTGCGCGCCAACATGAACTGCGCGTAGAGCACGAGCGCGACGAAGACTGGCGTGAACCCGAGACCGAAGAACTGCACGAGCACGGCCAGCAGCGCGAGACTGGGAATGGTGTACAGCGCTCCCAGCGTCCCGAGGACCCAAGCCGACGCCCGCGGATGGCGGGCGGCGTAGATCCCCAGCGGGAGCGCGATCGCGAATGCGACCGCCAGCGCCGCCGCGACGACCTCGACGTGCGCGCCGGTCAGCGCCGCAATCCGCCCCGGATGGGCGAACGCGTAGTTCATGCGCTCGCCTCTCGGACGTGCCGGTAGTATTGCCGGTAGACGTCGTCGCCGGCGTGCACCAATTCGCGCACGTAGTCGGTCGCCGGACGTTCCAGTAGTTCCAGCGGCGGGGCGATCTGTTCGATTCGGCCGGCACGCATTACGACGATCCGGTCGGCCAGCTTCAACGCTTCGTCGAAATCGTGCGTGACGAAGATCGTCGTGGTTTTTAGTTCGCGGACGATCCGGGCCAACTCGCGTTGCAGCGCGGTCCGGACCAGCGCGTCGACCGCCCCGAAGGGCTCGTCCATCAACAGCGCGCGCGGCCGGGCGGCGATCGCGCGAGCGACGCCGACGCGCTGCGCCTCGCCCCCGGAAAGCTCGCGCGGGCGGCGCCCGCGATATCGGACCGGATCGAGACCGACCAGTCCGAGCAGCTCGTCGACCCGGGCGGCGATGTCTGCCGTCGTCCAACCGAGCAACGACGGAACGACGGCGACGTTTTGGGCGACCGTCATGTGCGCGAACAGGCCGACCGCTTGAATCGCGTAGCCGATGCCGCGGCGCAACTCGACGGCGTCGACTTCCGCGACGTCGCGGCCGTCGACGCAAATGCTTCCGCCGGCGAGCGGAACGAGCCGGTTCGTCGCCCGCAGCAGAGTGGATTTTCCGCAACCCGACGGTCCGAGCAGCACCACGAGTTCGCCGGGCGCGACTTCGAACGTCACGTCGTCGACGGCCGGAAGATCCGTTTTCGGATACGCGACCCGGACGCGTTCGAACTTCAGCGACGCGCCGCTCAACGCCCCACGCTCTTGAGAAATGCCGCAGCCACGTCGGCGGGATCCTGGTGGCCGCTTTCGACGGCGGCGTTCATGCGCTGGGCCGCGCGGTCGGTGATCGCCGGCGCGAGATCGTCGAGCACCCGTTCGATCCGCGGCTGCGCGATCAGGGTTTGCCGGCGCGCGACCGGCGCGACGTTATAGGGCGGCCACAAATGCCGGTCGTCGCGCAGGACGACGAGATCGTCGCTGGCGATCGCGCCGTCGGTCGTGAACGCGCTGGAAACGTCGGCCTTGCCGGTGAGCAGCGCTTGATACTTTAACGCGATGTCGTACGTGCGAACGTCGGCGAATCGAAAGCCGCCGTAGACGCGCTGGAGTCCGGGCAGCCCGTCGGGGCGGCTGAGAAATTCTTGGATCGTCGCGAGCCGGAGGTGCGCGGCCTTGGGCGCGAGATCGGAAAGCGTGCGGATTTGCTCCCGGCGCGCGATCGCGGCCGTCGTCGCGAGGGCCTGCGAATCGTTCATCGGCGACGGCTTGAGCCAGACGAGGTCGTAGCGGCGCCGAAACTCGGCCGCCACGGTGGCATAGAGCGCGTGTGGATTCTCGATCGGCGCGAGGTGGAGCACGTCGATCAAGGCCGTGCCGGTATATTCGGGATAGAGGTCGATGTCGCCGCGTTCGATCGCCGCTAACGCGATCTGCGTCGAGCCCAAATTAAAACGGCGATCGACGCGCAATCCGGCGCGTTCGAGGGCCTGCGCGTAGATCTCCGCGATGACGAACGATTCGGTGAAATTCTTGGAGCCGACCCGAACGATGCCGGCGCGCGACCCGCAGGCGGCGAGCCAGGGCGCGCATACCAGCCAGGTCAGCGCGCGCGCACGCGAAAGCGTCATGCGTTCGCCTCGATGCGACGTCCGACTTGTCCGAGCGCGAGTTCGGCGACGAGCGCCAAGAGCGCGACGCAGAGCGCTCCCGCAAACAGCGCCGCCGAGTCGCCGGTTTGCAAGCCGCGCACGATTTCGTCGCCTAGTCCGCCGGCGCCGATGAAGGTCGCCAGCGTCGCGCTCGCGATCGTTTCGGTGGTGGCCGTGCGTAAGCCGGCAAACGCCACCGGAAGCGCCAGCGGAACGACGACGCGCAGGAACGACTCCGCCCGCGTCATCCCCATTCCCGCGGCCGCATCCAGCACCGGCGCGGGAACGCCGCGAATTCCCACCTCGACCCCGATCACGATCGGCGGAATCGCAAGCAGTGCCAATGCGACGATTGCCGGGGCCGCTCCGACGCCGAGCCACGGCAGCAGCAGCATGAGCACCGCTAGGCTTGGAAGGGTGCGTCCGATGCCGGCCAGCGCGAGGGCCGGGCTGCGGACCGGCGCGCAGGTTGCGGCGGCGATCCCCAGCGGCACGCCGGCCGCCGCCGCGAGGGCGAGCGCGCAGACGGCCAATGCGACGTGCTGCTCCACGTGCACCGTCAAATCGCTCCACATGGGCGCTGGACTTTCACCGGCGGGCGGCGAAACCCGTTGCTCACAACCGTATGATCAAGCCCTCAGTTCTGCCCGAACCCCTCTCCCCGCCCGTCTCGCTGGACGACCCTTCGCTCTACATCAGCCGCGAGCTGTCGTGGGTCGAATTCAACGAGCGCGTGCTCGAAGAGGCGCTCGACGGGCAAAACCCGTTGCTCGAACGTTTGAAGTTCGTCGCCATCTACGGAACCAATCTCGACGAGTTCTTCATGATTCGCGTCGCGGCCATCAAGCAGCAAATCGAAGCGCGGGTCGTACGGCGATCCGACGACGGCCGCATGCCGGCCGAGCACCTCTCGGCGATCTCCGAACGGCTGCGCACGTCGCTGCACACCCAGATGCGGCTGCTCAACGACGATCTGCTGCCCGCGCTGGAACGCGAAGGCATCCGCTTGATGCGCGTTTCGGACCTCGACGACGAAACCCAAACCGCCCTCGAAAAGACGTTCGACGATTCGGTCTTTCCGGTGCTCACGCCGTTGGCGGTCGATAGCGGCCACCCGTTTCCGTATATTTCCAACCTGTCGCTTTCGTTGGCGGTCGAACTCGAGGAAACGACCCGCGACGGCATCGAGCTGCACTTCGCCCGCGTGAAGATCCCGCCGACCCTGCCGCGCTTCGTTCCGCTCGAGTCGTCGCCGCCGGGCGAGCGCCGCTTCGTTCTGCTCGAAGATCTGATCGCCCATCATCTCGACGGGCTCTTCCCCGGGATGCACGTCCGCGACGCGTACTTGTTCCGCGTGACCCGCGACGCCGACCTCGATCTCCAAGAAGACGAGGCCGACGATCTGCTGCGCGAAATCGAGTCGGAGTTACAGCGCCGCCGGTTCGGCGAGCCCGTTCGCCTCGAACTCGAGCGCGGAATGCCCGAGTACCTGCGCGACTTTCTCTGCGAGGCGCTCGACCTCAGCGCGGTCGATAGCTACGAAGTCGACGGCCTGATGGCGTTGAGCGATCTGTGGCAGCTCGTCAACTTGCCCGGCTACGCCGCGCTGCGCGAAAAGCCGTTCATGCCGGCCATTCCCAAGCGGCTGATCGGCGTCACCGACATCTTTGCCGCGATTCGCGAAGGCGACATCCTGCTGCACCATCCCTACGAATCGTTCGACCCGGTCGTGCAATTCTTGCAGGCCGCCGCCGAGGACGAGAAGGTGCTGGCGATCAAGGCGACGCTCTACCGCACGTCCGGAAAAAACTCGCCGATCACGCGCGCGCTGCTCAAGGCCGCCGAGAACGAAAAGCAGGTCGCGGTGGTGATCGAACTCAAGGCCCGTTTCGACGAAGAGAACAACATCGAATGGGCCAAGCGGCTGGAGCGCGCCGGCGCGCACGTCGTCTACGGATTCGCCAACCAGAAGGTTCACGCGAAGTCGCTGCTGGTCGTGCGCGAAGACGAAGACGGTTTGCGCCGCTACATGCACTTCGGCACCGGCAACTATAACGAGAAAACGTCGCTGCTCTACACCGATTTAAGCCTCTTCACGTGCCGAGCGGAGCTGGGGGGCGACATCGCGCAGCTGTTCAACGCGTTAACCGGTTTTTCGAAGATCACCGACTACGAAGAGCTTTGGGTCGCGCCGGTTACCTTGCGCCGCGAGCTAATTTCGGTCATCGAGCGGGAGACCGAACACGCGCGCGCGGGCCGGCGAGCCGGGATTCGCGCGAAGCTCAACCACATCAGCGACGCCGAGGTCATTCGCGCGCTCTATCGGGCGTCGCAAGCCGGCGTCCGGATCGAACTGCTGGTGCGCGGGATGTGCGTGCTGCGGCCGGGCGTGCCCGGCCTAAGCGAGCGGATCCACGTCCGCAGCATCGTCGGGCGTTTTTTGGAGCACTCGCGCATTTACACGTTCGAAAACGGCGGCGACCGGGAAGTCTTTATCGCCAGTGCCGACTGGATGGGCCGCAATCTCGACGGCCGCGTGGAAATCGTCACGCCGGTGCTCGATCCGGTCATCGCCGAAACGATCGACGGACAAATTCTTACCGTGCTCTTCGCCGACAACGTGCGCAGCCGCGAGCTGCTCGAAAACGGCAGCTACCGGCGCCGCGTTCCGGGTCCCGGCGAGATTCCCATCGACGCCCAGCGCGTCTTCCTCACCCAAGCGATGGGCTAACTGTTCGCCGTCTCGGACGCGAGTTCGAGGACGATCTTCCACTCGTGCGGCATCACCGGCTGCACCGATAGGCGCTGACCGCGCTTGAGCAACGCCATTCCGGTCAATCGAGGATCGGCGCGCATGCGTGCGAGCGTGACGGGCTGCGCGAACGCCTCGACGAACGCGACGTCGACCATCATCCAAATCGGCTTGTCGGGCTTGGCGCGGCCGTCGAAATACTCTCCGCCCCGTTCGAACTGCGTGAAATCCGGATACGCGGCTTTGATGACTTTGCAAATGCCCATCGCGCTCGGCTCGGCGATGCTCGAATGGTAGAACAAGCCTAAGTCGCCCGGTTGCATTTCCAGCATGTTGTTGCGGGCTTGGAAACTGCGGACGCCCGTCCAGGGCGTGCTTCCGTCGCGGCGCAGCTGGTCGAACGAAAACGCCGTGGGCTCGGTCTTCAATAGCCAGTAGCGGGGCATGGGAGGTTGCGGTTACCGTCGTGGCGCGCCTCCTCCTGTTGTGATAGGCTAAGAAACGCTATGCGGCAGAGAACCGTGATTCGCGCGAGCGAGTCGGGCTGGGAAGGCGTTGCGGTCGAGGGCTATCGTCCCGGCGACGACGCCGCTAAGACCGGCGTTTCCCGGCATACCATCGTCGGCGGCCGCAAGAACGAGCCCGCCGATCCCGGACCGGCGATGGAGCTGCGATATTTCGAACTCCAACCCGGCGCCGCTTCGCGTCTGGAGAAGCACGAGCACGAACACTACGTGATCGTGCGCGCGGGTCTAGGCTACGCGGTGATCGGCGATGGCTTCACCGAAGTCTCGCCCGGCGACGTGGTGTACGTCGACGCGCTCGAGCTGCACCAATTCGTCAACCGCGGCGACCGGCCGTTCGGGTTTTTCTGTTTCGTCGACGCCTGTCGCGATTTTTCACAACAGCCGACGGACGCGGACCTCGTGCAGCTCGCCGCGTCGCCCGCCGGTGCGGTTGCCAAGCCCTTCGCGGTCCCGCCACCCAAACCGCGCTAAGTGACCGCGCCGGTGCGGCGGTTCTTTGGCTCCTGGAGTCCCGCCCATTGGGCCTTCCTTGGGATCTGCGCGCTTGGAGAGGTTGCGCTGCTGGCCTTCGATCGCCAAACCGCGTATCTCGCGGTCGGTGCGGCGGCGTACGGGCTGGTGCTTTGGATCGTCACGCGATCGTGCATCCGCCTCGACCTGCCGTCGGAGGAGACCGCGTTCAAGACGCGACCCGGTGGATGGCGGCTATGGGCGCGCGTCGCGGTCGTCGTCGCCGCTTGCGCCTACGTCCTAGCCGGACGGGAAGTGTTTTGGAGCGGTCCCGTCAATGCCGCGCTGCAGCACCTGTCGGTGATCGTCGGCCTTCGGTACGGCGACTCGGCGCTCCCGAACGTTCTTTTGAGGCGCTCGTGCCCGGCGCGCTTCTGTTCCTACTCGGCGCGAAGGCTGCGGAGCTCGGTTTGACGCGGTGGCGAAAGGGAACCGGATTCGCCTTGCTCGGCGCCGCCGTGCTGCCCGCAATTTTTGCGGTCGCGTGGTTCTCTCGGGGGCACGGCACCGTCGCGCTGCTCGTCTACTTTCTCGCGCACAACCTGCTCAGCAACGGCTTGAGCGAGGAGTTCCTAACGCGGGGTATGGTTTTCAGCCACTTGCGCGCCTTCATACCGAAGGAGTGGGCGATTGTCACGCAAGCGGTCCTGTTCGGCTTGCTTCACATCAACCCGTTTCAACATCCCGACAACTGGTGGCTGGAATGCGCGCGTAACGTGTTGTCGAACGCGCCGATGGGATTTTTCTTGTGCTTGATCGCGCTGCGGATGCGCAGCATCGTGGGCGCGGGGCTCGTGCATGCGTCGCTCGACACGATGAACAACTTCATCGGCGGCTAGCGCGCGAATCGTGGGTTAAGCGGGGCCGGTGGCGACGGGGCGCGAGCGGTCGGCGACCCATTCGCTCCACGACCCGCCGTAGAGGCGCGAACCCGCAAGGCCGGCGTGGACCATCGCCAAGTCGTTGGCGGCCGACGAAACGCCCGAGCCGCATTGGTGAACGACGCGTCGCGGATCCAGGCCTTGCGCTGCGAACTCCGCGCGCAAGGTCTCGCGCGACTTGAACGTGCCGTCGGGGTTGAAGTTGCGCTTGAACCAGCGGTTGACCGCACCCGGAATGTGGCCCGCGACCGGATCGATCGTTTCGTTTTGGCCGGCGAAGCGGTCCTCGGCGCGAGCATCCAAAATCTGTACGGCCGGATCGTTGAGATGGGCGAGTACGTAACTGGCATCCACGAGAAGTTCGGGATGCACTTCGGCGGCGAGCGTACCTTCGCGGCGCGGCTGCGCCGGCGCTGCGGTAACCGGATATCCGGCGGCTCGCCACGCGGCGAACCCGCCGTCGAGCACGGCGACGGCGGCGTGTCCGATCCAGCGGCTCAAGAACCAGAAACGCGCGGCGAACATGTCGCCGCCGGCGTCGTAGGCGACGAGCTGGGTGTCGGCGCTCGCGCCGAGCGCGCGCAGAAAGCGGGCGAAGTCTGCGGGAGCCGGCATGGGATGGCGTCCGTTCGCGCCGGTTTTTGCACCGGCGAGATCGGTTTCGACGTCGGCGAAGAACGCGCCGGGAACGTGCGACTCGTCGTAGAGCCGCTTGCCGACTTCGAAATCCGCCAGCGAGTGGCGGCAGTCGACGACGACGTACCGTGGATCTTCGAGATGCTCCGCGAGCGTCTCGGGAGCGATCAGCGTCGTAAACGCGCCGGCCAAAACTCGTCCGCTCTAGTTAGTGAAGGTTGATGGTTTGTTTGGGAGCGGGCTCGACGCCGCCGAACGCTTCCGCCAGCACGCCGCGCAACTCGCCGCTCTGCGCCATCGGGCCCAGAATGTCGGTGTCGCCGTAGAATTTGCCGCCGATGAAGACCTTCGGTAAGGTCGGCCACTGCGTCATGTCGGCGAGGGCTTCGCGTTTGGGCATATTTTCCAGGACGTCGACGACTTCGAACGGGTAGCCGAAACCGTCGAAGAATTGAATGGTCTCGAGCGTGAAGCCGCAGCGCGGCGCGGTTTTCGTGCCCTTGCCGTAGACGAGGATTTTGTTGTCTGCGATTTCCTTGGCGATTTCGTCTTTGAGTTGGTCCGACATGATCATGCTTTCTGCGGGAGGACGACGGTTTTGAGCTCGACGGCGTGCACGCGGCCGTCCTTGAGCGCCGCCTTGAGCGATTCGTACACGAGTTGGTGCTGTTCGATCGGCGTCTTGCCGCCGAACGCCTCGGAGCTCACCGTTACGTTGAAATGATCCATCGTGCCGGTGCGGTCGACGATTTCGACCTCGGCGCCCGGAAGGCGCGCGCGGATCAACTCGGTCAGAGCGTCTTGTGCAATCACGATTTCAAACGTAGGCGAGCGTTCATCGCTTCCGCCAACCCGCGCGCTTCGCCGAGGGTTTCGGGAAGCCGGGGCGCCGCCTTCGCCAGTGCGGCTGCGACGCCGGAGGCGAGAACGATTCCGCCGACGCCGATCAGGACGGCCGGCAGGCCGCTGGCTCGCAGCGCGCCGAGCCGAATGTGAAAGGTTCTCTGCACCCGCGCGATGCCGCGAAAAGCCGCTCGCAGGGCGCTCGTACGATTTTTCATGGGCCGTCGTTCTACGCCGCGCGATGCCGGAAGGCCTGGCCGGTCGCGCGGCGCGAAGGGTGCGCGATGCGCGCGGTCCGGTTGCACGAGATCGGTGGTCCGAAAAACCTTCGCCTCGACGACATCGCCGTGCCGCTTCCGGGCAACGGCGAAGCGCTCGTTCGCATTCGTGCCGCCGCGCTCAACCGGCGCGACGTGTTCATCACGCAAGGACTCTATCCCGGAATCGCGTTGCCGCGGACCCTTGGATCCGATGGGGCCGGCGAAGTCGCCGCCGTCGGACCCGACGTGATGACGCTGGATGCGGGCGATCCGGTCGTCATCGATCCGATGCTCGATTGGGGCGCCGACCCGCGCGTTTGGGACACCAAAAATTCGAGCATCCTCGGAATGCCGCGCGACGGGACGCTCGCGCAATACGTCGCGGTGCCGGCCGCCAACGTCTATCCGAAACCCGCGGCGCTTTCGATGGAAGAAGCGGCGGCAATTCCGCTGGCGGGCTTGACGGCGTACCGGGCGGTCTTCACGCGCGGAAAACTCGAGCCGGGCGAAACGGTCCTGATTACCGGCGTGGGCGGCGGCGTCCAAACGTTCGCGTTGCTGTTTGCCAAACGCGCGGGGGCGCGGGTCGTCGTAACCTCCGGCAGCGATGAAAAGCTCGAGCGCGCTCGCGCACTCGGCGCCGATCTGATCTTCAACTACGCGACGACGCCCGACTGGCACAAACGCGCGCGGGCGGAAGGACCGGTCGACGTGATTATCGATTCGTCGGGCGGCGAAACGTTGGCCAAAGCACTCGACGCGATCGCGCCGGGCGGACGCATCGTCGTGTACGGGGGAACCAACGGCGACGCGACCATTCGGATGTTCCCGCTCTTCTGGAAACACGTGAGCGTTTTGGGAACCTCGATGGGTAGCCCGCAAGACTTTGCCGCGATGCTCGCGTTGTTCGAAAATGGGCTCGTGCCGGCGATCGACCGGGCCTTCGAACTGACCGACGCGGTGGCGGCGTTCGAACGGATGGCTTCGGCCGCCCAGTTCGGCAAGATCGTGGTCCGCGTCGCCTAAGCGGTTCTTAGGACTCCGGCTTCCCCAAACAGGTGCCCAGCGGCGGCGGAGCGTTGCGATAGATCGGTCCGGGAAAGTCCACCGGCAAACCCGCTTTCGGATTGAGAATCACGTCGACTTTGCCGTTCGGCGTTAGCGCGTTTTCGCACTCGATCACCGCGTGCGCTTTCGACGATCGGGTTCCGCCGATCCACAGGTCGAACCAGAGTTTGAAACAGCCGTTGTTGCCGTGCCCGCGGTGCGGCCCCGACGCCGCGCAATCGTCTTCTCGAACGAAGTACCGCCGCACGTGCGGGACGTAGATTTTCATGCCGTAGGGAATGCGCGAATCGTTCTTTCGCTCGGTCGCAAACGTGGTCGGATTGCAGTACGTCCCGTCTCCCGCGGCTTCCCGATGGATCACCGGATGGGCGATCGCCCGTCCGGGCGGATCGTTGTCCGGCCAGCCGTAGAACGTGATCGTGGCCTCGACCGGCGTCGGATCGATCGTCGTGACGTAGCATCCGAACGGAACGTCCGAGTATCCCGCGCCCGTTTGCGGCATTAGTCCCGGCGTGCCTTGCCCGCATGCGGCCAGTGCAGCTGCTGCGGCGGCCCAGACGAGGGCTCTCATTGGCCGGCTAACCGGTAGGCGTCGAGTTCGTCGAGCCGCATCGCCGAGCCCAGCTCGGCGGCGGCGAGGTCGCGCTGCGCGCGTTCGACCAACTGTTCCACCGGCGGATTGAGGATCCAGCCTTCCTGTTCGCTCATCGGCCGGCCGAGGGGCTCGGCAACGACGCGCGCTTCGCTTTGAAGCGCCTGCAGGTGCGCCAGCAGCTGGCGGGCCATCGCGGGCCACAACTCCGGGCGCGCGTCGCCGTAAATGTAGAGCACGAGTTCGGGAATCGTTTGCGCTCCCCGGCGCGCGAGCGCGTCGATCAGCTCGTCTTCGCGCAGCCGGCGGTGCGCGATGTATTCCTCGATTTTCGCGCGAGCGTCGGTCACGATCGGTCCGTGGCCGCCGTAAATCGTCCGCGCGCCGGCAAACTCGTCGGCGAGACGCCCGAGCGTGTGCTGGTACGGCCGCATCGCGCCGCCCGGCGGGGCGATCAAGACCGGTCCGTCGCCGAGGATCACGTCGCCCGTAAACAGCGCGCGTTCCGGCGGCAAGTAGAAAACGACGTGATCGAACGTGTGGCCGGGCGCGTCCATCACGCGCAGCGCCGCGTCCCCGACGCGCAGCGTCCCCTCCAGTTCGAGATCGTGGCCGTGCGGAACGAGGCTGTTCGGATGCGCGTAGACCGGCGCGCCCGTCGCGGCCGCGAGCAACGCGGCGGCGGGCGCATGATCGGGATGCCCGTGGGTGACGGCGATCGCCGCAATCGTAAGGCCGAGATCTCCGGCCGTTTTCAATAGCGCGTCGACGTGGCGCGCGATCGGCGGACCCGGATCGACGACTAAGGCCGCGTCGCCGCACGCGATGACGTACGAATTCGTTCCGTCCAGCGTCATCGGCGACGGGTTGGGTGCGCGAACCAGCGTTACCACGCGTCCTCCAGCGTTGCCGGTATCGCGAACGGGCCGGTTTGCGTCGCGGGTAAGATCGTCACGATCGCTTTGCCGCGCGCGAACTCGACGGCTTCGTCGAGCGAATGCAGCGGCGCGAGCCGTTCGAGATGCTTGATCGTCGGATAGACGAGGTGGAAGTCGCCGGCGCGATAACGCGCGAGCGCGTCGAAAGGCGAAATCCAAATTCCGTCGTGGGTTTCGAACGCGTCGGCGCGGCCGGCTTGATCCTGCGGCGCGCGCGCGAAGAAGAAGCGAGTGTCGAAGCGCCGGGGTTCGCTCGCGGGCGTGATCCAATGCGAAAACAGCGTCAGCTCGCGGGCGTCGGCGAACCAATCGTGGCGCGCGAGAAAATCGGCGAACGCGAGATCGCCCGTGCGCAAGCGGTCGCGCTCGGCTTGAATCTCGGCCGAAAACGCGTGCGCGGCGTCGACCGGCGCCCCGCCGGCGGTGCGCGCGATCAAAAGGCCGGCTTCCTCGAAAAGTTCGCGCAGCGCGGCCACCAGCAGGCCGGCGGCGGCCGCCGGATCGGCCGGCGGCACGGCTGCCGGCAACTCGGGGGAGACCGTCGCGCGCGCAAACTCTTCGCGCACGCGGCCGGGCTCGAGGCCGAGCGTGCGGGCGCGCGCGGCGCTGCCGGCATCGCCGTCGCCTTCGAGCGCGCCGCCCGGAAAGACGAATGCATCGGGCGCGAAGGCGCTTCCGGCGCTGCGCCGCGTCATGTAGATCTCGAAGCCGCGCGCGGGCGCTGGGGCCGGGCGCGCGAGCATCACGGTGGCGGCAAATCGTAGGCTCACGGCTGGGTCGAGCGTAACATGAGTTTCATGCGAGTCGCACTGGGCAGCGACGCGGCGGGCGAACTCCCGGCGACGGTGGAGCGGTGGCTGCACGCGCACGACCACGCGGTCGTGGCGTTCGGGGCGCTCGTGCCCGGCGGGGACGACGAGTGGCCTGCGGTCGGGCGCGCCGTCGGCCAAGCCGTCGCCGGCGGTCGAGCCGACTGCGGGATCGTCTGCTGCTGGACGGGGACCGGGGTCAGCATCGCGGCCAACAAGGTTCCCGGCGTTCGGGCCGCGCTCTGCGGCGATCCCGCCACCGCGGGAGCGCGCGAATGGAACGATGCCAACGTCCTGTGCCTGAGCTTGCGCGCGACGTCCGGACCGATGGCGCAGGAACTGCTCGAGGCCTGGTTCGGCG
>DASXDV010000202.1:0-41231 GCA_036490465.1 Candidatus Tumulicola sp. | reverse complement strand
ATACAACGCCACCGAATCCCTCCCCACCGCGCTCCGTCTCCCCGAGCCAAGCACCTGTCATCCTGAGCGGAGCGAGCAAAGCGAGCGCAGTCGAAGGACCGAGCACGCGCTCCTCACCCTCTGCGAGCGCCTCGAGAATTTCCCGCGCCATATGGGCATTCACTCCGGCGGCATGGTGCTGACCCGCGATCCATTGGTGCGCGTCGCGCCGGTCGAGTGGGCGACGATGCGCGATCGCACGATTATCCAGTGGGATAAAGACGATCTCCAAGAACTGGGCTTGATCAAGATCGATCTCCTCGGTCTCGGGATGCTCTCGCTGCTACGCGAAGCGTTCACCCTGCACCAACGCTGCCATGGCACCGAACTTGCGCTGCACACGATCCCCGCCGACGATCCACCGACTTACGAAATGATTCAGAAGGCCGACACCGTCGGCGTCTTCCAGATCGAATCGCGCGCTCAGCAATCCATGCTCCCGCGCATGAAGCCGGCGTGTTTTTACGATATCGTCATGCAGGTCGCGATCATTCGCCCCGGCCCGATCCAAGGCCAGATGGTGCATCCGTTCCTCCGCCGCCGCGCCGGTCTGGAACGCGTCACTTACCCGCATCCAAAACTCAAATCGGTGCTCGAACGCACGATGGGCGTGCCGCTTTTCCAAGAGCAAGGCATGCGCATGGCCATCGAAGCGGCCGGTTTTTCCCCCGGCGAAGCCGATCAACTGCGCCGTGCGATGGGGCACAAACGTTCGCGCAAACGCATGCTCGAAATTTACCCGCGTCTAGTTGACGGCATGGTCGCCAACGGCATCGACCGCAACGCCGCCGAGCAGCTCTTTCACATGCTCGAAGGCTTCGCCGACTACGGCTTCCCCGAATCCCACGCCGCCAGCTTCGCCCTCCTGGCGTACGCGTCGTCCTACGTGAAGTGCCGCTTCCCGGCCATCTTCGCCGCCGCCATTTTAAACGTTCAACCGATGGGTTTCTACTCAACGGAGGTACTCGTCAACGACGCCCGCCGCCACCACGTCGCCGTCAAGCCGGTCGAAGTCAACGCCAGCGAATACTGGTCCCACGTCGACGCCAGCGGAGCATTGCGGCTCGGCTTCCACCTCATCCGCGGCCTAGGCGAAGCCCAACGCCACCGCCTAGAATCCGCTTTATTCTGTCCTCCCGAGCAGAGCAACCCACCCTGTCATCCTGAGCGGAGCGCCGAACAAAGTTCGGCGCGCAGTCGAAGGGCTGAGCAGAGCAACCCATCCTGTCATCCTGAGCGGAGCGCCGAACAAAGTTCGGCGCGCAGTCGAAGGGCTGAGCGGAGCGAGCAAAGCGAGCCTCCACCCTGTCATCCTGAGCGGAGCGAGCAAAGCGAGCGTAGTCGAAGGGCGCGCATCTTCACCAACCTCCTTGACTTCGCTCAACGCACGCAGCTAGAGAAGGAAGCGCTGGAGAATCTTGCGATTGCCGGCGCCTTCGCACCGTGGTTCAAATCGCGTCGCGAAGCGATGTGGGCGCTGCGCGCGCTCGACGAACGCGAAGCTCGTGGCGAACTCGGCAAACTCATGGACGTCGCCGAGCCCGCAGTCAACTTCAAACCGATCGTACCCAAGCAGGAGACCGCCTTCGATCTCTGGTCGACGGGCATCACACCCAAGAGTCAAGCGACGGCGCATTTTCGCGTTCAACTCGACGCGCAGCGCGTCATCCCGGCGGCGCGCCTCGCCGATATGCCAAACCATCTCCTCTGCCGCGTCGGCGGCTTGGTCATCACCCGCCAGCGTCCCGGCACCGCCAAAGGCTTCGTCTTCCTAACGCTCGAGGACGAAACCGGTCTGGTCAACGTGATCGTCCGCCCCGACGTCTACGAGCGCTATCGTCGTACGATCCGCAGCGCATCGATGCTCGTCATTGACGGTAAACTGCAGAAGGAAAGCGGCTGCATCGACATGCTCGCCCAACAGATCCACGTCTTCGATGGTCACGGCATTGCGGACGCCATTCACGCCCACAATTTTAGGTAAACAACGACGCTACGTCTCTGGCTCCCAAAGAGTGTGCGTCCTGCGGGCGGCGCGTAACCGGCCGCCAGATATTCGTCTCGGCGCGGAGTACGGAATAACATATGTCGCATCGCTCACTCCTCGACCGCGACTAAATAACTCGGCATTGCGACGGCAGAAGATGGACTTGGGTCCAGTTTAGAAGTATGATTCGAACCTAGGCTGGGGCGGGGCCATGCCCCAGAAGGAGATACAGCATGGAAAGTCTGCGTAGCTTTCAATTCGTGTTATTGGCAGTTCTGGTTGCATCTCTAGCCGCTTGCGGCGGACCGCAGAATCCTGCAGGTCTAGTGCCTGCAAGCACGCTTAACGCCTCGGCGGCCGCTGTGGCGAAGAGCACATGTCCGTTGCAACGTTGTATTATCGTTGCGAACGCGGTATCGGGACACAACGGAACCGGCTCGATCGTGTTCTTCGCACGAAACGCTCACGGCAATAAATCTCCGGTAAACGTTATCGCTGGCTCTCTCACGAAGCTCAATCATCCGATCGGGATTACGCTCGACAGCGACGGCACTGCGTACGCCGCCAACTTCGAGAGCAATTCGATCACCGTTTATGCAGCCGGCGCTAGCGGAGACTCAGCGCCTATCCGGACCATCGCAGGTACGAAAACGGGACTGCTCGCGCCGGCGGGAATCGTGCTCGATAGCGCCGGCGAGCTGTTGGTGGCGAATAATAAGTACGATAGCATCACTATTTACGCTGCAAAGTCGAACGGAAACATTTCTCCAACACGCACCATAAGCGGCAATAAGACGATGCTGAGCCACCCGTGGGGTATCGCGCTTGACTCAAAATCGAACATTTACGTCAGCCAAGGAACGAGTATTGCGATTTTTGCGGCGAATGCAAAAGGCAACGCGGCACCCGAACGCATGATTTCCGGTAGCCTGACGCAACTTGGCGAAGCCGAGGGCATTGCAGTCGACGCAAAAGGATACACTTACGTCGCAGACTGGGGCACGGCAACGCTCGATGTGTTCGCACCCGAAGCCGAAGGCGACCAGGCCCCGGTTCGACAAGATACGTCGGGCCTCTAAGCGCCTGACGGCGTCGCGCTCGATGCTGGCAGCAAAATTTACATCTCTGACGGATGTCAGGACAATCCCGACTACGTTATCGTTTATCCCGCTGGCTTGAACGACGCCCAGCCGCTTCGTCAGATCGAAGGAAACAAGACGCATCTAAACTGCTCCACGAATATCGCCGTTCGGTAAAGCTGCGAATGCTTAGCCCTGATCGCCCCGCAACCGGGACCCCCAGCGTTGTCTAACTGACCCATCGTACGACGTCGACTAAATCTTAGGTGTGAAACGGAGCGGCCTTGCAAACCACCACCTGGCCGGCTGGCCTAAACCTTTAGCGCTTCTTCGACCGCCCGATCTTCCGACCACGCCGCGCCTTGCGCCGCGAGCTTTGCGATCTCGTCACCGCTCAACGTGTCGTGAAGCGCAGCCTGAAGCGTATCGTAGCCCGATTGTTCCGTAGGTTCGCGTTCCAGCCCCAGCTCTCGGTATTGCGCGTCGACGTAGCCCAACAGCTCCGCCGCACTTCGACTATTGCCGCCCAGCCCGGCAAGCACGGCCAGATGCTGGAGCGAAATGGCGATTGTGAGTTGGACTCCCGCTTGCCGTGACCAGCGCAATCCTTCCCGCGCCGACGCTCGTGCGCCCGTGAGGTCGGCCAGCGCGATCCGGTACGCCGCTCCGTTGACGTGAGCGAGGGCGATGCTCTCGGTGTTTTTACCGCATACATTAATCTCCAGCGCTTCGGCTCCCAAGCGTAGCGCCTCCTCGGGGCGACCCTCGCCAAACTCCAGCTCGGCCATGTTACCCAACACTACGGCAGCTTCGATTTCGTTTCCAAGCGCCTTATAAGTTGCAAGCGCCTGAGCGAAGAGCTCGCGTGCCGAGTGACGATTGCCGCTATTCAAAGCGATCGCCGCCTGAATGTTGAGGCCACCTGCAACCCCCCACTGGTCACCGCATGTGCGCAATGCCGCAAGTGCCCGTGCGATTGCGTCGCCGGCTTCGTCAAGGCGCCCCATCTGATAAAGGCCCCACGCAAATTCCACCCGCGCATTCGCAGCCCAGTGCACGTCGCCCACCGACGCATACAGCTGCATCGCCCGCTCAGCCGCATCGCGCTTGCGCGTCCCGTAGGAAAGAGGGGTCAGGGCGTACCACAGTCTGGCAGCGATGCGTGGTTGCTCGGCGTCACTTACCCGCTCGAGAGCCAGTCCGATCCAATAGCGGCCTTCGACCCCGAGGCCGCCTCCGTTCCACAGCGCTGACAATGCTCCGGCGATGGCACCGCCAACGACCGCATCGTTGCTCTGCGTGAGGCCCCATGCCAGCGCCGCCCGGTAGTCGTCGAGTTCCAATTCCACGCCGGCGACCCACGCAAACGTCGAGCCCGTACCGAAGCGTTCGCGGGCCGCGTCCGCTTGACTGCGAAAATACTCGCCATGGCGACGCGCCAGGCGCGCGCGCTCGTCCAATGCGAGTTTCTCGAACGCATACGCGCGGGTGGATTCGAGCAGTCGGTAACGCTCCCGTTCACCGCTGGTGTCGGCGACCACCAGCGACTTGTCGGTCAGCGAGGTGAGCAAGTCGAAGCTCTCAATTTCGTCGAGGCCTGCCCCGCTGCACACTGCCGAGACCGCTTCCAGTCCGAACTCGCCGGCAAAGATGCCCAGCCGCGTGAACAGCAGCTGTTCTTGCACCGTGAGGAGGTCGTAACTCCAATCGATCAGCGCGCTTAACGTCTTCTGACGCGGCAGCGCGCTACGGCTTCCGCCGGTGAGTAGCCTGAAGCGCTCGTTGAGACGGTGCGCGAGATTGGGAATGGAGAGCACCTTCACGCGTGCAGCCACCAGTTCGATGGCGAGCGGAATGCCGTCCAGGCGACGGCAGATCTCGGCGACGACGGGTGCAGTATCGTTGGTGAGCGTAAAGCGCGTGTCGGCGGTTTGCGCGCGATCGACAAAGAGCGCAATCGCGCCATAGCGCAGCGCCTCATCCATCCGTAAGCCCACAGCCTCGGTCGGAACCGATAGCGATGGCAATCGATGCAGTGCCTCGCCCCCGACATCGAGCGGTTGGCGCGACGTCGTCAGTATGCGGACGTCTTGGGCTGTTGCCAAGATCGCATCGGCCAGTGAAGCGGCGATATCGACGATGTGTTCGCAGTTATCGAAGATGAGCAGCAGCTTTTTGCGTTTGAGCCAGAGCGGAATCGACTCGTCAATCCGGCGTCCTTCCTGTTGGCTCATGCCCAGCACTTGGGCGATCACGCTTGAGACCAGCTCGGGATCGGTGATCGGGGCGAAATCGACGACCCAGACGCCGTCGGGATACCGATCCAGCAGTGCGGCCCCCACTTGCAGGGCAAGCCGCGTCTTGCCCACGCCACCGGAACCCGCCAGCGTAAGCAGGCGATGGCGCCCGAGCAGTTTTTTAACTGCGGCAACGTCCGACTCGCGACCGACAAACGACGTGCGCTGAATCGGTAGGTTGTTGGGGAATGCATTGAGCGAGCGCAGCGGTGGGAACTCGCTTTGCAATCCACCAATACTGAGCTGCCACACATGTTCGGGGTCGGTGAGGTCCCGTAGCCGTTGCGAGCCAAGATCAACCAACGTTGTGCCGGCGGGTAGATCGCTGTGAGCGAGTTCGCGGGTCGCGCCGGAGACCAGGATCTGACCGCCGTGGCCGATGGACATGAGCCGCGCTACGCGGTTGACCGCTGGCCCGAAGTAGTCGCCATCGCGCTCGTCGGAGGTGCCGGTGTGAATCGCTGCGCGGACCCGTAGGCCATCGACTGCAGAGAAGTCCTCGGCGGCGACCACCCGCTGCGCATCGGCCATCGCCGCGATCGCATCTTCCGGACGCGCAAAGACGCTGCAGCACGCATCACCCATCGTCTTGAACACGTGGCCGTTTTGGTTCTCGACAGCCGAGCGCAGGAGGTCGTCGTGCCGGCGGAGCGCCCCTTGCATCGCTGCGCGGTCGCGATCCCAACGCTGCGCGCTGCCCTCGATGTCGGTAAAGGCAAAGGTCACCGTGCCCGTAGGCAACAAGTGAGCGTCAGCGCTCGATGAGGGCTGGGAAGTCGGCGCCATTATGAGAGCACTTCGCCGCCGCCCACGAGTTCTCAGCCATTCGCGTCGCTCGGTGGCGCGAACGAAATAATACAACTCATGGAGAACCATGTGAAGATGAAGCGCAACAACGTCCTAACCATCATGTCGCTGCTCTCGATCGTCCTCCTCTCGCTTCACTTGACGGATGACATCGTCTATGGAACCGATAGGTCGCCGGCCTCAAACGTCGTGGTAATCGCGATCCTCGTCATTTGGCTATACGGGACGCTGGTGCTGGCCGGTCGGCGATCGGGGCATGCGATCATGCTCCTCGGATCGGTCGCGGGCATCGTGGTTTTCACTGTTCACGTGAGCAGACCAGGAGGACTGCCGGCCGGCACGCTCGCTGAGTCCAGTGGAGCGTTCTTTTTCGTTTGGACTCTCCTCGCGCTCGCCGTGACCTCCATCTTCTCCGCGATCCTCTCGGCGCATGGGTTATGGAATCTGCGACGTCGCCTCGACCGGGCCGAGTCTGCTTTCCGTTGAACCATACTTAAAGCCACCCCCTGTCGTCGGTGGCGTGACGGCGATACGTCAGCGCGACCCGCCGGAGTTTCGTCCGGACGCTGAGCCGTAGTCGCTATGGGTTTACCGCCGTCATCGTCATCGGTCCCATGCCGTTGAGTTGAAGAATCGTGACGCCTTTAGCCTTTGCGTAGTGATGCATGCCAACGGGTACGCTGACGAAGGCACCCGCCGGAAGCGCGGTCATCGTGGTCGCGTCCATTCGATCGCCGAGGCCGACCAATAACGTGCCCTCCAGGACCGTGACGTTCTCGGTATCACCGTGAAAGTGCGGTGCAAACGTCGCCCCGTCCGGCAGCATCAAACGAATGATATACGGGCCGGGAACGGTGGGGTTGCCGCTGATTACCGCGATCTTCGTCCCCGCCGGAAGCATGGGACTCGTTGCCCAAACCAACTGCGAGGGCATGACGATCGTCGGCGCGTCCGCCGCCGTGGCACACAGGGGCGCGGTGCCCGCCAAAAGAGCGACTGCGAGAGCAACAACGGGTAGTTTCATGGATCCTCCTCCTTGGTTACTGTCACCTTAACTAAGCGGTCCCGGCGCGCATAGAGGCGGAAGGGCCATTTCGAAGGCATCCCAGGCGAGCGGCCGCTTCCACCCGACTCGCGCGTAGTGCTCGCCATCGGAGCCGGCGGCGGGCGTCGTAAGGGACGGGCGCCAATCAGGAGGGCGCGGTGATCGTTCGACCCGTCCTATGCCGCCCGTTCGTTGGACGCCTCAACGAGCTGGCCTATCTCCACGAACGCCGGCGAGAAGCGGGAGCATCGCGCGGCGGCTTAGTTTTTATCTCCGGCGATGCCTGCCTAGGCAAATCCCGGCTCATCGCGGAGTTCTGCCGTTCGCTCACCTATTCTCGATGGCGCATCGCGTACGGACCGTGCCGAGAGTTTGCGGGGCGACCTTACGGACCCGTCCTCGATGCCTTGGCGTCGCTGGATCCAAGCGCGTCGCGATGGGCACCAGCCGAATCGAAGCGAGAACAGTTCGACGCCATCGCCGAACGCTTCGCCGCCATTGCCTCCAAAAAAGCGCTCGTCGTCGTCATCGACGATCTGCACTGGGCCGATGCGGCGACGCTCGATCTGCTGGTCCACTTGAGTTCCAGCATGCCTCGGATGCGGGCGCTATTTCTCGTTTCGTTTCGCCCCGGCGACGTGCAGCCCGGCGATCCCGCGACCGCGGCGATTTCAAAGATGACGCGCCAGGCGCAGGCCGGCCGCATCGATCTGGCTCCGCTGCAAGGCCTCCAACTGAGAACGTTCATCGACGAGGCACTCGTTGGAATCGATCTCAGTCAGGAGACGCGCCGAGCGATCGCCCTCGTCGGCGAAGGCAATCCGTTCTTCACCGAGGAGCTGCTCAAAAACGCGGTCCAACAAGCTCCGCAACCGCGGCGTTTCGGCCATCGCCCGCAGATTCCGCAAACCATTCGAACGACGCTGCTGGAGCGCTTGCGACCGTTCGACGCGCGGGAGCGTCGCATCGTAACCCACGCCGCCGCGATTGGACGCACCTTCAACCTCGATCTCTTGTCGACTATTACCGGCGCGCAGACCGAGAGCGTCGTTACGGCACTGCGGCGCGCGCGCGACGTTCAGCTTATCGAGGAATTGGAGCCGAACGCCTTTCGGTTTCGCCACGCCCTCACGCGCGAAGTCATTTGCAGCGAGTTTCTAGAAACCGAGCTGCGCCCGTTGCATCACAACATCGCCCAAGCGCTGGAGAGCCGTTCCGAGGACGACCGGCCGATTGAAGCGCTGGCCTACCACTGGTGGGCGGCCGGTGATCAAGCGCTGTCCACGCAGTACAACGACTTGGCCGGCGACGCGGCCAGACAGATGTACGCGCATGAAGATGCCGTGGCGTTCTACGAGCGAGCACTCGAGTCGCAAAGCATCGACCCGGTCGCGCGCGGCGCCATTTTGGAGAAGATCGCCAACCTGCGTCTGGTGCTCAGCATGGCTGAAGAAGGTGCGGCGACTACACCGCGGCGGCCGAGGTCTTTGCGGCGGCAGGCGCCTACGAGCGCGAGGCGGCCTGCCGCGTTCGTGCGGCAATGACCGAGTACACGATCGGCCTTTGCGATACCACCGGACCGTTGGAGAAGATGTTGGCGCGGCTCGACGCCGGTGAAACCGCCGCCCGTTCGCGCGTCCACCTTGGGATCGCTTGGATCGCGATGGCGCTGCGTTTTCCTTCGCGCGCTCGCGAACACCTCAAGCTGGTCGACCCCCGCGCCGTTGCGGGCGCGGCCGACATCAGAGTCCGCTATCATCACGTTGCGGCGTGCGTCGCCAAAGACATGGGCGACGTCGACACGTTACGGCGCGAGCACGCGGCGTGGTTGGAAGCCGCGTGGTCGCACGGCGCGGGAGCGGTCGCCGGCGCCTATTATAACGGCGCGAAGTACTTCTCGGTTAGGCCTGCCGGAAGAAGCGCGAGAAAACATCGATCGCGCGCTGCACGTGGCGAGAGTCGCGGAGTCGGCACGCCGAAGAATGCGCGCAAGCAACGGCCGCTTTGTGCTACGTCGTGAGCGGCGACCTGCAGGGCGTTCGCAACGCCCTCGAGGCCGTACCGCCCACAACCGACAACCGAGTTAACCTCACCTTCGCCATTGCCGCCGGCACCGCCTCCGGCGCCCATCTCGGCGACGCGGCTTTAATGGAGAAGTGGTTCGGCGCGTTCGAATCCGTAGTCGAGTCGACCCCCGAGATCGAGTGCGGCTATGGTCTTGCGGAGATCCTCGTTCTCCGCGGCCGGCGCGACGACGCCGAAGCGCTGCTCCATCGCGTGTTGCCGGACTGCGAGCTGCTGCGTGGCGAAGTCCTCACGCTGCTGGCCATCGGCCGCTATGGAGCGCCGAACGATCGTGCCCGCAGTCGTCGTTACCTCCTTCGCGGCAGCGAGGGGCCATTCGACTCGCTCGAACGCCCGGCGCTGGCGCTTTTCGATGCTCTAACTTATCAACGCGACGGACGTTTCGACGAAGCCGCAGCACTGGCAGCGGCGGCCGCAGAAGGCTTCCGGCGCTCGCGTGCACCGCTGCTCGAAGCTGCCGCCCTGGAAATCGCGGGCGACTACGAGGCCGCGGTCGCGCTGTATCGCGCGTGCGGCGCCGTCGACGACGTTCGCCGGCTCAGCGCGGGTCCCGGTGCGATACCGTTGCTGTCGACGCGCGAACGCGAGGTCGCAACGCTGGCCGCCGAGGGTCGCTCGAATTTGGAAATCGCGCGCACGCTATCGATCAGTCATAAAACCGTGGAGAAGCACCTGGGATCGGCGTACCAAAAACTCGGACTCTCATCGCGCCAAGAACTGCGTTCATATATGACGGCCAATCGGTAGCACCCCCACCCCCGTCACCCTGAGCGGAGCGCCGTACCCTTGTCACCCTGAGCGGAGCGCCGCAGGCGCGCAGTCGAAGGGCCCACCGCCGACGCGGACGCCGCCTAATAGTCGACGCCGCGCAGGAGTTCGGCCGCGGGAACCTGCTGATAGTTTGAATTGCCTTGCACGAGTGCGGCGGCGAAGCCTGAGTCGACGGTGCTGTGCACGCCCGTCGCCGTATTGACGACGACCGCCCGATCGAGCGAGTAGTTCTCCATCGCGACGGCTTGACGGTGCATGCCTTCTTGCGCCGCGCGATCGCTCGCGAGCGCCTCGTCGGTGCTTTCCTGGCGCGCGGCATCTTGGGCTTGGTCGTTAGCGATCTCGGCCTCGAACTGTCGCTGGAAGCTTTGGCGAATCGCGTCTTGTTGGGCGTTCAGCGCACCGAAGTTGATGCGGACGCTGTTGAGCACGGCGTTTGCCGTCTCGGCCTGTCGCGCGAACTGCGCGTCCGCCACGAAGACGTGGCTGTCCGTGAGTTGCCACATCCCGTTGGGATTGGGCGGCAGCAAAAACACGTGGGCGATGAAGTGCACGGACTTCTCTCCGGAGCCCATGATGCCCGACATGATGGCCGTCGCCGTACCGGTCGACGTCGACCTCGTCACGTGAATCGGCGGCAATTCGCTCTTGGCCATCGCCTGGTACATGCTCGTCCAGGACCCGACCGGATCGCCCGTATAGGGCAGCACCGCGCCGTGCAGATTCGCGCGCGCAATCGGCGAGGCGGTTCGCAAGTACATTTGCGCGCGCGGATTCGAGGGATCGACTCCGGTGAAATGCATGTTGTAAGAGACCTGCGCGCTGCCGCCCGGGCCGACCGCGATCGCGCTGCCGCCGTCGGCGACCTTGAGCGTCCAGTCGGCGGGGATGCTGATGCTTCCCGTGCCGTCGGAGAAGGCGTGCGGGATCAGCCGTTCGGGCGGAGCGAAGCGTCGCGACGATCCATTCGCGGTTTTCGAAGCGGACGCAACGGTCATGCCTTGCAGCCGGCGCATCATTGGACCGACCGTCGTGTGAAAACGGGCGCTCGTGTCGTACAGCGCGGCACCGGCGGCTTGCGAACCTGCGTTCGCCGTCACGATCGCGATCCCAGTGTACGGCGTACTACTACGCGTAGCGGTGAACAATAGCGCCAGTGAGTGGTCGCGATTGTTTACCGCAACCTGCACGACCGTCGGGCGTGCGCCGAGTTCGGTGTGCACGCGGCGCAATAGCACGGCGGTCGCGGCGGACAGCGACGAACTCCCCAAGGTGCCGGTAAGGATCGAGCCGCCGCCGGGGTTCGCCGTCGTCTGAAACGAGCCGGTCGTTGCCGCCAAAGCCGTGCGCGGCTGCAGAAGACCCCAAAACCCGGACCCCACGAACGCCGCGACGAGCAAAGCGGTCCCCGCGTTTCGGCCGGCGCGCAGCAATCCGCAAAAACGAAGCTGTATATGCATCGCGAACCATGATACCGCGCCTTCCCCACAACGCACATGGGGAGCCACCCCACCGCCCCACCTGCCATCGCGAGCGGAGCGCGTCCCGACCCGCCATCGCGAGCGGAACGCCCCGACCCTGCCATCGCGAACGGAACGCCCGACCCCCTGTCATCGCGAACGGAGCGCCCCGACCCTGTCATCCAGAGCGGAGCGCCGAAGGCGCGCAGTCGAAGGACAGCGGAGCGCTAAGCAAGGGCGAAAATCGGCCCAGTCAACGTAATCGTCCGTGTTTTTATGTCTCGGGCTCCCAAAGCGCATGTACGCTGCGGGCGGCGTCCCGTAAGCGATCGTCTCGCGTCATGAGCGTGCGCTTCGCCCGCACGGCAAGCTCGAGGTAGGCGGCGTCGTAGGCGCTCAAGCGGAAGCGCTCCGCCAATGCAAAGCCCCTCTTGAAAGTCGCGCTCGCTTCGGCCGCATCAAGCGTAAGATTCAGTTGGTCGAGGTCGTCGAATCGAGCCTCGACGATAGCGCGCGTAAGCCGTTTTTTTCGGACCGCCTGCAGCAGGGCGTTCTGGACTTCCAGGCGGAAAAGCGCCGGAACCAGCGCGCCCGATCTAGCGACGGTCAGCGCCATAGCGCGAGCCAGATCGTCGAGTTCGTCCTCAAAGAACCATGCTACCGCCGCCGATGCGTCGAGCACCGCGCCACGACTAACGACGGCGACCCTCGTCGATCAGCTCCCGAATCGTGTGGCCCTTCAGCTTCGCGCGCGTTGAAAGAATCCGGTCCATTGCTTCGCGAGCTTCAGTCTCGCGCGCGGGAACCGGTACGATTTGGGCAACCGGCTCTCCGTTGCGCGTAATGGTGATCGTACGACCATCACGAGCCTCTTCAATCAGTGCCGAGAAGTGGGTTTTAGCCTCAAATATGCCGACCGTCTTCATGCAGTGAGTCTAACATATCATTGACTAGTTGACTAGACTAATCGGTACTGGGTTGAGGACGCGCCCCGCAGCCGAATAATCGGCATTACGGTGGAAATTATCTTCGGCGCTGAGGGGTGAAAAGCGGGGCACGCCGGACGAGCCCGTACCGGCCGTTGTTCCCCCGCTGTGCGCAAGGATTGCGCGAACCGCCACAAACGAATCGCCTGGAGATCACCCCACGCCTTTTTCCCGCGGAGACTTGCGTTTTGAAGACCGGTCCGGTTAGTCAAATGGAACTCGCCGCTGACGCTCGCTCAGCGTCCGCACCGTCGCCCGCCGAAAGCGGTTCTGGCGGCGTGCTTGTACAACAATAATGTTGATCTTTTAGCATCGTTTGGCGAGCGGCGCCTTCTGGTGGAAGCAAAAAGGCTTAACGTTTCGAGCGCGGCCGTCGATCGTATGCGCTACGGAATGGGGCAGCTTTTTGACTACGGCGTTCGCTACCGCGCCGAAATCGGGCGGGCGCGGCCCGTGCTTGCGTTCGGCTCGATGCCACCCCGCGACGTCGGTTGGATCGCTACAATTTTGCAAGAAAATGGCGTCGCTTTCATCGCACGGCAGCGCGAGGCGATCGTGCCGGTTAACGAGGCCGCGCGCGCCCTTCCGATCTTTCTATAAAACTACCTCACACCAATTAATTCTCGTCGCGCCGTCGCCCCGTTACATCGTAAGAACTACGCGGAAGCGGGCGGCCCCGCTGAGCATCCGGTCGTAGGCTTCTTGTGCGCGCTCGAGCGGCATGGTTTCGATCGTCGGGTGAATGCCGCTTTGCACGCTGAAGTTCATTGCATCTTCGGAGTCGGCCGACGTTCCCGACGCCCACGCCCTCACCGACTGTCGGCCGCCGATCATGCTCGCCGTGTTGAGCGCTAGGCTTTCGTGCGCGGCGCCCGCGATGATCAACTGCCCGTCGACGGCCAGCCCGGGAATAACCGGCTCCATGGCCGCCGCCGCCGTGACCGTCGACAGCACGATCCTCGCTCCGCCCAATCGCTGCAGCTCTGTCGCGATATCGGCGTCCTGGCTGTTGAGATACACGCTCGCGCCAAGCTCGCGCGCGAGCGGTTCCTTATCGGCGCCGCGCGCGATCGCAACGGTGCGAAACCCCATCTTCGCCGCATATTGAATGCCGAGGTGGCCAAGGCCGCCGATGCCGAGTATTGCTACGACGTCGCCCGCCCGGGCACCACTATGACGCAGCGCGTTGAACGTCGTGATGCCGGCGCACATCAACGGTGCCGCCTCGACCGATGGCAGGGCGTCGGGGATTCGC
Source organism: Candidatus Tumulicola sp. (assembly GCA_036490465.1). Classification (GTDB taxonomy): domain Bacteria; phylum Vulcanimicrobiota; class Vulcanimicrobiia; order Vulcanimicrobiales; family Vulcanimicrobiaceae; genus Tumulicola. The sequence continues at coordinate 27,420 of DASXDV010000202.1, read as the reverse complement.
GCGAGCGCAACTGCCGGAACGATCGCGAACTCGGCGTAGCCGCCGTCGTAGGCAATGCCGGGGACTTGAATGCGCCGGCAGGTAATGAAGTCGCCGCGACGGCAGCGATCGCAATAGCCGCAATGACCGCCGTGCCAGCCGACGCCAACCCGGTCGCCAGTGCTCCACCCCTGCACGCCCTCGCCGAGCACCTCGATGCGCCCCGCGATCTCGTGCCCCGGGGCGCGCGGATAGGTTATCCCCGGCCAGAAGCCGCCGAGCGTTATGGAATCGCTGTGGCAAATGCCGCAGGCCTCGATGCGGATCCGGACCTCACCTCGGCCGGGATCCGGCACCGCAATTTCGTCGATTTGCAATCGCGCGCCCTCGCCGGGTTGGTGAACTCGGGCAACGCGCATGCGCCCAGAAGCATCGGATGACATAACGCGATAGTCGACCCGTTCCGAGTCATCCGAGTTTCGGCGACCCGCGCGCGAGTAAAAGTGATCGCGACGCAAAACTGCGTGGACATCTCGACCTGGTTCGGGCCGCGTGGAGAAATTTAAATTTCTCGGCCACGCGGGAATGAGCGGGGTATATGAGAAATTAGTCCTATGTTTCTTACAGCACGCTTAGCGCTGCTGCCTATCGCTATTGGCGTGGCAGCCTTCACCATCGGAACTTCTCCGGGCGCGCACCCACGCTCGACCCCGTCTCCGGCACCAAGTCCCACCCAGCCAAGTATCGCTATACCGCGTGGGACGATCATTCCAATTCTAGTCACAAAGGAAATCCGGGTTGGCGGATTTGGACACGCTCAAGAGGAGCATAAAGTGAAATTCTCGGTATCAAAGGACGTAATCTTAAACGGCTATTTGATCGCAAAACAAGGCGACCTCGCTGAAGGCTCGTACTTGACCCAAACCAACGAAACGAAGAGAATTTTTAGTGCAAACGTTTCTCAGGAGGTCGAGCTGGACATTGAAGACATCGTAAACTTCTGCGGGGACACGATCCACCTCGAGTTCGCTCGAACGTTTGTCGGTGGAGGACGCGCAGGGGTCTTGTCGTTTGGGCCGCACGCTCACGACGCCGTTTTTTCGAAAGGTTCGGTGCTTAAGGCCAAGAGCGATCGACCGGAGAAGTCTATTTGTGCAGAAACCACGAGCGCCGCTCCAATTCCGCTACCTAGCGATATCGTCGTGCCCGATGACGAAACTTCGCCGGCGCCCTGAGCAACGGCAGCGCGAGCGAGCGCCGTTTTTGCGGCTCTTGCGGCATGCACGGCCAAGCCTTGCGCCGAAGCTTTGGTCCATGCGATTTTTGAGCGTCCTCTCGTGAGGCGCGCGTCCACGTTGGCGCTCGCCGCGGCGCTGCCCCTAATATCGGGGTGTGGAAGCGTCTCGACCATGCCCGGATCCCCGGCCGCGCCCGAAGCGGTTTCGAGCGCCCGTTCGACCGGATCGTCGTGGATGCGCGAGAGGGCGGCGAAAGAACCCACTCTGCTCTACGTTGCCAACGCCACTCACGACGTATCGGTGTTTACCTACCTCAACGGCGGCGGCTTTCTGCAGGTCGGCGACCTTACCGGTTTTCAGATTCCCACGGGGCTATGCGTGGACAAGGCTGGCGACGTATGGGTCGTCGATGCGGGCGCGCGCACGGTCAATGAGTACGCTCATGGCGGCACGAAAGTCATTCGCGAACTGAAGGCTTCCGGCCGCGGCAGTTCGCCGCAAAGTTGCTCGGTCGACTTCGGCACGGGCGACATCGCGGTCTTGAACCAATTCGCTGGTCGCTACGGCGAAACCGGGAACGTCCGCGTGTATGCGCCGGGGTCGCACGAGGGCGTCAAGTATAGATTCACGACGGAGCCTGAAGGGCTGGCGTACGATGGCAAAGGCAATCTGTTCGTCGGCGTCAACGACACGGGCTACTACTTTTACGGACCGCTGGTCGAGATCCTTAAGACCGGTGGCGCGATCAATGTGAACGTTATCGGCGCCGACCTCGAGGGTGAAGTTGCCATGCAATGGATTAATCCGACGCTCCTCGTCGGCTCGCAATCCTATTTTGGAGCCGCGACTGCCTACAAGCTGTTCGTTTCCGGCGCCAACGCGACGGTCGTCGCAACGCTGAACCTGACCAACACGCAAAAGCTAGGGCGATTTTGGCGCCGCGGCAGCCGTTTCGCCGTTCCCGACGGCCATCGCGATGCGGTCGATATTTACAACCTTTCCGATGGCAGCCTCTACGGCACGCTCGACGACGGCGTAACGCACCCCACCGCGGTCGCGATCAGCGCCATTCCCAAGAAGTAGGCCTGGCATGAAGATACTGCTCATTGGCGCCTCGGGTACGATCGGTAAGGCCATCGCGGCAGAGCTTTCGTCTCGGCATGAGATCGTCGCAGCGGGCCGCTCGAGCGGCGACTATCGCGTGGACATCACCGACCTTCAGAGCGTTCGCGACCTCTATGCGGCCGTCGGCAAGGTCGATGCCGTCGCGTGCGCGGCCGGAAACGTCCATTTCGGCCCGTTGGAAGCGATGACGCCCGAAATGCTCTCCGTCGGGATCGGCGATAAGCTCATGGGTCAGGTGAACCTCGTTTTAGCCGGGCGCGGCGTCGTCGATCCCAACGGTTCGTTCACGCTGATCTCCGGCGTCCTATCGCACGATCCGATTCGTTTCGGCGCGTCGGCCTCGATGGTTAACGGCGCGGTGGATAGTTTCGTTCGAGCCGCCGCGATCGAGTTGCGCCAGCGGATCAACGCGGTGAGCCCAACGGTGCTCGAAGAGTCGATGGGCTCGTACGGGGACTATTTCCGCGGCTTCGAGGCGGTCCCGGCGCGTCGCGTTGGGCTCGCGTTTTCGAAGAGTATCGAAGGCTCGCAGACGGGGCAAATCTACCCCGTTCTCTAGCGCCCTCCGGCGTGAAGCTCGCCGCTAGTGTGCTATGATCCCCGCATGCGAGGACGCATTTTGGCGTTTGCGTGCGCCGTGGCTATCGGTGCGGCGGGTGCGGGGTGTCAGTCCGCTCGACAAGCGCCGCAGAGTACGGCAACGCCGTCCGCGTCGCCAGCGGAGAGCGCTTCACCCATAGCGTCGGCTTCGCCGTTCCAAATCGTCTTTCCGACGCAATCGCCGTCGCCCGCATCCGCAACGGTAACCCCGCTGCCGACGCTGGTTCCGACTGCCTCCCCGACGCCGACCATCGCGCCCGAACCCACTGGGCTGCCGGCCGGGTGGGAGAGCATGACCCAGCGCACCAGCGGCGGTGAAGCCGATTTGGTCGTGCGCACCGGCGACATCAACAACTTGGGCTTCGGATGGCCGCCGCATTTCACGCCGTTCTCGGGAAAGTCGACGCCCCCGCACCCCTATCCGTGCGATCCGCGTTTCGGCGCGCCGGCCGGCACGGATCGAATCATGCTCGGCACCGCCGTGACCGCTGCCGATCTCAATAAGTACAACACCGACGGCTACTCCCGCTGCGCCAAACGTCCCGACGACTTGCCGCAGCCGATATCGCTGGCCGTCGGTCCGTTGCCCAGCCCGATTCACTCCGTCTTCGTGCAGATGTTCCTTGACGATTTTCAAGCGCCGGTTTTTCATTCTCACTTTCAAGTGTCGTTGAACGGAACGCGTATCCCCTCGTTCGAGGATACGATCAACTTGATGAATCAAACCGGACCAATTGGTAAGCTCGTCACGCTGCGGCTCTTGCCGGAATATTGGCCGTTGCTGCGCTCCGGCAACGTCCAACTCCTGATCGACGATCCGACGACCCACATGCCCGATGGATACGCGGTTGATTTCGTGCGGCTGCTCGTTAATCCACACGGCTTTCGCTACGTCGTCTCGATCGCGTGCTCGGTCGTCGACGCCGCTACCCGCAAACCGATTGCCGGCGCGAGCGTGGCGGCGGCCCAGGTAACCGAGACGACCGCGCGCGACGGCACGTGCGCGTTACGCCGTATTCCAGCCGGAATCGTGTCGGTGGGCGCGAGTGCGGTCAACTACGATAGCCAAACGCAGCTGCTCGATCTCGCGGCGGGAGAGCGCGGCGTCGCCCACTTTGAGCTGAAGCGCCATCGCGAAAGCGTCAACGCACTGCAGAGTTCGATTCAGCGTTACGGAACGGTCGCGATCTACGGCATCCACTTCGACACCGCTTCGGCCAAGCTCCGGCCGGAAAGCACGCCGGCGCTCGACCAGGTGCTCGCGCTCGTCCAGCACTATCCGAAATCGCGCTGGATTATCGCGGGCCACACCGATAATCAAGGCGGCGCGGCGTACAATCTGAACCTCTCGCTGGCGCGCGCGCGGTCGGTCGTGGGGTGGCTGCAGAAGCACGGCGTCGCGGCGAGCCGGCTAATCGCCAAAGGCTATGGACTGACGCGTCCGGTCGGCGACAACTCGACCGCGGCCGGACGCGCGTTGAACCGCCGCGTCGAAGTCAGCGTGGTCCGCTAGCCGGAATCGCGTTATCGTCTGCTGAGAATGACGTTGTAGAGCGCGCCGAAAATCGCCCCGGCTATGCCTCCATAGACGAAGACGACGAGCAGTGCGATCAAAACCCACACGAGGACGAGTCCCGGGCTCGGCGCGGGATGCTGCATCATCCCTTGGATCGGCATTCCGCCGCGCTGGCCGTATCCGCCGCCGTGCAAGCCGAACCCGTGGCCGGCATGCATGAGATGCAGCGGTAGCGACAAGATGGCGACAATCAAGGCCGTGAGCGCCGCTGCCAGCGTGGTCGACCAGACGCTGAGTGGTAGAAATTTCGTAGGTTGCGATGATTCCATGAGTGCCTCCCTTGGGCGCATTGTACGGCACCCGCCTGAAAACGGCCTAAGTGACGCTTACCCCGATGGCCTGCCGAGCGGGTGTCAGCCTGGCGCGTCGAAAAGCTCTGTCGGTAGCTTCTCGTGGAGGGACGGCGATGCGGCGCATTTTCGCAGCAATATTGATCGTTCAGCTGGCGGCCTGTAGCGGCGCGAAGGGCACGAGTTCGACCGGTGGCGCAACGACGTCGCCATCGCCGGCGGCCGCGGCGAGCTCGCCGGCATCCCCACCGTCGGCGGCGCTAACCGCGGCGGCGCAAATCGTCGGCAAGGATCCTGCGACGGCACTCGCCTTCGTTCAAGGCGTCCGCTACGAGGTTTATCCCGGCGTCTTTCGCGGTGCTGTCGCGACACTGACCGACGCCGCCGGTAACGACTACGATCGCGCCCTGCTGCTCCACGATCTGCTGGCCACCGCGAATCCGGGCGCGCCGATTCGCTACGCGTTCTGCACGCTCTCGCCGCAGCAAGCCGACGCGGCGCTGGCAGCTGCGCGCGCGGCCTACGTCGCGCCGGCCGTGGCCGCCAACGCGCAAATGCTCGCGCAGAAAGCGACGACGCCGAAACTGCACGATGGTTTCCTGCAGATCGCAAGCTTCTGGAAGGCCGCGAGCGCGCAAGAGCAAGCGCAGGGCGCGCAGGTCGCGACCGACCTTCAAAAGACCGGTGCGCAGCCGAGCGCGGGCCACCGCGGCGACGTGCACGCGATCGCGGCCGATCACGTCTGGGTGCAGATGCAGAGTGGGGCGAGTTGGGTCGATTTCGATCCGGGAGCGTCCAATGCGAAGCCGGGCGCGACGGTGTGCGCGCCCGCGAAGACGCGCGACGCGTTGCCGGATGCGGCGTACGACACGGTGTCGACGACGTTGCACCTCGAGACGCGCGGGAGCGCGCAGCCGAACGCGACCGTTGCGTCGCAGGCGTGGCGCACCGCCAATCTCGCGGATCAAGCGTTGGTATTCGCATTCGGAGAACCGCTCGGGCTGCAGTCGCCCGCGCCCCAGCCGAGCGGAATGAACGGCTTTACGCCGGTGCTGATGGCCGGCACGCAAATCACGGCCGCCGTGCCGATCGTCGTGCCGATTCCCAAGGCGGGACCGGGTCTGGGAGCCGCGGCAGGCGCCGTATCACAGGCGGCGGCCGCTTTCGGCAACGCGCCGGCGCCCACTCCGACGCCCACCCCTTTGGCGAGCGGTCCGGTCCCGATCGCGCTGGTTCTCGACGTCACCGTCAGCGCGCCGAATGTGCCCAGCGTCACCGTTACGCGGCCGATCTTCGATCGCATTTCCGCAGCGGACCGGGCGGCCGGACGGGCCGCAACGGCGCCGCTTTTGCCGCTCACCATCTATCCGTTTGGAACGGTCTGGAGCGTGGCGGTGAATTTCGGCACCGGCGTCGCGGGCGGGGGCGACGGCAAACCGGTCGCGGTAAATACCGACGATCCTAAGGCGATCGGACTCGCGCTCGGCGCGATGCAGCGCGCCTACTATTCGACCCGCCGCGCGGTTTTTGCCGACGCGCTCGGCACGTCGGCGCCGCCGGTGATGGGCGCGCGTCCGACCGTCACGTTCGTCGGGCTGACCCCGTTCACGGCCGGCCCGGTTCCCTACGGTCTCGCGATGGATCGCGCGACCGAAGGCGCCTCACCCGACGGTGCCGACGCGGCGGCGAGCGTGGCGTGGGGCGTAGCGAGCGTCTATGCCGAACGCCTTGCGGTCGCTGCGCCCGCGATGATGAAACGCAGCGACACTCTCGACGTGCTGCCGTTCGACGATGCGCTCGAGATGTTTTACATCGCTCGCCATACCGACATCCCGCCGGCGATCGTGCGTTCCAGCGCGGACGTTGCCGCTCTCCCGGTATCCGAGGACGCGAAAGCGCGTTTGACGGCGAGCATCGCGGGCGGCAAGAGCGCGGTCGTACCGTCCAAGCCGGTGTCATACGGCGGTTCGAATGACGTCGGCTGGTGGACGCTCGCTGCCGACGGCTCGGTGAGCGACGAGATGCAGAACGGCATGCACTTCGACATGGAGGGCGAGGCCCTCACCGATGAAGAGATCGTCGCCAAAAACGCCATTACCTATCGGCGCAACGGGTTCATCGTGCGGTGCGTCGGGCTGGCTGCTGGTGCGCTCATGAGTCTTGCCGTCGTCGTGAATCCCGGCGGAGAAGGCGCCAAGGAGATCGCGGAACAGGCGGCCGAGCAGATCAAAGCGATCGACGAAGCCAACGAAGCCGAAGAAATGCGCGAGGATGCCCTAAGGTGCGCCGAGTAACGCGGCGACCGGCGGAGTTAGAACTCTCCCGACATATCGGTATAGATTGAGATCGAGGACACTCGGCCCGCCTCGACGACGATGGTCACCGTTTGAGGTAAACTGATCTTTTTGTGCGGCAGCGCTACGGTCTGATCCGGAACGCTTGAGGTGTAGGCCACGACGAATCGGGACGCGCCGCTCTTCTCGGGGCCGCCGCCGTAGGTCGAGCGCACGCTTTGGTAGGTGCTTCCGACGTGCAACCCGAGCCTCGTGGCGTAGCCCGAGAGATCGGCGTTCGGCACCGTTACCGTGGGCGCGGGCGCGCGGAATAGCGCGACGCTGCACTGATCGGTGGTCGCCGTCGCAAACGCAATATGGTGGACGCGGTCGTATGCGAGGAGCTGCCAAACCCCGGCCAAACCCGGCCGTCCGTCTTCGGAGTGGCACGTCATGCTCTTGGGCGTTCCGGGAAGGAGTTCCGGACGCGACATCTTCGTCGCGGCCCCTTCGGTGTTGTAAGCCGTCGCCCGCATGAACCAGGCCGTGAGCGCATCCGGCGCCGCGGCGACCGGTGCAAACGCAAGCGCGAATGCTCCCGCCAGCGAAATGCCAAAAACCCGACGCTTCATATAAACCCTCCGTTAAACCCTCCGTTTGGCCGGGCCTTTCGACGTCCGCGAACCGACACCCGGCGCCCTCGCAAAGGCGGGACGGACTAGCGGCGAGCGTCGAGTGTGACGATCGGATACTCGAAAAGCCGGTCGTCTGCCGTCACCAGCGTACAGCCTTCGGCCAGAGCTTGCGCTACGAGCATCCGATCGAAGGGGTCGCGGTGACGCTCTTCGAGCGACGCCAGAGCGAGCACGTGGTCCAGCGTGACGGGAAGAAGCCCGGCACCCGAGCGGGGCACTCGCGTGCGCAGGTACTCGGTCGGCTCGAGCGGGAGCTGCAGCTTCCCGCGAGCGCATTTCAGCATGATCTCCCAAGCGCTGACGGTCGAAAAGACGAGGGCGTTCCCGCGATCCGCGAGTAACGCACGCGTTCGCTTCCCAAGGGACTTCGGCGTCAGGCCCATCCACAGCCAGACGTGGGTGTCGAGCAGAAGCGTTACCGGCGTAGGTACGGCGTAAACTCCTCGGGCACGTATTCGTCGAAGTCGGGCGCGATGTGAAAGGGAAGGTCCGCGTCGTAGCCGAGAGTACGCTTTCCGGAAGGTTGCTCGATCGGGACGAGGCGCGCGACCGGGACACCGGCTTTCGCGATGACGATCTCGTCGCCGCCCTGGACGTCCGCGATCAGCGCCGAAAAGTGCGTTTTTGCCTCGTGGATGTTGCGCGATTTCACACCCATAGCTTATTGGACTAAGGTCACTTAGTCAAGGTCCTGTTCCGCTTCTCCCAAGGCCGCCGTGGCCGCGGCCGTCGAAACGCGTCGCATGCCTGCATCGTCGGTCGCCCGTCTGGCGGTAGCGCTCCTGCTTTGCGCGTTAACGGCGTGCGGAACCGTTGCGCAGTCCCGGCAGGCGACGCAGACCTTTAGCTTTACCGAAGGCGAGGACGTCGACAATCTCAATCCGGTCCTAACCAACGAAATTCTCGTAACGGATCTGTCGGTGCTCACGCAAGGCTACCTGATCACCTTCGACGCGCGAAACCGGTTGGTGCCCTCGCTCTCTCTTCAGGTTCCGACCGCCGCCAATCATCTGATCTCGGCCGACGGGCGAACGATTACGTATATGCTGCGTCGCGGCGTGCATTGGCAAGACGGATACCCGTTCACGGCCGCCGACGTCGCATTCTCGGCCAAGACGATCGTCGACCCGAAGGTCAATGCTTCTTCAACCCTGGGATACGACCAGATTACGTCCGTTGCAACGCCCGACGATTACACGGTCGTCGTCCGGCTGAAGCGGCCGTACGCGGCCTTCGTTGCGCTCTTTTTGACGCCGGGAGTCGGTTCGGGGATCCTTCCCAAGCACTTGCTGCAGGGCAAAGAGATCAACCATGCAGAGTACAACGCGCTGCCGGTAGGCCTGGGCCCCTTTAAGTACACGCGCTGGTTGCGCGGCAGTTCCGTCGAGATGGCCGCGTACGACGGTTGGTGGGGCGGTCGTCCGAAGTTGCGCTCGATCGTTTACCGCATCATTCCCGACGCGAGCACGGCGATCTCGCAGCTGAGCACTCGAGAACTATCGGCTTTTGGGCGCGTCCCCGACGAGCAATATCTGGCGGCGCGCGGCACTCCGCACACGCGCACGCTCGATTTCGCAACGACGGCCTACGAGCACGTCGACTTCAACGTGCAAAATCCGATTCTGCAGGATCGTCGGGTCCGCCAAGCGTTGGCCCACGCGATCGACGTCAAGATGATCGTTCAAAAAGTCAATCACGGTTCGGGGATCCTCTCGTGCTCGCCGATTCCCGTCTCGAGTTGGGCGTACGATTCGGCTACGCCCTGCTTTGGCTACGATCTGCCCGCGGCGCGCCGCCTGCTCGACGCTGCCGGCTGGAAGCTGCATTCCGACGGCATCCGCTACAAAAGCGACGTTCCACTACGGCTGACGCTGGTCTCCACCTCTGGAAATCTTTCGCGCGACGAAACGGCTCTCATCATGCAAGCGGCCTTCAAAGACATCGGCGTTCCGCTGCAATACGTCCGCTATCAGGCCAACGCCCTGTTTGCGAACCAAACAGGTATCCTCAGCATGGGTAAGTACGATCTTTCGATCTACGCGTGGTATTGGGGCGCGGACCCCGATATCAGCAACCTGTATAGCTGCGCGCAGCGGCCTCCGCACGGTCAAAACTTTTCGCGCTATTGCAGTCCGCAGGTCGATGCGCTCTTGGCCCAGGCGCTGGCGCACTACGATCGTGCAACCCGGCGCGCGTACTACCGGCGCGTTCAGCAAATCGTCGGGACCGACGTCCCCAGCGTCGTGCTCTTTCAACACGTCGATCATCTGACGGCCGACGACCGCTTCCGGCATCTCGATCCGGGTCCGTTCCAACTACTCACCCGCCCTGGCGACATTTCCGGCAACTACTAATCGCGTGGAACACGGCACCGCGACGTTTCTGCTCGATCTGACCGCGGCGCTGGTCGCCGCGAGCATCTTCGGGGGGCTGGCGCGCGCCGCGAAGGTGACGCCGATTCTCGGTTACGTGCTGGCGGGCATCGTCATCGGCCCGTTTACCCCGGGATACCAAATCAACGCGTCGTCGCTCGGCGGCCTGAGCGAACTCGGGTTAATTCTGTTGTTGTTCAGCCTCGGGTTGGGATTCTCGGCGCGCGAGCTGCGCTCGGTCGGGGTCGTGCCGATGGTCGGTAACCTCGTGCTCATGGCGTGCTTTGCGGTGCTGACGTGGGGCCTCGGCATCCTCTTTCATTTCCCGCATCCGATCACGCTCGGCTTGGCCTTCACGCTGTCGAGTACGGCGATCGGCGTCGCGCTATTGCAAGGTTTCGGTCTGCTCGACAAGCGCGCCGTGCATATGGCAATCGCACTGCTGGTGGCGCAAGATCTCGTGGCGGTCCTCATCCTCGTCATTACGACCGCGCCCGCGCAGGAACTCTCGCCGCTGGGCGCGGCGATCCCGCTGCTCAAAGCGGCGCTCTTCGTGATCGTCGCGCTGGTGATCGGCGCGACGGTGCTGCATCGGGTCGTCATCGGCTTTTTGCGCCGCGCGCCGGGCGATGCCATGATCGCGTTTTGCACGGGCGTCGCACTGGTTGCGGCCTGGCTTGGGCACGTCGCGGGCCTTTCGTACGAGTTCGGCGCGTTCGTCGCGGGCGCGGTAACGTCCGAAGCCGCCGGCAGCCGGACGGTGCAGTCGATCATCGCCCCGTTTCGCGAGCTCTTCGTGATGCTGTTCTTCGTTTCGATCGGAACGCTGGTAGACGTCCGCACCCTCTTGGCCTACTGGCCGGCGATCCTGACGATCGGGGCGATTCTGGCAGCCGCTCGATTCGGGATGTGGTACGGCCTGAGCCGGTTCATTCGCCAGCCGGCCGGGACCGCGGTGGCGCTGGGTATCGCCCTGTTGCCGTTAGGCGAATTCAACGTCGTGCTCGCCAACAACAGTTTGATCGCCAAGCGCCTGGGCGCACCGGAATACGCGACCGTTATCGGGGCGACCCTCCTATCGATCGTCATCGCGGCGGTCGCCGCACGTCTACTCGAGCCGCGTCGCCGGTCGCTGGACGTGGGATCGTTCGACGACGTGCACCCGTTCGTAACGCAGCCGGCCATCGTGATCGTCGGCTACGGCCGCGTGGGTCGCACCGTCGGCGCCATCTGTGCGCGAGCGAACGTCAAATTCGCCGTGATCGAAACCGACGTAAATCTCGTCCGGTTGGCTCAGCGCGAAGGCGCGGAAGCGCAATACGGCGACGGCACCGACCCGCGCGTCGTCGACCGCGCCATCGCTGCGTCCACGCAAGTCGTCCTGAGCACGATTCCCGATACGTCCGCCAATCTTGCGATCACCCGGCAGTTGTCGCACCGCCCCGGGCTTCGCATCGTCGTTCGTGCGCGGCGACTCCACGATGTGGGCGCCCTGCGTGGTGCGGGGGCGAGCGACGCGCTCGTGCCCGAGACCGAGGGCGCGTTCGGGTTCGCCGAAGTCGCGTTGACCGAGTTGGGCCTCGACGCCGATCAAATCGCCAAGCTAGTCCGCGAACAACGCGCAGCAACCCCTTAGCGCACCAACCCCCCTGTCATCCTGAGCGGAGCGCCGCAGGCGCGCAGTCGAAGGACAGATCGGAGCGCCAAAGGCGCGCAGTCGAAGGAGCACCGTGCGCCTTACTGCGCGAGTTGCGCGAGCGCTTTCAGCGCAGCCGGTCAATGCGGTGCCGCTACCAGCTCCGCTTGCAGCGCAGCCTTTGCGACCTCGATCTTTCCCAGTCGGCTGGCAAGTTCGGCCAGCGCGAGGTGTGGCGAGTAGTAGTACAGGGCGGGCATCTCCGCGCCGCCCAACTTTTCCAACGTATCGGCACTTGCCGACGCCGCCGTGAGCCGCTGCAATGCTTTGACGTCGTCATGCTGCGCAATCGCGATCTCACCCGCCAGCGTGTTGCGCATCGCAGCGGTCGTCGCAAGACCGAATGGAGAACCCGCCGGCGCGTTGGGAATCTCCGCCAACGAGCGTTTCGCCTGCGCGACGTCGCCGATCTTGGCATACGCAAGCCCGCGCGCAAATGCGATGGTCGTATTCTTTCCGCGCTGATAGGGAATCGCTAACACGCCTTGCCAGTCGCTGGCGGCAACGAGTTGCTTTGCGAGAAAGTTCGGATTGTCAGCCTGGCGTGCGACGACGACCGCCTCCGGCAAGTGGCCGGTTTGCGTCAGGGCGTAGAGCAGAAAGCTCACGTTATGTTCGTGGTAGTAGCGGGGCGCGCTGTAATAGCCCGGGTGGCAGCACGCGAAATCGGCCTCGTCCATCGCGACCGAACGCCGGCCGACGTCTAGCCCTGCGTCGTACATTCCGACGTCGAAGTAGGTATGCCCGGGCATGTGCGTGAGATGCGAATCCTCCGGCGGCAAGGTGAAGGCCGCCAGCCGGTTGGCCGCCGCGACGGCGGATTGCGACGTTCCCGCCATTTGCGCGGCGTGGATGTAGAAGTGCAACAGCCCGACATGGTTAGGAAACTTCGCCAAGCTCGCTTGGAAGTACGGTAGCACGGCTGCGACGCGGGCCTTCTGCGCCAATCGTTGGCTCGCACCGGCATCGTAATCCCGATCGCCGACGGCCACATACAGCGCGGCCTCGGCATAGAGCGCGACCGCATCGGGATCGTCGGGATATGCCGACGCGATTCGCGCGAGCGCGTCGCGGTACGCCACCTGCAAGGCGCTCGGCGATGCCTTCGTTGAAGCGTCAAATCGCGCGGCCGCCGCGTCGATCAGGGCCCGGTCCTCGGCGGAAGCATTGACCTCACGGGTTTTCGCCTGTGCGATTGCTTCGCGAGCTTGTTGGTCGCGATCGTCAGTCGCCGGGACGTTGAGGTTTGGCGCGTTGCTCAAGGCGATGCCCCAGTATGCCATCGCGCAATGCGGATCGAGATCGGCGGCCGTGTAGAACTCGTGCTCGGCCGCCTCGGGATTATAGCCATAGTAGTCCAGCAAACCGCGATCGAAAGCGGTTTGGGCACCCGAAACGTTCGAAACGGCGTGGTGCACCGGCGGCGAAGGCTGCGGCGCCGGTTGCGCGACCGCCGAGGGCTGCGCGCCGGCAGCGATGGGAATACTTGCGAACACAACGATAGCGGCGAGGTAGTTCAAGGCCAAGCTCTTCATACAACGTGTCAGTTTATGCCGAACCCCGCAAAGTCTTGCCAAGGGCCATGGCGGAAGCTATAACGACCTCCTCGAAAGTCTCCAATCGATCATGATGGGTTCGACCACGCCCGGGACCGGCTACGCGCCCGTCAACGGGCTGAACATGTATTACGAGATTCACGGTACGGCCCATCCGACGCGAATACCGCTCGTGCTGCTGCACGGCGGCGATACGATCGGGACTTCCTTCGGCCACGTGCTTCCGCTTTATTCGGCTTCAGCAACGGTGTTACCATCGCGCTGCAGGTCGCGATCCGTCATCCGCACGTCGTGACGTCATTCGTAAGGTCGTCGCGCCGGCGTTGGTCATGGTCGGCGATTCCGATGTGATGCTTCCGGAACACGCGGTTGAAATGACCCACCTCTTGCCGCACGCGCAGCTTGCGGTGCTGCCCGGCACCGATCACGCCGCGATGATGACTCGCACCGACTGGCTCCCAACGATGGTCGAGTCCTTCCTCGACGCACCCGAAGCGGCCGATCTCTAGAGGGTTATTCGAAAGCGCAAGAGTTCTTCGCCGCCGTGCGCATACGGAGCGATGAAACGCTCGACGAGAACGCCGCCATTGGCGAGGATGGCGCCTTGTGAAGCCACATTATCCGGCTCCGTCGTCAGCTCGACGTACGGTAAGCCGATATCTCGCGCCTCGGGTAAGATTTGTGCGAGTGCAGCCGCCGCGTAGCCGCGTCGGCGTTTCCAGGGAACCACGCCGTAGCCGATATGCCCCAAGCAGGTCTCGGGGAGTGCCGGCGTTCCCGGTGACCAGCGCAGCCCGATGCTCCCGCAAACCTCACCATCCCACAGCCAACGACGAAAGCCCGGCAGCCGCGGTACCGAGGATCCGTCGGGAAGCCGAATGGGTGCTCCCGCGGCTGCTCGATCGTCGAGGGTTCGCAGAAACCCCTCCGCCGAACGACGGATCGCGTCGAGTTCTTCGTTCGCAACCTCCGGCCGCAAATTGTCCGGTGACCACCCGCGTTCCAACGCGCTCACATAGCTCGGCAAATACTCCATGCTCGGCGCCACCAATCGCATCGTCCAATCCTAACACGCGTCAACCGGAAGACAGTGTATATGAAAAGATGACGTACAGGACTCTGCATCGCTCGATCGACGCACGCCAAATCCCATCGCAAGGTGGTGGTTGAGCGACCTACGGATATTACCTGCGCTACTCCCTGGGACTACAGCCGAGGTTTGCCGCCCGATTCGCGTGAGACTCAAGAAAAACGCTCCGTCTTCCGACCGAGCGTTTCTCCTTTACCGTACTTTGCTTCACCTATGGCTTCAAGACATTTGATTCGCCGGGTACCGGGGGCAGAAGTTCCGCAGAGCACGCTGCAGACGTCTGGCCAACGTATATTTTCCGTGACGGGGTGTACGTTGCATAACACGGCTCTCCAATAACGTGGAACCATGCTTCGTAGGCTGCTGCGTCGCCCTCGCTTAACCGATCCAAGCCCTGAGCATCGAACACGAGTAGCGGGGGAAGCGATGGATACTTATTCGGAGATTGTTTCACGAAGCGCAAGTGTTGCCACCACTTCGCATAGGCGGGAACGGCGTGGACTAGGTGAAGCCACCGAGCTTGTAACGTCGTCAGCTTCGGAACTCCCGGCTGGCCCACGTCCAAAACAGAATACGTTCCGAACCACACATGAACCGCCAGTACGAGAGCTAACACGTCGTCTCAGCCATGGTCATGTGCCTCATACTTTCGACCGAGGCCCCAACATTCTTTTGTCCGCGCCGTCGGAACCACTGCCCGGCTGACCTTGAGGCAACCAGGGCCGGTTATATCCGGGCACGGAGTGCAGACAATGTTGCAATGCTTTCGGCGCATTCACACCGTCCGATATTGTGCGAGCCTTTCCTCGTCCGATCGGCACGTCGGATACCGTGTTGCCCTGATAGTTGGCAACGTAAAGATTTCCGTGAGCATCGAACTTTAAGGCATCGGGGCCATCGAAGCCCTGTAGCGTTTTCAAAACGGTGTCGCTTCCTGGGGAATAGACGGTCACCGTATTGGCAGCCTTGTTCGCCACGTAGAGATTACCGGAGGCATCGAATGCGAGGGCGCTCGCTTGGGCGATCCCTTGCGAAATGGTTCGCTCCGCGCGGTCGCTGCCCGTTGGGTATACGGTAACACTCGATGGTCGGGAGTAATAGCACTGCGGTTGGCCGGGACCGCAGCCGGCGTTCGCCACAAACAAATCACCCGAGCTATCGAAGGCCAGGTCGGATGGATAAGTGATTTGATCGGTTTATTTTCAGCATCTCTTTGTGCGTTCCGGCAAGGAAAATGCCAATGAAAAGGTTGGTAATTTGCGATGTAGACGTTATCTGCCGCGTCGAACGCCATTAGGTACGGTCTGTACAATTGGCCGATCCTGCGCACGACAGCCTTTCCGCCGGGTGCATAGACCGTCACCCTCGGACTTGTTGATTGTGTTGCAACGCCGTTCGACACGTAAAGATTGCCTCCAGAGTCGAATCCGAGGGCAAGCGGAATGACAACGCCGTGCTTGATCGTTCGAGATGCGCTGCCGCGGCCGTTCGCATACACGGTGACCGTATTGCCGGCCGTATTTACGACGTAGAGGTTCGGCCCGACGGTGTTAGCGTGGCGCGCTGCCAACGCGACTGACGGCGGCGCGCCGCTGCCGGCGCCGCTGCAAGCGCTGATAAGCGTGACGGCAATGCACGTCCCCAAAAGGCTTCGTATAGAATACGTGCGTTCGCCCTCCTTAGACCGCACGGTTGCCTTGTGATGCGTGGCAAGTCCTGGCTATGCCGCCGAGAGCGGAGCATTCCGGAGGAAGGCGTTTCCGCCGATGTCACCCAGAGCGGAGCATTCCGTAGGAAGGCGTTTCCGCCGATGTCACCCAGAGCGGAGCATCCCGCAGGAATGCGCTTCCGCCAATGTCACCCAGAGAGGAGCATTCCGTAGGAATGCGTTTCCGCCGATTTCACCCAGAGCGGAGCATTCCGCAGGAAGGCGTTTCCGCTGGTGTCACCCAGAGCGGAGCATTCCGGAAGAAGGCGTTTCCGCTGATGTCACCCAGAGCGGAGCATTCCGGAGGAATGCGTAGTCGAAGGGCGCTCTAGGCCATTTGGCCTCGTCAAGTTTAGGGTGTAACTCACTTGACGTAAGTGGAAGGATGCTCCAAGATTGGCACACCGTGACAGGGCGGCGGTCAACACAACCGAGAATGCGGCCGACCCGCTTTGGGTGCGTTACATTAATGCTGCTCGGGCCGAGGTTTCCGGGCTTCTTGCCGCGCCGCGTCCTCTAAACGCTGCAATCGAACATTCAAAGCTTGAATGTGCTCGACTCTTTTTGCTTCTTGCTCGGGAGTCAATTGCGCCAAGCCATCTATCTCAAGGCCCCGAATCTCATCGCATACCGAACTTATGCGAACCGCGATCTCGAGCTCCCCATCCGTTGGCCGAGGGGGACGATTGCGCGACCGATCAAGGCTACGTCGAATCTCCTCTGGGTCCAGCCCGTCAGGCATTTGTTCCCTCCGCTCTAACTGAGTGCTATACTCAAGTACGTTATGGCGAAAAAGCCACTAGAGCCTCTGATACCGCTGGACGAGTTCAAGGAGTTCGTCCAGGTGATTGCACGCGTCCCGAAGGACGCGATCAAGAAGGCGGCGGAAGCGGAGCCGAAAGCGCGTCTCAAGGCGCCCCGCAAGTCAAAGAACACCGCCAAACAAAAGACCTAGACGTAGGGCCTGAGCAGGTCCAGCGCGGCCTGAACATCATACGCGATTTGAATGAGCGTCGCGACTATCTTACCTTCTTTCAGAGCCGGAACCGATTGGTCGAAGGATATCGTCAAGGCCGCGTAAGCATTATCGCCGATTTCGAGGCCATCTATGGTGGGCGTCCTTGTGAGTTCAGCGCCGTCTTTGACCGGCCCGCGTTGTACGGGCATGCCCAGGATAACCTGATTACCCCCCTTGTTGTAACCAACGATAGCCTGAATTTCCACGGTACTCAGAATGGGCGTGATAAGGCGATGTTTGTCTTGGATTGCGAGATCATGAAGCGCCCGAAGAAGGTATCCGTTCCCTCTCGGGTACGCTTGTATCATCGTTTTAAATACTCCGACAATCCCTGGGCTGGGCCACTTTTTGAATCCCTCGTCTACGGCACATTCAAAACGTTGCTTACTACCCCTGGTTGGGAAATGAACGTCCCTGTCATTGCGAACGGTTTTTCTTGCTGCAGCGGTAGTGACGAGTTCGAGGGAGTCCCACAAATTGTGGATTGCGTCTCCGATGATGCCGGGGAGAAACTTGGGGATTGCCTCCTTCACCCTGGTAACCCAAACGAGTTGTTTCCCGCTCTTGGTCTTACGCTCTGCGGTGACGCTGTATGGTTTTCTGGCGAGATACGAGTTAACGGTAAAAGTAGTGTCGCGGATATGTTCGCAGCCCCGGTGATATTTTAGTGCTGGGCCAAAGAACGCATCGTCCTCTGGCACGTCTGCGTAGGCGCGTAGTTGACTGTCCAACTATTTTGGCTTGTGAGTTAGTGCCTTGTACGTCAGTCGCCGTCCTTCCGCACCCTTGGTTGCCTTCGCAAAGCGTGGGCCATCCTTGTTCTCGCGCTCGTCAAAACGGAAGATTTGCTCCGCAAGGTACCGTTCGAGGTGCCGAGCGTTAACGTGCGTATAGGTTCCGCCGATCGTCCGCTTCAGCACCGCCCAAAAAGATTCGATGGTATTCGTATGCACGTTTCCACGAACGTATTCATGGAGCGAATGGGCGACCGATGCATGCTCCCTGAAGTAGCGGTTCACGAACTTATACATGGTGGCTTCGTCCGTGTAGACTGTGGCATCCGGGTCAATGCTTGCGCGCAGGCGGGGCAGAAGCGTCTTAGCCGTAGGGTTGCGCTCAATCCATGCACGCACGCGCCCCTTGCGCTCTACCATGCCAAATACGGGCGTCTTGGCTTCGCGTTGCGTGGCTTTGCGTCCGAGAGCGCGTCGAACCTTAAGCGGTTTGTTCTTCCACTTGCCGCCAATATAGACTTCATCCGCTTCAACCGCACCCTGCAAAGGGTCCGTCGAATCGTTCACCATCGCTTCGCGGATGCGGTGAAGCATAAACCAGGCTGTGCGCTGCGTGACCTTAATACCGCGCGCAAGCTCGTAAGACGATATGCCGTTGCGATTGCTGGCGATCAGCCACATGGCCGGAAGCCACTTGTCGAAGCCAATCGGCGAGTCCTCAAAGACGGTGCCTATCTTGGCCGTAAACTGCCCCTTGCAGTCGTTGCAGTACCAGCGGCGACGCTTGGGCATATAGGCGACCCGAACCGAGCCACAAGCCAAAGGACAAGCAACGCCGGTCGGCCAGCGCATTTGGACCCAAAAGTCGTGCGCGATCTGCGGGTCCGCGAACTGCCTCGCGGCCTCCAGCATCGTCTCAGGAATCGGTTGCTTGTCCATATACCAAGTATACGGTTCTTAGGCACTGTCGTCAAGTGAGTTACACCCCAAGTTTAGGTACAGACCGTGCGGCGAGTGGGTACTACACTGCGGGCATGACCGTATTGACTCCCTCCGCCCCGGGCGTAGCGCCCGCCGACCGCGAGCGAATCCTCGCCCATTACCGGCTGGCGGCCCCGATGATTGCCGGCCTCTTCGACGGAACGCCGCTGGTGTATGCCACGTGCCCGCGCGGCCTTGACGGGCCGCTAGCGTGGCACGGACCGCTTCACGTCGAGCCGCCGTCCGGCGTAGCGACGGTCGACGTCGCGACTCCGCACGGCAACCATGCCTACCTCGCGCTCAAGGCCGAAACACTCGCGTGGGTATTCGGAAACGCAGGCGCCGTCGAGCTGCACGGCTGGGGTTGCACCGCGGCCGATCCGTTGCGCGCCCGCTTCGCCCGCATCCTCCTCGAACTCGACGCGACCCATCACGATGCGCTCTCCGAAGCGGCTACGACGCTGCGCGGCCTTTTGCAGCGGTCTGGCTTACAATGCATTCCGCTGCTGTTGGGAACCCGTGGCATCGCGTTATGGATCCCGGTCGCCGGCGGTCCGACGTATCCCGAGGTGCGCGGCTGGCTGCATACGTTTTGCTCGCTGGCCGCCGCGCGTCAGCCCGCGCTGTTCTCAACCGAACCAAACTCGCACGTTAACGGGCGCGTGCACCTGCACGTCAAGTCCAACGCGCCCGGGCTCTACAGCGCGCTGCCGTACAGTCTACGCCACGACGAAGCGCTGCGGATGTGCACGCCGCTGCTGTGGGAAGAAGTGGGACGCGTGCGCGACGGCGATCTCACCGCAAAGACTTTCCCCAGCCGCATCGCGGCACTCGGCGACGTGTTTGCGGCACACCTCGGTAGCATCGGCGACCAAGCCCTGCCGCCGACCTCGAACGTTGCCGCGTCGGACGTTCCCGCCCATCGCAAACCGATCGAGCCGCACGGCCGCATTCTGCACGCCGCGCAAGTCGTGCTGGCCGACGGTCAGTCACGCGATGCCGCCACCATCCTAAAAGAAGCGCTCGCCCAGCATCTCGTCGCCGCCGGAACGCAAGAGAACTATGTCTACACGTCGCTAGTCGAATATATCGTCCGCACTAGCGGCCACGGGCACGAACCGCTAATCGTGCAGTTGATCGACCGTCGCTTTCGGCTCAACGTTCCGCCGGACGACTGGCCACGCTTTGAATTTCCTCCGGCGACGCCGCCGGACGCGCGCGCTCAAGGAATTCTCGACCGCCTCGCGGTTACATCGCACGGCGACGATCCGCGCGGCTTTGAAATTGCCGTTTGCGATGCCTTTGCGCATCTCGGTTTCGTCGCGACCCACATCGGCGGCAATCAAAATCCCGACGGGTACGCCGACGCGCCACTGGGCGAACTTGGTTATCGTACGATGATCGAATGCAAGACGGCACGCGGCGCCGTTCACAAACCCGATGCAGTCGAAGCCGTGAAGTTCAAGGCAGCCTACGGTGCCCAGTTCTGCGCGATGGTCGGCACCGTCTTCGCCGAGGATCTCGAACTTGGCAGCGAACTGCAGGCTCACGGCATCGCCGCGTTTGCAGTCGACGACCTGGCGCAGCTCCTGCGCGTCGGCAGCAATCCGCTTGAAATGCGGCCGCTCTTCGCCCCCGGCTTCGTCGCGGATCGGATGACGGGCTTTCTCTGGGACCGCCTCCACGGGGATACTAAGCGCGTGGCATTGATCTGCACCTACATTCGAGAAGCCGGATGGGAAGCGCAAGTCGCCTTTGCGAAGGCCGACCGGGACGTTTTGGCGAGTACCAACGGCAGCCACGTCACGCAGGCGCCGTGCTTAACCATCGACGCGGCAATGTTCCTAGTGGACCAGCGTCTGGTCGACGCCGGTTCGTCCGCGGTCTGTGCCCGTCCCGACGTCGAGGCGGCCTTCGACTACCTAACCAACCCGCGCGTGCGACACGCGGCTTGGACGGACGACAAACGTGAGGCGATTGTCATTACCGCGTCACCATGAACGGTCCATTGCTAGCGAAAATTTGCGTTAAAAGGTGCGTCATTCGTAAGCGTCGCTGAAAACGTTCCACGAGCCCCGCCGCGGCGCGAATGATATCGAAGGTGATTCAGCCGAAAGTTCAAGATGCTTGGCGCAGACCCCGTGCACTGCACGTGAGCGAGAAAAGCTCCGGGATCTCCAGCGATCCGAACCTGTATTCGTTGGGATCCCGAACTGATTGAGACTGACCCCTTGACGTAGGACCGCTGATCGAGAGCCGCAGCGATGCTGAGGCTCGTGGTGAACGTTCCCGGATAAGGTCCGGTCGCCGTTCCCGTCGCCTTGACACTCGCGTAGAGGCTATAAGAAGTGTACGAGCACGACGATTCCACGATCGGGGCGGAAAGCGACTCTCCGCTCAAGATTGAACCCGAATCGGCGGGGACCAACGCCGAACCTTGCGGTGCGAGGAGCCCGTTGGACTGCGTCGCCGCGGAAGAACATGCGGCCATCAAAGAAGCAAGAACCACGACCAGAGCACGGGATACGGCTGACAATCGCATATCGGCTATACTCCTCTGTTCCTCGACTCAAGCGTTCTTCGCTGCAAACGCGCCGTTGTCAGCTCGGATTCACAGCGTTGAAAGCGTCGCCAAGCCAGGCAATTGCGTCCACATCGGGGAATTGATGCCCATGTCGTATCGCAGCATTTGCCGCTGGGTTTTCTGGCTGTTCGCCGGCACGGCGATTTTCGCTGGCTGCAGCGCCGCTCGGATACCGGTCGAACCCGCCGGGCCGGCGCAGGCGGTGCAGACGGTTGCCGAAGCGCAAAAGCTGCCGTCGGAACTGCTCTACGTTTTTGGCGGCCGTCCGAAGATCAAGAAGCCCTATATCATGGTCTTTGACGGTCAAGACAAGTCGCGTTATCCTCTGCCGCTATACACGATTCCGCCGGATGGAAATGGGATCTACGGCCTGCTGGCGGTCGATCGTCACAACTACCTGTTCGCCGAGCAGTTCTTCGCAAATTCTGCGAAGCTGTACATGTTCGCGCCTGGTCAAACCAAACCGAGCGTGACGTGCTCGCTTCCTTCGGCCGCTAGCGCCATGTACGTTTCGAACGGAACGCTTTATCTGGCCCAGGTCGGTAACGCCATCGTCGAGTTGGCCGAGCCGCTGACCTCCCGGGATGATTGCTCGCATCCACTCGCGACGCTGACCGACGTTCATGCGCAACGCGAAGGCTCGACCACGCTCTATGCCCTGGTGACCGACCCCCAGGGAGACATTTTCGATACGTACCAGGGCGGGCGGTACAACTATTTCTACATGGATAGATTTCTGGCGGGGTCGAAGACCGCGCGTCCGTTCGCCAATCTGCACGATGCCGCCGCAACCTTTTACGCCACGTCGGATAGGAACGACAATTTGATTACAAACTTGGCCGATTATCCGAGCGGCCAGGGCGACGTGCTGGCGGTCTTTCCCCACGGCTCGAAGGTTCCTAAGTTATTTCATCCGATTGACGACGGTGCATACTGCGGCGTTGCAATCGCCACGAATGATACCGAGCTCTTCGCGCTTAAGAATTATCCGAGCCCAAGCGTGTACGTGTACCGCTACGATGCCAAGCACGGAAAAATTGGTCAGGTGAAGCGATCGTTTTCGGGGCTGTGGATGTACGGCCAGAGCATCGCCGTTTACTCGAGGTAGGCGCTAGCGTCCGCCTTGGTGGTCGCTGGGATTGGCCGCGTAGTCCGTGGGGTAAGGGCTAACAGGAGGCGCTGATCGCATGGCTATTCGAAACGCGCTGGCGGGTATCGCGGTCCGTGATTTTCGGGCCTCGCTCAAATGGTACGAACGGCTGCTCGGACGAGCACCGGACGCGCGGCCCATGCAAGGCCTCGCGGAGTGGGAATTCCCGGCTGGCGGCTGGATACAAGTCTTCGAAGACGACGCGCGGGCCGGCTCCGCATCCGTCACCCTGGCCGACGACGACCTTCGAACCCGGGTAGCGGATCTCCAGGACCGCGGGATTCCGGTCGTGTCCAAGAGCGAGTCG
Source organism: Candidatus Tumulicola sp. (assembly GCA_036490465.1). Classification (GTDB taxonomy): domain Bacteria; phylum Vulcanimicrobiota; class Vulcanimicrobiia; order Vulcanimicrobiales; family Vulcanimicrobiaceae; genus Tumulicola. The sequence goes on along the minus strand of DASXDV010000202.1, from coordinate 4,448 downwards.
CCCGAAGTGAAGATTGCGATCGTCAAAGATCTCGACGGGAATCAGATCGTCTTTGCACAAGGCGGCGACGATAACCACCGTTCGACCGCGTAGCTGATCTCCATGGCCGGCGTGGTATCCGCGGGCGGCCGTCGAAAGCGCCCTCGAGGGAGTTGACGCATTTGAGCACGTGGAGTCTTCGGCGATCTGGTACGGCGATTGTAGCGCTGTCTTTTCTAGCCGCGCTTTTCGGCGCGGGCAACGCGGCAGGCGAAACTCCGCTGCCGGCCGGCATGACGTCCGTGATGGCCAAACCGCGCTACGCGCATGCGTCCTGGAACCTGCTCGTCACCGATCTGGCCACCGGCAAAACCGTTTATGCTCTCAACCCCGACCGCCTCGCCTTCACCGGCTCGGTCCGCAAGCTGTTCTCGGTCGGCCTCGCGCTCAATGCGCTGGGAGCGAACCACCGGTTTACGACGCCGGTCTATCGCCGTGGGCCGGTGGGCGCCGGCGGTCTGCTCAAAGGCGACTTGATTCTGGTGGGCGCGGGCGACCTGACGTTTGGCGGCCGCTCGAGCGGGGCAGCGACGGTGGCCTTCACCGACTTCGATCACAACGACGCCAACAATCTGGGCACCGCGATTTTGACGCAGCAAGACCCGCTCCGCGGTTTGGATGCGCTCGCGCGCCAAGTGCGCGCCGCCGGAATCCGAGCGGTCGGAGGCGACGTTTTGGTCGACGACCGGCTGTTCGAACCGTATCGCGTCCCTAACGGCAATCTGCTCGTCACGCCGGTTCTCATCAACGAAAACATGGTCGACGTGTGGCTCACGCCAACCAAACTCGGCGACTCGGCAAGGCTCGCCTGGCGTCCGAAAACCGCTGCATTCGAGGTCCGCAGCAGCGTGCGAACGACGGCCGCCGGAACCGCCGCGAACGTGACCCTTTCGAATGACGGCCTGATGCGTTGCGCGTGGCCCGCGCCGTGTGCCGGTAATGTCGGCGGAACGCTGCCGATCGGCTATGCGGCGCCGCTGTCATCGAGTCCGACGTTCGTGCGCACGTTTCGCGTCGAGGCGCCGGCGTCGTTCGCCCGGATCGCCTTCGTTCAAGCGCTCGCGCGCGCCGGCGTCAGCGTTCGCGGCGCCTTGCGCGCTCCCAACGCCGCGGCGAAGCTGCCGCCGCGCGGTTCGTACTCCGCCGCCACCCGGGTCGCCGCGTTCGTCTCGCCACCGTACGCACAAGACGCCAAGCTTATTCTGAAAGTCAGTCTCAACTTGGGCGCGAATTTGAGCCTGTCGCTCTTCGGATTAACGAAAGGGCAGCGAACGATTGCCGGCGCTCTATCGGCCGAGCGCAAGGTCCTGATCGGCCTGGGCGTTCCGGCGCGCGCGTTCGACTTTCCCACCAACGGCAGCGGCAGTCCGGACAGCCGCGCGGCGCCGCGCGCGACCGTGCAGTTGCTCACCGCCATGAGCAAAGGCCCCAACGCCGCAGACTATCGTAACGCCTTGCCCGTTCTCGGCGTGGACGGTTCGCTGGCCGGCATCGGCCGCGCCCTGCCTGCCAAAGGTCACGTCTTCGCCAAGACCGGCACGACGATCGACAAGACCGGGTTGAAAGCCCAAGTCCTCGCCGGATATATCGATGCCAAGAGCGGTCGCCGCTACGCGTTTGCGCTGTACGTCAACGATGCGGGACCGATCACGACCATTTCCGACGTCGCCGCCGTGATGGACGACGAAGCGCGGATTCTCAACGCGATCTACGAGGACGAGTAGGCAGGCGGTCCTTCGCCTTTGACGAACGAGTCGGTATGCGGGCGTTAGCGTTCGGTACGACTGTACTTTGTGCTGTGCTTTTTGCTTCGTGCACCTCGTCGACAGTCGTCAGCCCGGGAGCAGGCGGCGGCATCCACGCCTCCGAGTTGCTCCACGATGCCAGCGGGCTGCCTCTGGTGTACGTCAGCAATCCGCGCGGCTCAAACGTGACCGTATATTCCTATCGCGACGCAAAACACGTGCGGCTCGTCCAAACGATTACGGGAATGTCGACGCCGTACGGTTCGTGCGTCGATCGAAAGCAAAACGTGTACGTCGCAGATGGCGTCACGGACGACATCGTCGAGTTCGCGCATGGAGGAACGACGCCAATCGGCACGCTCGCGGATACGCACGGCATGCCGTTTGCCTGTGCGATAAATCCCGCCAACGGCGATCTGGCCGTGGTAAACAACTGGGGGCCAAGCGGTTCCGACGGCAACGTGCTGGTCTACTCCAAAGCCAAGGGCGATCCCACGAGCTACTCCGATCCAAACCTTGAGATTCCGGAGCAGGCGGCGTACGACGACGACGGAAATCTCTTTGTCGATGGCTCGAAAGGGCCGAGCCGGCCGTTCGTGCTCTTCGAACTTCAAAAGGGGAAAAAGATCTTCAGCTACTTGAAGGTCCGCGGAGCGCAGATAAGGGAGCCGAGTGGCCTGCAATGGTGCGCTCCCCATATGCTTCTGGCCGATAGTGACTACCAGAGTGAGAGCACGACGCTGCTCTATGTCCTAAAGGTCGCAGCGTCGCGAACTCAAGTCGTTCGCAAGGTCGCTCTAGCGTCTTCTGGGAACGTCGAACAGTTCTGGAAACAGGGGCAAAACGTCATCGCTCCCGACGGGGACTCCGTACCGATCTTTTCCTATCGGACGGGGAACCGCGAGGGCGAGATCACAAAAGGTGTTTTCGCGCCGGTCGCTGCGGTCGTGAGCGCGCCGTGACGTTCGGCCAATTTCGTGCCGCGATAACGTTCTCGTTCCTCGCTTGTATCGTCGGGTGCGGCGGGAGCGGCCTTCTCGCCGGTCCGGCCGCCGTTCGGAATGGAGGGCCCGTCCGAGACGTCGCTCGCGGCTCTTCGTGGATGTCGCGCGACGCCGCTACCGCACCTTCGCTTCTTTACGTGGCGGACGAATTTGACTCGATCGTCGACGTTTACGCCTATAAAAATGGCAAAACGTCCAAGCTCGACGGCACGTTGACGGGGATTACGCCGGTTAGTGAGTGCGTCGATCCTTTGGGATCCGTGTACGTCACGACCGGAACGAGCATATACGTGTACCCACACGGGGCCGCGCAGCCGTCGAAGGTCTTGCAGGATCACTTTGGCTATACCTCCGGCTGTGCGGTCGATCCGTTAACCGGAAATCTGGCCGTCGCCAACGCGTATGGACCGAATAGCTCGGCCGGTAACGTTTTGATATACGCAAAAGCGAGCGGCAAGCCCAAGCTGCTCTACATCCCCAGCGTCCAAAATCCCGAATACTGCGGCTACGATGATACTGGCAACCTTTTCGCCGACGGCTACGACAATGACGTGAACCTTGCATTGGGAGAACTAGCACACGGTTCGAAGCACTTTACAGCGATTACGGTCTCCGGCGCGAAAGTCGAACTGCCGAAGTCCCTGCAATGGTCGTCTCCCTATCTGCTAGTCGACGATTCCGCCTATCATGGAAAGAGTATGTCAGCTATTTATCAGTTGAGTCTGTCGGGATCGACCGCGACGGTTGTCGCCACGATCCCACTGAGGCATAGCTATCAGATCGAACAGTTTTGGAAAGACGGCAACAAGATCGTTACGGCCGGAACCGACTACGCGGATGTCTTGGTCTACCTCTACCCATCCGGAAAACCATTCGGTACGATTCCCAACCAAGAGCCTTCGGCTAACGCCGTGGTCGTAAGTAATAAGAAAGCCGGCGGCATCACCCGAAAGAGATCCTAATGCGCTGGAATGTCATGCTCATAGTTTCGGCCCTGTCGTTCGGCTTGCCGGCCTGCGCCGGCAGGAGTTCGATTCTGCCGACGTTCTCGTCGGCGGAGGTCGCCCGATTTGCCGGCGCTTCCGGCGGCGAATTGCAGTTGGGTAACATCGTTAAGACGACGACCCAGCCGAATCGGATCGTCGCGGCCCGCGACGGATCCATTTGGTACACCACCAAAAATCACCCATTTGTGATTCGGGTTAGCAGCGACGGCTCCATTAAATCGTGGCGTGCCCCCGATCCCGACCGCGGCGAGACTCAAACGTTGTTCATCGTCGAAGCCAAGGATGGGTCGATTTGGTTCGATTACTCTACCCCCGGAGAAGATAGTTGCGGCAACGGCGTGGGCCACATCGTCGCCGAGAAGCTCACGGTTTTCAAAGCCCAGCATTGCGAGGAGCCATGGGGAATCGCGATAGGCAAGGACGGGCGCGCTTACGTCGTCGACCTTAATGCCTTTTCGGTCGAGGCGTTCAACGATAAAGGCCTGGACGCTGTCTATACCATTCAGAACGAAGGAGGTTGGGCCGCGCCGGACTACATCGCCAGCGGTCCCGACGGGAACCTCTGGATGTCGGCCGACCACTTCATCGCCAAGATGGACGTGCATGGGAACACCCAGATGTTTAGACTGGATCGCGATAAGGATCCGAAACCG
>DASXDV010000200.1:0-2697 GCA_036490465.1 Candidatus Tumulicola sp. | reverse complement strand
CAATCGGGATCGACGGCGATCGTCGTCACGTGCGAGTCTTCCAGGATTACCCAGATTCCGCCGTACGCGACGATCCGGTCGTCCAGCCGCCCGACGAAGTAGTGCGCCAGTTTGTTGGTGTTGAGTTCGTTGTAAAAGGCGTCCGCCGGCCATACGGTGGAAAACGACGCGCGTTCGAGCTGCGTGACGGCCGCGACGTCCGAGGGCGTCATCGCGGCGATCGATAGGCGATCCGGGCGCCGCGATGACGGGGCGTCTAGTTCCATCTTCATCGAACGGCCTCGCTGCTAATTCTTGGGCGCCTTTGCAGCGGGAAGCTCGCCGTAGTCCGCTCGCACGGCGTGGACGCTCGCTGCCGGAGCGCGCGAAGTCGCGATCAGCGCGGCGGCGGCGGCTGGCGGAGTGACTCGCGGTTCGACGGATTGCACCAGGATGCGGCGTTCGGCGAGCGCCGCAAGCACGTCCTTCGAAGCGCCGATCACGGTCAGGGGCGAGGGGTCGTCGGGCACGACGGCCGCCAGCACCGCGCGCACGTCGCCGGAGTCGCGGACGCTCGCCGTTCCCGCCCGATAGCGAGCGGAAATGACGCCGGGACGCCCGACCACGACCGTCAGGACGCGGGTCGGATCCAGCCCGTACTCGAGCATATCGAACGATGAAACTGGAACCAGCGGGCGGCCCCACGCCTGCGCGAGCGATTTCGCATACGCGATCGCGATTCGCAGTCCGGTGAAGGTGCCGGGACCGGTTCCGACCGCGAGCCGATCCAGCGACGCAGCCTCGACGCGCGCCTGCGCCAGAATCGCCGACACGCTGCCGAGTCCCGCCTCGAGGGCGGTGCCGCCGGCGGCCGTCCGGCTAGCCACGATCGCGCCGTCGCGCGCGACCGCGGCGGAAAAGCCGCCGAGCGCCGCGTCGATCGCCAGAACGATCACGCCGGCTCCGTGACGGTCACGACGCGCGGGCCATCGCCCGCGCCTTCGATTGCGATTTCGTAGCGGTGGGACGGCAGGAGCGAGGGTGCGTTGCGCCACCATTCGACCAACGCAATCGAGTCCGCCGCCTCGAACGCCGCCTCGAGACCGAGCTCCGCGCACTCGTTCGGGCTGCCGATGCGAAACAGATCGAGATGATCGATCGGCGGCTCTCCTTCGTAACGGTGCCAAAAAGCAAACGTCGGGCTCGTCGTTTCGTCGGTTCGATGGAGCGCGCGCACGACGGCGCGAACGAAGGTCGTCTTGCCCGATCCCAACGGCCCGGAGAGCGCGACGACGTCGCCCGGACGCAATTTCCGCGCGAAATCCGCAGCGAAATCGCACAACGTTTGCTCGTTAGAAAACTCGTGTCGTCGCATTAGTAACCGTGGTTATTCAAGGAAACGTACCCGTCGGTCCGAAGGGTTCGCGCAACAAAGATATGCCGTACTTTTCTCGGTTCTCGATGGGCGCTTTCCTCGCGGCGGCTTTTCTGGCCGCGGGCTGCGGATCGTCGGGTGGCGGACAAAGCTCCGTTCCGGCGCCTCCGCCAAGCTCCAACCCGACCAGCGCTCCCGGAAAAAAGATCGCGCACGTCTTGATTCTCGTTCAGGAGAATCGCACGACGGACGGCCTGTTCAACGGCTTTCCGGGCGCCGATACGCAATCGTTCGGGTACACGAGCAAAGGCAAGAAGATCCTTCTGCAACGCCGTCCTTTGCGCAGCAAGCTGACGCCGAACAACGGCTACAAGCAGTTCCTGGACGATTGCGATCCGCAGCAAGGCGTCTGCAAGATGGACGGATTCGACATCCCTCCGGTCGAGGGCAATCCGGGCGCCTACGTATATCAGTACGTGGATCCCGCCGACGTCCGGCCGTACTGGGACATCGCCCGGCAGTACGTGCTGGCGGACCGCACGTTTCAAACTCAGGGCAGCGGCAGCTTCACCGCGCATCAAGATCTGATCGCCGCCGGAACGCAGATCAGCTCGACCGAGTCGCTGATCGACTTTCCGTCCAACTTTCCCCTCTGGGGATGCGACGCGCCCAGCGGCACGAAGACGTCGCTCATTACCACTAAACTGGAGTATCGGCTCTACAAAGGCCCGTTCCCCTGCTTGACCTACAGGACGCTGCGCGATTTGCTCGACGCAAACGGCGTGAGCTGGAAGTACTACACGCCGCAATTCAAAAGCGATCTCGGAGGCGACTTGTGGAACGCTTTCGCGGCCGTGAAGGCCGTGCGATATGGGAGCGAATGGGGCACTAACGTGACGTGGCCCGAAACCAACGTGTTCAAAGACATTTCGAACGGCGCCCTGCCCGCGGTGAGCTGGGTCATTCCGGATTTCGTCAACTCCGACCATCCCGGAGCGAACTCGGACTCGGGACCGTCGTGGGTGGCCCAGGTCGTCGACGCGGTCGGTAACAGTCAGTACTGGGACACGACCGCGGTGATCGTCGTTTGGGACGATTGGGGCGGATTTTACGATCACGTGCCGCCGCCCCTGACCGACGATGCCGGCGGCTTGGGCTTCCGCGTTCCGATGCTGATCGTTTCGCCTTACGCCAAACGCGGCTACGTAAGTCACACCCGGTACGAGTTCGGCAGCATCGTGCGATTCGTCGAGGACAACTGGAACCTGGGACGCCTGGGGACGACCGACGTGCGAGCCAACTCGATCGACGACGCCTTCGATTTCAAGAGCGGGCCGAAACCG
>DASXDV010000188.1:0-9274 GCA_036490465.1 Candidatus Tumulicola sp. | reverse complement strand
TGCGGGCGATCGCCCGCGGATTTTACGCGGGCGAACTTCCCCGTCACCGGCTGGCCGCGTTCGCGGCGACCGCCCTGCAATTCGATTCGGCGCGCGCCATTGCCATGCGGGGCGCCGAGCGGCTCGCCGCGCTGGTGAGTACGGCGGTGCGGGCGGGATCGCCCCCGACGATCGCACTGGCCGGGGGCATGTTCGACGACGCCGCGTTCCGCCGGCATACCGCCGAGGCGATCGACGCCGCGATTCCGGGCGCGCGCGTCGTCGCGCCGGTCTACGAGCCGAGCGTCGGTGCCCTCTTACTCGCTTACCGCGAAGCGGGGCGCACGTTTGCCGGCAACGGCGTCGAAGGGCCGAAGTGAGCGCCGTGCTCGATGCCCTGCGCGGCGGCTTGATCGTGTCCGTGCAGGCCGAGAAAGGGTCGGCCATCGACGATCCGCAGGTGATTGCGGCGATGGCGCGGGCCGCGCAGAACGCCGGCGCGGTCGCCGTCCGAATCCAAGGGATCGAGAACCTGCGGGCCGTGCGCGCGCGCGTCGACGTTCCGATCGTCGGCTTGATCAAGCGCGAGTACGCGGGCTTCGGACCGTACATTACGCCCACGCTGGCGGAGGTCGAGGCGATTTTGGAGGCCGGCGCCGAGATCGTGGCCTTCGATGCGACCGGCCGTCCGCGTCCCGGCGAGGTGCGCGTTGACGACTTGGTGCGAGCGATTCGGGCGGCGGGCCGCGTCGCGATGGCGGATTGTGCCGGGTCGGGCGACGCGCGCGGCGCGCGCTCGGCCGGCGCCCAAATTCTCGCGACGACGCTCTGCGGCTACACGCCCGAGACCGCCGGCCGAGCGTTGCCGGCGCTCGATTTGGTGCGCGAGCTCGCGGGACTGGATGCGTTTGCGGTCTGCGAAGGGGGCGTCGCGCGGCCAGAACAGCTGCGAGCGGCGCTCGATGCGGGTGCCGATGCGGTCGTCGTGGGCACCGCGATTACGAACGTGGATTGGCTCGTGCGTAGTTTTGCAGGGTCCGCCGACGGTGCGCGAAACGGCTAACCTGCTAAAGTCGGTGCGTAGGCCGATCGCTTCCTTATACATTATAAGTGCCCAATCGCGCGCCCAGGGAGAGCTTTTTGTTGGTTGAGAACAAAGCGCAGGCCGTCGGACTCGGCCGCGGTTTTTGGACTGTCACGGCGATTCTCGGCGTGCTGGCGATCGCGGGCATGGTCTTCTGGTACTGGTTCCCGATCGAGAGCTATCTGCCGGCGGCGATCGTTACCGCGCGCCAAGTCGATACCCTCTTTCGCTTTATGGCAGCCACCGGAACGGCGTTGTACGTCTTCGTGTTCGGCTACTTGGTCTATTTCGCGATCGCGTTCCGGGTGCGGCCCAGCGACCCGGCCGACGCCATCGGCGTTCAAGTTCACGACAATCACAAGCTCGAGTTCTGGTGGACGCTGATTCCGGCGCTGTTCGTCATCCTGCTGTCGGTCGTCAGCGTGCGGATTTGGTACGAAATCATGCTCGAGCCGCAGCATGGCGTCGTCGTGGAAGCGATCGGGCATCAGTTTAACTTTACGTTTCGCTATCCGCAGATAAACGGCGAAATTACCGACGAGATGCACCTTCCGGTGAACGTCCCGGTAACGCTGAACCTCACGTCGACCGACGTGATTCACTCCTTCTGGGTGCCCGCGATGCGACTCAAGAACGACACGGTGCCCGGACTGGTGACGGAAATCCGGTTCACTCCGCGGCTCGTCGGTCGTTACAAGATCATCTGCACGCAGTTCTGCGGCGTGCTCCACAGTCAGATGAACAAGCAAGTGCTCGTGATCGAGGATAAGGGGTCCTTCGACCGCTGGTACCACGGCTGGCAGACCAAGAACGCCCACGTCAGCAACGCGCTGCCGTCGACCGGCGGCGCGGCCGTCGCACTGACGGGCGGGTCCGCATCCGCGGGCGCGACCTTATTTTCCCAAAAGTGCTCCGCCTGTCACGCGCTGGGACCCTTCAATCAGAAAATAGTCGGTCCCGGCCTCAAGGGCGTGCTGCACGATGCCGCCCACCCCAACTTAGTCAACGGCAATCCGGCCACGCCCGCCAACGTCGCGAAAATACTTCAAACCGGGTATACCGGGAGCATCGGAACGATGCCCAACGCCACAACCAACGGACTGTCGGACAAAGACATTGCGAATCTAGTCGCCTACCTCGATTCGCTAAAATAATCGGAGAACCAGCATGTCAATCGCGTCGACTTCAGTAGCCCACGCCGGCGGAATCGCCGGCCACATCCACCCCGAGCCGCAGGGATTCGTTCGGCGATACGTCTTTTCGATCGACCACAAGATCATCGGAATTCAGTATTTGATCACGGCGTGGGTGTTCTTCATTTTGGCCGGGCTGCTCGCCGAGACGATTCGCACCCAACTGCTCAACGCCAACGGCGGGTTCGTTTCGCCCGACACCTACAACGAAGTCTACAGCGTGCACGGCAGCGCGATGGTTTGGCTGGTCGTCATTCCGATGCTGACCGGCGGGTTCGGCAACTTGATCTTTCCGCTGCAGATCGGCGCGCGCGACGTCGCGTTTCCGTGGCTGAACATGCTGAGCTTCTGGATCTTTCCGGTGGCCGGGCTGATGCTCTTTTCGTCCTTCCTCATGGGCGCACCGACCGCCGGCTGGACCGAATACCCGCCGGTCTCGCTCCAGGGCGCGGCCGGGACCTCGATGTGGGCCGCGGCGATCTTTTTGGTCGGCGTCAGTTCGACGCTGACCGGGATCAACTTCGTCGTCACATTGCTGAAGATGCGCGCGCCGGGAATGACGTTCACTCGCATGCCGCTCTTTTGCTGGGCGCAGTTCGCCACCGCCCCGCTGCTGATGATCGCGACGACGGCGTTGGCGGCCGCGTTGGCGGCGCTCTTCATGGAGCGGCAGTTCGGCGTGCCGTTCTTCGATCCGACCAAGGGCGGAAGCCCGGTGCTCTGGCAGCACATGTTTTGGTTTTACTCGCATCCGGCCGTCTACATCATGGTTCTGCCGGCCTTCGGCATCGTCTCCGAAGTGCTGCCGACGTTCGCCCGCAAGCCGATCTTCGGTTACAAGCTGATCGCGTTTTCGTCGATGGCGATCGCCCTGGCGGGCTTCATGGTTTGGGCGCATCACATGTTCACGTCCGGCCTTGCGCCCTACCTGCAATTGCCCTTCATGATCCTGACGTTCGTTATCGGAATACCGACGGGGATCAAGATTTTCTCGTGGACGGCAACGCTCTGGGGCGGGAAGATTCACCTGACGACCGCGATGCTGTTTTCGATCGGATTCATCGCGCTGTTTACCTGCGGCGGAATCACGGGCATCTTCCTGGCCGCGGTACCCTACGACCTCGACGTTCACGGGACGTATTTCGTGGTCGCGCACTTCCACTACGTGCTCGTCGGCGGCAGCCTGATGGGGATCTTCTCGGGGATGTACTACTGGTTCCCCAAGATGTCGGGGCGGTTGCTCAACGAAACGCTCGGCAAATTCCATTTCTGGCTGTTTTTCGTCGGGTTTAACGGAACGTTCTTGCCGATGCACTGGCTGGGCGTCGAAGGAATGCCGCGCTGGGTCGCCACCTACGATCCGCAGTTCGAGTTTTGGAATCGGTTCGCTTCGGTGTCGTCGTACGTGATGGGAATAAGCATCCTGCTCTTCTTCGTCAACGTCATTTGGAGCGCGCGCGCGGGCAAGAGGTCGGGGCCGAATCCCTGGGGCGGCCGCACGCTCGAATGGATGATTCCCTCACCGCCGCACTACTATAACTTCAAGCACATTCCGACGGTCTACGGACTGCCCTACGACTTCTCGCATCCCTTGCCGTACGGGGGACTCGAGGACGAGTTGAACGATGCGCCGCCGGTCGTGGCGGGAGCGCACTGATGGCCGTTGCCTCCGTCACGCAGGGGTTCGGACCCGAGCCGCCGGCCGACGCGCTCTATCTCGAAACGCGCGAACTGCGGCTGCAGGGCTTCCTGCTCTTCCTGGTGAGCGACTGCGTGTTGTTCTCGTCGTTCATCTTCGCCTATCTGTATTTACGCAACAGCGGACAGGGGTGGCCGCCGCCCGGGATCCCGCGCCTCGACGTCGCGTTTGCGGCATGGAACTCGGTATTGCTATTCGGATCGGGCGCGACGATGCACTACGCGCTCGAGAACTGGAAGCACGGCAACTTCATGAAGTACATGTGGATGCTGATCTTCACGATCGTCCTGGGCATCGGATTTTTGGGCGGTCAGGCGTACGAATACACGCACTTGATCCTGGTCGATCACGCCAGCTGGGGCGGCAGCGGAATCTTCGGCGCGTCGTTCTTTACGCTGACGGGCATGCACGGATTCCACGTGTTCGTCGGAGTCTGCTACCTGACCGTCCTGCTGCTGCAGTCCGCGGCCGGCGTCTACACGGGGCAAAAGTACTTCGGCATCACCGCCGGAACGCTGTACTGGCACTTCGTTGACGTCATCTGGGTAGTGCTCTTCTCGATCTTCTACTTGATTTAAGGAGCGCGAATGCACGTGGAGTGGGCAACCCTCGAAAGAACCGGCGCGATCGTGGCCGGGATCGTGGTGGCGGTCGTCGCGTTTTACGCGCTCTATAAGGATTGGACGGCGCAGGGCATCGAAAATCAAGTGTTCAAGCTGATGCTGCTGCTTCTCGGCGTCGGCGCGTTGCTGGCGATTTTGGCCGGCGCGGGCGTACTCGGCACCTTCCCCAAGGGGGCGTAAGAAAATAACGATGATCGTTCCGGACGAAGAATACCTCGATTTCAGCAAAGTTCCGCAAAGCCGCGGCGTTCCAAAAGTCTTACTCTATTCCGGCCTCATCGGACTGCTGATGATTTTCGCGATCGGCGCGGCGACGGTGTTGAACTCGGGATACGGCCACCAGTGGCCGCCGATGTCGACCACCCGCGTCGACCTCCACGAGCTTCACGAATAAAAACTTCCGCCGCCGGGGTCGCTAGTCGCGGAAGCGTTCGCGCGCAATCCCGATAGCCAGCGGAGGCAGCGGCTCGTCCGGCAGCAGGCCGGTGGACTTGCCGTCGATCTTGTGAATGCCAGCGTAAACCGAAAACTCCACCAGCGACGGAATCGTCGCGTTCGGAAGCCGTTTCTTGCCGAGCCACTCCCACTCGCACGCGACCGTGCGATCTGCGAAGAGCGCCGCAACGTAACCGCAAGCGTCGTACTCGGAGCGATCGTCGGGTTCGCGGTAGCGCACGTAACCGTCGAGGATGTAGATCGGCTTGAACGTTTGCAGGTAGGCCGAAAACGGCGCGACCAAAACGGCCACGAAGTAGCCGGCAAAGGCGATCGTGCCGATGGCGAAGATCGGGGCGATTTTTATCAAGGTCGCATCCGCGGCGACGTGATGCGCCCGCCACACGATGCCCAACGTAATGAACGCCATAAAAACGACGCCGATCAGCGGCTCGATGGCTAAAGCAAAGCGTCCCGTGAGACCTCGCCAAACGATCGCCCGTTCCCGCGCGGTCCACGGACGGTGGGCGAGCAGCCTGGCTCGGCGGTCGAATTCGCGGTACTTCATGACGATGGTCTCAGAGCCGGTAACGTTCGCCCCGCCGCCCCGGCGATGCTGCCCAGCGTCTACGCCTCGAGGGCGCGCTCCTCGATTGGCCCGGTGCGCTCTCCCGCGCGCGACTTCAGGGTGGCCGCCAGCACGAGCGTCACGAACGCGACGCCGCAGAACGCTAAGTACGCGTGCCGATAACCGAGCACTTCACTGCTAGCTAGCCCGATCAAACCGCCGGCGAGCGAGCTGCCGACGATCTGCCCGACGATCAGGCTCTGGCTGAGTAAGCCGACGGCCGTGGCGCGCGTTTCTTCCGCCGTTTCGTTGGTGACGATATAGCGCGTCGGTGCGCCCAGCAGCGCGCCGAAGCCCGCGCCGGCGACGATCATCGCCAGCAGTGCGAGCCAAATCGATTCGAAGCCGAGGGCAAAAATGGCGAGACCCAGTTCGGCGAGCATCGTTCCGACGAGGAGGACGTCGCGGCTGCCGATTCGGTCGATGGCGCGCCCGGCGAGCGGAATCACGACGACGAACGCCAGCGCTCCCAGCGCCGCAACCAATCCCGCCATCGCGTAGGAAAGGCCCTGCGCGCCGACCAGCACGGTAGGGATGAAAAACAATGCCCCCTCGAGGATTCCGATGCCAAGTTCGAGCGCGTACGTTTTTGCGAGCTGCGGCGTCTGAAACAGCGTCATCGGAACCGCCGGATACGGAGCCAGCGCGGCCTCCCACAACGCGAAGGCGGCTAGCGCGAGGACGCCCAGCACGCCGATCGTGACGCGCGTTTCGATCAAGCCGTCCATAATTCCGAGCAACCCCAGACAGAGCAGGGCTAAGCCCGGCACGTCGAGCGGGTCGCGGCGGCGCGGCGCGAGGGCGGGCACGTGCGTCCGCGCCAAAATGAAGACGACGATCGCCAGCGGCACGTTGGCCGCGAAAATCCAGCGCCAAGAAACGAAGTGGGTGATCAGCCCGCCGAACGTCGGACCGACGATTGCGGCGAGACCCCACGTCGCCGCAACCATTCCCAGCGCCGCTCCGCGCCGCTCGCGGGGGACGACGTCGCCGATGGCGGCGGTCGCGACCGGAAAGATGCCGCCCGCGCCCAGCGCCTGAATCGCTCTGGCCGCCAGGAAGACGTAATAGTTCGGGGCGGCGATTGCCAACACGCTCCCCGCCGCAAACGTCGCGATGCACCCGAGATAGACCGACCGTCGTCCGTAGCGGTCGGCCAACGAACCCGCGACCGCGATCGAGACGACGGTCACCAGCAAGTAGAGCGTAAAAATCCAGGCCAGGTCTCCCGTCTGGACGCCGAATTCGTGTCCGAGTGCGGGCAGCGCCGGCGAGAGGACGCTGAGATCGAGCGCTCCCGCGAAGACCCCCAGACCCAGCGTGTAGAGGAGCGGCTTCACGAAATGACGATGCGGTCGATCACCATGATCGCGCACATCAGCGCGAGATAGAGCAGCGAAAAACGGAATAGCCGGCGAGCGCACGTCGTCGCGTCTTTCTCGCGCAGCGTGCGGATGGCGTCGAGCAAGAAGATCCCGCCCAGGACCGCGGCCGCGGCGAAGTAGAGGGCGCCCATGACGTGCAGCGGATAGAGCGCGAGCGAAGCCGCGACCAGAATCGCGCTGTAGTACACGATTTCGAGTTTCGTCCGGCGCTCGCCGTAGACGTTGGGAAGCATCGGTACGTGGGCCTTTTCGTAATCGAGTTCGGTCATCAGCGAGAGCGACCAAAAGTGCGGCGGCGTCCAGAGGAAGATCAGGGCGAACAATCCGAGTGCGGGCGCGCCGATGGAGTGCGTCACGGCCGCCCAGCCCACCAGCGGAGGAATCGCGCCGGCCGCCCCGCCGATGACAATGTTCAGCGGCGTCAGCCGCTTGAGCCAAATCGAGTAGATGGCGACGTAATAAACGTTGCCTGCCAGCGAAAGCCACGCCGCGAGCGGGTTGACGAGGAAATACAAAATCGCGAACCCAGCCGCCCCCGCGGCCACGGCGTACAGCACCGCGTCGTGCACCGAAATTCGCCCGCAGGGAATCGGGCGCCGGGACGTACGTTGCATCAAGCCGTCGATGTCGGCGTCGTACGCGCAGTTCAGCGCGCCGGCCGAGGCCGCCGACAGCGCGCCGCCTAGCAGCGTCCAAAACACCAGCGCGAGCGGGGGCAGGCCGCGCGCCGCCATGATCATCGCGGCGGCCGTCGTAATCAACAGCAGTACGATGATCCGCGGCTTCGAAAGCTCGTAATAGTCGCGCACGTGGCCGAACGTCGCCGTCACCGGCTCGCCACCGCTTTCTCCGAGATCCTCGGGGCGACGGAATCGAGGGCGGCGAAGAGCGTCGCGACCACAAAGGCGAGGAACGCCAGCGCCGCATTCATCGCGTGGGCTTCGCGCAGGTCCGTCGGGAGGCGCAGCGCGACGTTGAGCAGGCCCAGCAAAACCTGGAGGCAGACGAGCGCGACGCCGATCGTAACCGCCGCGCGCACGCGCGGCGACGCCGGGCGCGCCCAGGCGAAGCCGAGCGACGCGGCCGTGCACAGAAGGGTGATGCCGGCGGCGAGGCGATGGAGCATTTGCACGAGCTGACCGTCGCTATATACGACGACGTTCCCGGCGCATCCCGGAATCGACAAGCAGGCCAGGCCGGCGCCGCTGGAACTGACGTAGGCGCCGACGCACATCGTCGCAAATGCGACGGCGGCGGTCAGGCCGAGCACCGCGGTGAGTTCGATCGCACTCGACCCGCCGGCTTGCCGCGGTTCGCCCGCCTCGGCGGCCGTCGCGAAGATCGCCATCGCCGACAGCGCGGCGATGAAAGCCATCGCCGTGCCCCAGTGCAGCACGACGGAGATCGGCGAGTTGGCCAGCCGAACGGTCGCCGCGCCGAGCAACACCTGTGCCAAGAACAAGGCCGCGATGACGGCGACCGTCGGCGCGACGAACGGCGATGCGGCGCGCTTGCGCCACGCGACCGCGATCAGCGCGACGACCAGCGGCGCGACCAAAAACGCGAGCAAGCGGTGCAGCCATTCCCAGATCGTTCCGTCGCCCATGGCGGGGACGATGCTCCCGTGGCAGAGCGGCCAATCCGGGCAGGTCTCTCCGGCGCCGTTGATCCGCGTCCAACTCCCGAGCATGACGGTACCGAGCGCGACGAGATCCGCTCCCAGCGCGAGGCGGCGCAGAGTCTTCATGAGCGTTCTTTAGGGTAACGCGCACAAGGCGCCCGCGACAATGACATTGGAAGCCGCGGGGTGTTCCGAGGCGGCCGGGAGGGGGCGGCCGGGTCGTGCGGGCGAAGCCGTCGGCCGTGAAACGCTGGTGGGCGCTGGCCGCGCTCCTGCTCCTGGTCGGCTGCCGGGAGGTTCGAGTGCAAACGCTCGCGCAGGGCACGACGACCGCGCCCGGCGATAATCAGATTCTCGTCGTGCGCAACGAGGTGGATCTGGCTCATTTGGGAATTCACGCACCGGTTCACTTCCGCGGTGAGTTCGGCGTCATCCTCGTGATGGGACCGCACGTTCGCACCGGATACAAGCAGATCATCGAATCCATTCGGGCGAACGACCGCCGCGTGCGCGTGGTGGCTTTCGAACAAGGTCCGGCCGACGGCGGCGAGCCTTCGCCGACGTACCGCACCTATACCCTATGGATCGTTCCCAACAGCGTTTATCGCCGCGGCGTTCGGGTCGAGG
>DASXDV010000165.1:0-6137 GCA_036490465.1 Candidatus Tumulicola sp. | reverse complement strand
CGCCAGGAGCATAGCCGGGTAGCTACGTTCGGATCAGATAAACGCTGAAAGCATATAAGCGTGAAACTGACTCCAAGATGAGATCTCAATCCCGTAAGGGTGAAGAGTCGTGGTAGACCACCACGTTGATAGGCCGGGGGTGGAAGCACCGCAAGGTGTGGAGCTGACCGGTACTAATCGCTCGGAAATTTTGATAAAACTACGCACGCTTGTGTCGCGGCACTGGAAGTTCTTCTCTGTACAGCTTTAGGGTTTCCCGGCGCGGTCGGCTCGAGCTCCGGCTCGCCATCGCGCGGGGATCAGGTTTGGGCCCCGGACGACTCGGTCGACCGGGTACCCCAACAGGTTTCTGGCGCCCATGGCGGCGGGGTCCCACCCGTTCCCATCCCGAACACGGCAGTTAAGCCCGCCAGCGCCGATGATAGTCGGACCGCAGGGTCCCTCGAAAGTAGGTCGGCGCCAGATTTTACCTAAACCAAGAGCCCGTCGCAGAAGTGCGGCGGGCTCTTGTGCGTCCCGTGCGTGGGCTCGGCCCTAGCGAGAATCGGAGGATTGCTTCATGGTCTCGATCGTCTGGCGCACCGGCCGCGCCATCCTGTTCGTGCTGCTCGCGGCCGGAATGCCGCTGGCCGCGCACGCCGCGCCGGCGTCTCCCGCTCCGGCCGACGATACGGTCAGCGTCGACGTGATCCAGGCCGAGAAGCTCAGCGGCTCCGGAGATAACCAGGCCGCCCTGGGGCTGCTCAATCGCTTCCTCGCGCAGCACCCCGCCGACCCGCGCGCGCTAGTCGACCGGGGAGATATCTACGAAGATCTCGGCGACCAGCGTAAGGCGATTGCGGACTATACCGCGGCTATTGCCGCCAATCCGGAGTATGCTTACGCGTACGCTTCCCGCTGCGAATCGCGCTGGGAGATCGACGAAAACCGCGACGCCTTAGCCGACTGCAACAAAGCCGTGGAACTCAACCCTAAGATGGCCTACGCGCTGCGGCAGCGGGCTTTGGTGGAGTTGGACCTCGGCCAGTTCGACGACGCCGCTCGCGACGCCGATCGAGCGGTGGCGTTGACGCCCAACTCGCCGTTTAGCCTGTCGACCCGCTGCCACGTACGGGTCGCGACCCGCGATTACGACGGCGCGATCGTGGATTGCAGCGCCGCGATCGCGCTTGACGCCAAGCGCACGACGCCGTATTTCTATCGGGGCCGGGCGGAGATCGAACTGAAAAAGTGGCCGGCGGCCGACGCGGACTTCTCGAGCGTCATCGAAAACGATCCGACGGACTACAACGCGTACTATTGGCGGGCGCTGGCGCGCTCGAACGCGGGATCGTACGCCGATGGGCTCAAGGACGTCGACCGCTATCTGGTCGCGCATCCCGACGACGGCGACGGGCATCTTTTGCGGGCGCAGCTCGAGCTCGCCTTGGGAAATCATCCCGAAGCCAAAGCCAGTGCTACCGAGGCCCTTCGCCATTATCGGATCGAGAACGACGAAGCCGGCGCCGCCAAAGCGCAAGCCCTTCTCAATACGCTGGGCTAACGATTCAACGCGGTCGAATTCGGTAGATCGCTCCGGCTGCGTCGTCGGCCACGAACAGACTGCCTTGCGGACCGACGGCAAGGCCGGTCGGGCGGCCGATGCGGTCGCGCTCGCCTTGCTGAAATCCGCCGACGAAGACGTGCCACTGTGCGCGTGGATCGTGCCAGTCGACCGGGACGGCCGGGCGCCCGTCGCGCATCGCAAAGGCAACCACTTGCGGGATGGCGGCAAACGTCGTGCGATTGGGGGTGGCGTGCCACGACCCGTGAGCCGCCGCGAACAGCGTGCCGCGATACGCGCTTGGAAAGGCGAATGCTCCGCGTTGGTTCGGCGGATAAAACGTCGCTCCGACGACCGTCGAATAGGCCGGCAGAACCGCGAGCGGAACGACGGTTTTCGCGCAGTTCGCCCCCGACACGTAAGCCACTGCGTTCTCTTCACACTCCGGCCATCCGTAGTCGGCGGGCGCCGAGCGTGCGGTCACGGCGTCGAGAAACTCGAAGGGGTGTCCGAAGGTCAGATTGTCCTGGCCGGCGTCGCCGGCCCAGAGCGTTGCGTCGACCGGATCGATCGCCAGCGCGATCGCATTGCGAATCCGCGTTGCGCGTTTGACTATGCCGGTGCCGGCCGCGCTCATTTGAAAGATCGCGGCGCGCGTCGGGTCGACCTCGGTGCACGCGTTGCACGACGATCCGACGCTGACGTAGAGCGTCCCGGTTTTGTCGGAAAACGCGACCGAGGTCGTCGAGTGAACGTCGCCGTCGCTATTGGGCGCCACCGGTCCCGTCCGAACGTTTGCGATCTTCGTCGGTGTCGCCGTGCGCTGCCCGCCGGCGTAGGGAGTTGCGTACACCCCGTGTTCGGTGGCGATGAAGACTTCGCAGCGAGCGGCCGAGAACGCCACGCCGGCCGCGAGGTCGTCGGGTAAAGTCGCGTAAACCTGCGGACGTCCCGCGACGGCATTTTCCACGTTGGGGACGAGATAGACGTCGCGGCTTTGCGTGCCGACGAGCAAGTCGCCGTCGGGAAGCGCCGCTAACTCGCGGGCGTGCGGCACTTGCGCGATCGATCGGATCGTGAACTCGGCCGGTACCGTTAGGCCGGCCGGAGCGGACGGCCGCGCGCCGGGTGCGCCTCGTTCGGACGGATGCGCCGAGCACGCCGCCCGCGCGGGGGCTGCAAACGCGGCCGGCAGCAGCGCCGCGAGTCCGCTGAGAACCCAGGCGATCGAACGAAGCGTCACGCGGAAATCTTCGGCGCGTGCCGCACGCAAAACTGCGCCTTCGTTTTAGAAGGCGCAGTGCGGTGGTGGAGGAGCGAGGAGATCGAGCGGGTTAGCGCGTCGGTGGTTGCGCCGGCGGAGGCTGCGTTTGCTGGCGGCGAGCCATGCGGGCGGCGCGTTGAGCCTGCATTGCGGCCCGGAGTTGCGTCTGTTGGGCCGGACTCAGAATCCCGTAGATTTGGTCGCGCAGCGCGTGAGCTGCCTGCGGGTCGCGCGGACTGCCGGCCGGGTGTTGCTGCGCGTACTGTCCGAGCAGATTCTGGACCTGCTGCTGTTGCTGGCCGGAGAGCCCGACCGCCGAGAGCCGTTTCATCCAGCGCTTGGAAGCATGCTCTCCGGGGGAGCCGTGCTGCCCCTGTGCCTGCGGAACCGGTTGCTGGTAGACCTGTGCCGACACGGAAATCGGCAAGCAAAGAGCCGCGAGCAAGGCGGCCGTCATGGCAAGTTTCATGGCCCTATGATACTAAAGCGGCCCGCAGGGGCGCCTGAACGGGACATTAGGAACGCTCCCCGCCCTCGACGGGTCAGCCGGCTAGCTC
Organism: Candidatus Tumulicola sp.; assembly: GCA_036490465.1. Taxonomy (GTDB): domain Bacteria; phylum Vulcanimicrobiota; class Vulcanimicrobiia; order Vulcanimicrobiales; family Vulcanimicrobiaceae; genus Tumulicola. The sequence goes on along the minus strand of DASXDV010000165.1, from coordinate 2,773 downwards.
GAGGGCCTGTGGGGCGCGCGCCACGATCTCCAGCTTCGTTCCGCAGGGATCCTCGAAAAAGATCGCCGGATACGTCTCGAGATCTGCGGAGTGCTCCACGTTGCGCGCGCCGATCCGCCGCAGAAGGGGTTCGAGTTCCATCATTCGTCCCAGGTCGACGCGAAACGCGATTCGCGTCAATCCCGCAACGTGGTCGGCGCGCTGGATGAAGCCGACGAAGCAGGAAGCTCGATCCGCGTGCGCCTCTTCGAAGAATTCGATCGCGTTGTATGTGTGCTCCGCCGAAGCTTCGTGCCATTCGCCGGCGTCGTCGACGTAGGAGAAGCGCTTGCGCGGCAGGCCGAGCTCCGGCATGAGCGCATCGTAAAACGACTCGACCGCTTCCAGCGAGATCACCCGGCAGTCGACGTGATCGAACCCGGCAAAAGTCGGCAAGGTCAGGGCTTGATGGCGATCGCCTTCACGGCATCCGACGCTTGGGCTTCGAATCGCTTGAAGTTCTCGCTAAAGAGGGTCGCGAGTTTTTTTGCCTGAGCGTCGTATGCGGCCGGGTCGGACCACACTTGGCGCGGATCGAGCACTTCGTCGGGCACGCCGGGAACGTGTTTGGGAATTCGTAGACCGAAGAACGGCTCCGTAACGAATTCGGGCGCGATTCGGCCCTCGATCGCGGCATTGACCAACGCGCGAGTGTGCGCGATGGACATCCGCTTGCCGACGCCGTACGGGCCCCCCGTCCACCCCGTGTTGACGAGCCAGCACTCGACGTCGTGCGCGTCGATGCGCTGTCCGAGGAGCTTGGCGTACGTCGTCGGATGGTGGACCATGAAAGGCGCGCCGAAGCAGGTCGAAAACGTCGCCTGAGGCTCGGTGATGCCGCGTTCGGTTCCGGCGACCTTGGCCGTGTATCCGGACAGAAAGTGATACATCGCTTGCTCGCGCGAGAGCTTGGCGATCGGCGGCAGAACGCCGAACGCGTCCGCCGTCAGCATGACGATCGTCTTGGGATGCCCCCCGCGGCTTCCGGGGACGATGTTGGGAATGAAGTCGAGCGAATAGGCCGCTCGCGTGTTTTCCGTTTTCTTTTCCGAATCCACATCGAGGGCGCGGGTGCGCTCATCGAAGTCGACGTTTTCGAGCACCGTGGAAAACCGGTTCGTCGCCGCCCAAATTTCGGGCTCGGCGGCCTGCGAGAGGCGAATCACCTTTGCGTAGCAGCCGCCTTCGAAATTAAAGACGCCGTCGGCCGACCATCCGTGCTCGTCGTCGCCGATCAGCGGCCGGTGCGGGTCGGACGAGAGGGTCGTCTTGCCGGTTCCCGATAGTCCGAAAAAGATCGCAACGTCGCCGTCCGCGCCGGCATTGGCCGAGCAGTGCATCGGCAGCGTATCGCGCAGCGGAAGGAGATAGTTCATGACGGTGAAGACCGACTTCTTGATCTCGCCCGCATAGCGGGTGCCCCCGATCAGGATCATGCGTTTGGCAAAATTGACCAGCACGAAGGTCGACGTCCGCGTGCCGTCGCGTTGCGGATCGGCCTGAAATTCCGCAACGTCGACGACCGTGAATTCGGGCACGAAGTTGGGGTCGGGATTCTCGGGCGTGATGAAGAGATGATGGGCGAACAGCGAGTGCCAGGCGAACTCGCTGTAAACCCGGATCGGCAGACGATAGTTCTCGTCCGCCCCGATGTAGCAGTCGAGGGCGTAGGCTTCCCGCTCGCAGAGGTACGCTTGGACCCGTTCCCAGAGCGCGTCGAATCGCGCGGGATCGATAGCCTGGTTCGTGTCGCCCCAATCGATGTATTGCTCGCTCGAGGGCTCCCGCACGAAGAACTTATCCTTCGGGGAGCGTCCCGTATGCGGCCGCGTATCGACGATGACTTGGCCGCTGGGACCGAGGGCGGCTTCGAAGCGCCGGAGCGCGTGCTCCGCTAAGTCGGGAGCCGAGAGATTCTCCCAAAGCTTGGCGACTTTCAGTTTCTCGGGAACGGTAAGAATGGTCGTAATCCTCTCTACCGAGTAAGGGTTTGGCTCGGTAGAGGGTTTTCCCACGCGGAGTAGGCGAGCCTGCAGGCGCGTTCGGCGGGGGAGTTCGAAGCAAGCGCCATGCCCAGATTCGCGTCGCTTGGTGCGCTGGCGCTGGCCGCGTCGCTTGCCTTGCCCCTGCCCGCAGCCGCCGTGCTGCCCTTCCATTTTGGACTATTTCCCAGCGGCCCGCTCGACGGCATCACCGACGTCGCCGGGGTTCGCGTCGGTCACGTTACCAAAATCGAGGGCGCCGATATCCGGACCGGAGCCACTGCCGTGATGCCCAATGCCAATCCGTGGGATCGCAAGGTTGCGGCGGCTTTTCTGGCCTTTAACGGCAACGGCGAGATGACCGGAACGCATTGGATCCAGGAGTCGGGTTATCTCGAGGAACCGGTCGTCCTTACCGATACGCTCGACGTCGGGCGCGCCGCCGACGGCGTGGTGAACTGGGTCATCGAGCATCATCCGGCGGTGGGCCGCGGCGACGACGTTCCGCTACCGGTGGTCGGCGAGTGCGACGACGGCTTCCTCAACGACATCCAGGCTCGCGCGGTCATGCCCGAGGACGTCGTTAAGCTGCTCGATTCGGCGGCCCCGGGGCAGTTCGCGCGGGGCAGCGTGGGCGCCGGGACCTCGATGAATGCGTTCGGTTTTCGGGCCGGGATCGGTTCGGCGTCGCGGGTGCTTCCGGCAACGTTGGGCGGCTATCGCGTCGGCGTGTTGGTGAACGATAACACCGG
>DASXDV010000129.1:0-4890 GCA_036490465.1 Candidatus Tumulicola sp. | reverse complement strand
GGACTACTTTCCAACTTCGCTCGAGTCCAAGGAGTAAAGACTGGAAGGTCGTCTGCCGCTTTAAGACCGGAAGACGGTTGCCGCAAGACCGGAAGACGGCTGACACCAAGACCGGAAGACCAATGACCTAAGACTGGAAGGTCGTCTGCCGCGCAGAACCGCTTACTGAACCACTTACTAGGAACCTTGTCCGGTAGACTACCGTCTACCGCGTCCTCGCTAGCGCTCGGCGCGCAAGTTACCGAGAAGACGAAGACCAAGTTAGACGCTATCCTCACGGCCATATCTACTGGCTGTGAATTATTTCTAAGAGAGCCACGAATGCGAAATCCAACCTACGAACTCGACCCGATCGCCGCCGAAAGAATCCGCGCCGCACTGGCCGAGCCCGCCACCGAACGCGCCCGACCGCTCATTGCCCGGCCGGCGCCCGAACATCTGCGGCCTTGGACGATCAAGCCGATCCCGAAACGTGGCAAGCGCCGAACGCCCGAGGTGTCAGTTGCCTAGAGCGTGCGTCCTCTGCAATCACCCCCAATCCGCGGAAATCAATAAGGCCATCGTTCGGGGGAGTTCGAAATCTGAAATCTCGGGCCGCTTCGGCGTAACCGAGTCCTCGGCTCAAAGGCACCGAAGCAAGTGTCTTGCCATCGTATCAAGTCGCAAACCAGCCGAAACGTCTGCCAAAGAGAGCCCGCCCGTGGAAGCGCCCGGTTCGGTTCGGTTCGATTCTGACGATCCGAAATCGCTGGTTTTGACGACTGCGCGACTGGTGGATGAGGCTCTCGGCCTGCTGGAGCATGCGAAGAAGGCAGACGATCGTCGAACGGCATTGGCGGCATTGCGTGAGGCTCGAGACGGCCTGTCGTTGCTAATGCGGGTCGCCGGAATGCTCACAGACGGCGCCACGATCAACGTCGATGCGCGCCGGCAATCGCTCGCGGTTTGGGCGAACTTGAGCGAAGATGAGCTGCGCGCGTTGGCGAGTGGACACGTTACCGCTAATCGAGGATTAGCGGCAGAACCTGAAGCGGCCGTTTCCGCGCCTTCTGACGCGATCGATGCGGTCGTTCGACCTCTGGCACTCGTCGGGCCGGAAGCGCTCGTAGACGAGCCAGGAACGACCGGGAACGCATAGATTTTTCACGCCACCTCCGGACAACCGCGCCCACGCGGCGCAGAAGGGCCGATTGATGCCGCGCAGATTAACGCAGACTTGCGACCAATCGGTCACAAGTTACCGGAGTCCGAATATGTTGCTCGTCGGGATGCTTTCCTCACGGAAGCAGCGGTTGCGCGCTGGGCCATTGCCTTGAGAATTAAGGGATACAAACATCGCGCGCCGGCGTGGCGCGGAAAGGACCAAGAGATGCCTGATAACCAGGGTAGGCCGCTGCATTTCAGCGGACCGGCGACTTCCAGCGGCGGTATGGCCACGGTCTATGGCCAGCTACGCGAGGCCCTCATCGGCAAGACGATCGCGGACCTCACCTTCGGCGATTGCGATGACGGAGAGCCGGGCGAGTATGTCGATCTGGCGTTCGCGGATGGTACGTCGTTCCGACTCGAGACGGAGGGCACGTTCTTTCCCGCGCCCCCGAAGAGCGATCGACCCGGCGCCACGAGCGCCACGACAATTGTTACCCGGTTCGGCAGTCCGAGGTCGGATCTGCCCGACCATCCCTAGCTAACGACCGGCGCCACAGGCGCGGAAACGAACCAACTCATACAACCAAGAACGAAAACGACGTCGATTACGCCGCGCTCACGGCCGGCGGCTGGCCGCGTACCCTGCGGGATGACCTGGCGAAGCGCGCCGGTGTCAGCGTCGACGAACTCGCGGGCAACGCGCAACTTCTCACCGCTACGATCGGGCGTCACCGCCTGGAAAATCCCGAACACTTCGTACCCGAGCGTGTCGCACGGCAGATCGCCAAGCTGCCCGAAGCGAAGCGCGGGCTCGCGATGCAACGCGAGGCGCTGAAGTATCGCGATCGCCAGGGCATGGACGGGCGCGCCAGTCAGCGCGTGATGAGCCGCGTGCAGCATCGAACGCCGGCATGAGCCTTGTCGGTGATGTCGATCTCCCGGACGTCGCAGCACGCGCGCTCGCAGCTCGCAAGGCTGGTAACAAGTACATCACCGTCGAGATCGAGCCGGTGGGTCCGTTAATCCGCTATGTGAACCTCTGGGAGGGTTGCTACGGTGAGATTGTCGGCCGTTCTGTGGATTCAGTTCGGGCGCGCGTCGACTGCGTTGGCGTCGCGAACGCGTATCGGCGGCGGTTGGCGCGTGACGGCTCCAAGGCCGACGCGGCACGGGAGTAACGACACAACTTTCCTCGGGAGCGCCTCGTGCCTCTCGGGGGACTCGCGCACGTTCCTCGCGTGTGAGTGGAACGAGGCGGCTGGCTCCGGCTGGCCGTCTCTCTTTTTTTCTTAGGAGTTTCGATGGAAACCGAACGTCGGACGCTGACTGAAGCCGATCTTGCGGCGATCGCGGAAGGTGCGAAGACGGAGCTTGCACGTCGCAACCTGATCGACTTCGGATTGCGTTGCTTTCCCGGCTTCAAGGCGCCGCCGCATGTTCGTTTGATGGCCAACTACCTCGAACGGCTCGAACGGGGCGAGATTACGAGGCTTTTGGTAGCGGTTAGCGTTCGCCACGGCAAATCAGTGCTCTGCAGCATGGTGTTTCCGAGCTATTTCTGCGGTCGCAATCCAGCGAAAGAGGTTGTGCTAGCGAGCTATGCTGCGGATCTGGCCGAACGGAACAGCCGAATTGCGAAGGGCATGGTCGAAAGCGCGCTTTGGCCGTTTCCTGACGTGCAACTATCGGCGGACTCCAAGGCCATCTCGCGCTGGAACGTGACGCAAGGCGGCGGGTGTCGTGCGATCGGCACCGGCGGCGGTATCACGGGGCATGGGGCGGACGCGCTGGTAATCGATGACCCGCACGCAACGGCGAGTTCCGAGGTGGACCGCGAGTCAGCGTGGCAGTGGTATCGCGAAACGGTCACGCCACGGCTTAACGGCGGCGCGGTTGTCGTTCTAGTGAGCGCCAGGTTCAACGACGACGACCTGGCTGGACGTATTCTCGCAAGCGAAGAAGCGAACAAATGGACAGTGCTGCGCTTGCCGGCGATCTGCGACAGTGAGGACGATCCGCTAGGGCGCCCGATCGGGGCTGCACTGTGGCCGCAGCATATGTCGCTCACAGAAATCGAGAGCCGGCGTATTGCGATGGGATCGGCAGCGTTCTCGGCGCAGTTCCAGCAGTCACCGGTGCCGGCCGGCGGCGCGATATTCAAAAAGGGCTGGTTCGAGAACCGTTACGCTGAATTGCCGAAGCACACGCGGCAGACGTACTCGCGCATGGGACTCGTCAACCGCAACATTTACGAGCGAGTCGAGGAGTCAATACCGCTGCTCGTCGTGACTGGCCTCGATGCGGCGGCCAAGACGGGCGTCGCAAACGACTGTTCGGCTCTCGTTACGGTCGCGACCGATGGCAGGGACTATTTCATCGTGGACGTCGTTCGGGAGCGGCTGGAATTCGCGGATCTGGTTCGCCGCACGGTTGAGACGTACGAGCGGCATCGGCCGCGCATCGTCTACGTCGAAGACGCATCGTCGGGAACGCCCCTGATTCAAGAACTAAAACGGTTGACTCGCCTGCCGATCGTTGGCGTGCCGCCCCGGGGCTCGAAGATCGCTCGGGCAGAGGCCATTTCGGCACTCTTCGAAGCGCGCAGGGTGCGTTTGCCGGAGCGGGCGCGTTTGGGCGCTGTGAACTGGATTGAGGACTACATCGCCGAGTTCTGCCGTTTCCCGGTCGGAAAGCATGACGATATGGTTGACGCGACGTCGCTCGCAATTACCAGTCTGCAAGCATCGCTGGAGCAGCCCCGGATGGTCGTCGGGTATGACACGGGTTTCAGCACGGCGCGGTAGCGGCCGTGTTTTCTTACATATTCTCACACCCGCAGCGTTGAGGCGAAAGGTAATCGGACCATGATAGATTTTACGGCTGCGGAGATGGCGCTGTGCCAAGCGCACGGGCGGACGATCGCGCGTATGGCGACGATCGAAGAACGTGACGCCTCTAACGACGTGCCCAAGCAGAAGCTCGTTTTGCAGTTCAGCGATGGCTCGGAACTCGAGCTGTGGTCGGAGGATTTTCGGCCGCAGTTTCACGAGACGAGCCGGAGCTTGCCATCCGTCATCGGCGATACGTGCGAATCGCTGCAAGAGCACCGTCGCCGGCACCCAGGCAGCGAGGAGCGTTCACAGTGACGGCAATGCCACAGCCCGGGTATCAGGCGCCGCTCAATCCGGTCGTTTGGAAGCCGATCTTCCAGCACCAAAGCCCGCGTTTCCTCATCAAGATCGACGGTAACACCTATTTCGGTGAGTCGTATGTCTACTCGCAGAACGCGCACGGTGCGACAGACGAAGCGACGATCGTTCTGCCGATCGACGGCAAGGCGAACTTCGCCGGCGTCACGGGCGGTGGGCTCGCAAGCCTCTACCCCGACTGGACCGTTAGCATTCAACGTTCGGACGAAGCGGGAAACGCCGGTCAGCCGGTCGTGGCGGAGATTTGGGCCGGCTACCCCACCAACCTCGCCGGCGTGAACCAAAAGAGCCTGGACGGGCTCTATCTGCGCTTTCGTGGCTGCGTAGATATGTACTCGGCGGTCCTCGAAGACAATACCACGACGTTCACCTGCCGATCGTTGGCCTTCCCGCTCACCTCGACGAAGATCGTCACCCCGTTCCCGCGCGAAGATTCGGTTACGACGATTGCGTGGATTCAGCAGCAGGCAAAACGGTTCGGGCTCAAGATGGCTCCCCCGAAACTCGGAAACCCGCCGGTCTTGATGATCGA
>DASXDV010000110.1:0-16757 GCA_036490465.1 Candidatus Tumulicola sp. | reverse complement strand
GAACTCGACGGGGTTGAGTTCATGGCGCTCAACGGCGGGAGCGAGGCGCAGTACCAGTCGGCCTTTTACGTCGACTGCGAAACCCAGGAAGAGATCGATCGCCTTTGGGATCGCCTTTCGGAAGGCGGCGAGCCGAGCGTCTGCGGCTGGCTCAAAGACCGGTTCGGCGTCTCTTGGAACATCGTGCCAAGCGTCTTCGGCGAACTGATGTCCGACGAGGACGACGAGAAGACGAACCGCGTGATGCAGGCGATGCTTGGGATGACCAAGTTCGATATTGCCGCGCTATTGCGCGCCTACGAGCAGCCGTAAGTCCGACTGCGGCCGCGCCCCGAAATGGGAGATGACTTCGGCGGCCGCGAGGCTGCCGAGCCGTCCGCATTCAAGCAGCGGTTTGCCGTGGCTAAGACCAAAGAGAAAGCCGGCGGCGTACAGATCGCCGGCGCCCGTCGTGTCGACCACCTTCGGCACCGGCGTCGCGCCGATCTCGATGGGGCCGGCGTCCTCCAGAACGATCGAGCCCGCGGGACCGCGCGTAATCGCGGCGATCTCGGTGAGGCCGTGCAGACGCGCGATCGCTTCGTCGAGGCGCGGCGTTTCAAAGAGTGCCTCGATCTCCGCTTGATTGGCGAACAGCACGTCGACGTGACGTCCGACGAGCTCGAGAAAGGCGTCGCGGTGGCGGTTCACGCAAAACGGATCCGACAGCGTCAGCGCAACTTTTTTCCCGGCGGCGTGGGCGATTTCGGCGGCTTCGTGAAACGCTCGCTGGGCCGACGGCGCGTCGTAGAGGTAGCCCTCCAGATACGTGATTTGCGCGCGGCCGATCAGATCCGCGTCGATGTCGGCAACGGCGAGATTGACGCACGCTCCAAGGTAGGTATTCAGCGTGCGCTGCGAGTCGGGGGTGACCAGCACGAGACACGTGGCGGTCGAAGGCCCGTCGGATGCCGCGACCGTGGGAAAGAGCGTTCCGGCAGCGGCGATGTCGTGGCGGAAGGCGTGGCCGAGTTCGTCGTCGCGCACTTTCCCGATGAACCCCGTCGAACCGCCCAGCGAGGCGATGCCGGCGATCGTGTTGGCGGCAGAACCGCCCGAGGCGATGACCGCGGCGCCCATCGCCGCGTAGAGTCGTTCGGCCCGGTTCTCGTCGATCAGCGTCATCGCACCCTTCACGATGCCGTGTTGGATCAGAAAGTCGTCGTCGGCCGAGGCGATGACGTCGACGATCGCGTTGCCGACGCCAACGACGTCGAGTTCGCTCGTATGCATCGCGCGCAGGTTTGAGAACCCGGCGACGTTCTCCCTTCTCGGGAGCTAGCAGCGAGGGAGGCGGACGATAAAACGGGAGCCGCTGCCCGGCGCCGTTTCAAGGGCGATCGTCCCGCGGGCGCGCTCCACCGCGGCTTTGGCGATCGCTAAGCCGAGGCCGGAGCCTTCTACGTCGCGCCGCGCGCGATAGAAGCGATCGAAGACGTGCACGGCATCGGAGGCGGCAATCCCGGGGCCTTCGTCGCCGACTTCGACCACGGCAAAGCCGTCGTCGCTGCGAACGACGACCGCGATGCGGCCGTTCGCGTATCGCAGCGCGTTGTCGAGCAAGTTGTTGACGACGTATCCGAGTTCGATCGGATCTACGCCGCACAGGATTCCGTTCTCGGCTTCGATCGTGACGCCGCGGTGCGGGTGGGCGTCGGCGATCGCGGTCGCGAAGTCGGCGACGAGGATCCCGACGTCGATCGGCTCGGGATCGGCGGTGGAATCCGCAACTTCCCAACGTTCGAGCAGGATGAGCTTGTGAATCAGCGCGCTCATGATTTGGCTCTGCCGGTTCATCGTGTCGAGAATGTGTTCGCGATCCGATTCCGTTTCCGGCTGGTGGCCGCGCAGCACGGCGATGAACCCGCGAACGACCGTGAGCGGGGTACGCAGTTGATGGCCGGCGTCGGCGATGAACTGGCGCATCGAGGCGTTGGCTCGATCGCGTTGCGTAAACGCGTTTTCCATTTGGGCAATCGCACCGTTATAGGCGGTCGCGAGCGCGGCCAGTTCGTGGCGATGATCGGCGGCGATCGGGTGCGGCGTCAAGTCGCCGGCAGCGAACCGCGCGAGCGCGGCGGTCACGTCGTCGAGCGGCCGCAGCGCCTGCCGCGCGAGCGCGCCGGAAATCAGGATTCCCAGGGCGATGGCGATTCCGATGGCAACCGCAAGCGGAACGAGGAACGAACGCACGGACGCGACCAGCACGGCGTCGTTGGCCTTGACGATCACGTACAGATTCCCGGCGTGCGCGTGCAGCGGCTCGAGGCCGAAGGCCGTCGCTAGGCCGAGGATGCTCCGGCCGATCGCTCCCGGCGCTTCCGGATCGCCCGAAAGATCGCCGCGCGGGCGAACGTCGGTCGTGGGAGCCGCGTCGGCACGATGCGACCGAAAGACCGTCACGCGCGAGTCGGCGTCTAAGAATACCAGCTCGGTGCCCCACTGCAGGAGCCGCGACGCCGCAAACGTGCCGGCGGCGCGCGCGTTGTCGAAGGGCATTTGCGCGAGCGCGGCCGTCAATTGCGTGCGCGTGCCCTGCAGCTCGTTGGAAAGGCTGCGAATGTAGAAACCGAACGCGAACAGACCGCCGAGCGCGAGCGCGCCCGCGAGAATCAGCGACGTTTCGATGGCCAGCAGCGCGTGCAGGCGGCGGGCAAGCCGCGTCACGGAGGCGGCCCCGCCCGCAAGCAATAGCCGACCCCGCGCAGCGTATGAATCAGCTTCACGCTCTCTCCGCTGTCGATTTTCGCGCGCAGAAACGAGACGTACGTTTCGACCGTGTTCGGAACGACGTCGCGATCGACGCCCCACACGAAGTCGAGGAGTTCCGATCGGGTCAGCACGCGCTCCGCATGTTCGGCAAAGACGCGCAGCAGATCGAACTCGCGGGCGGAGAGTTCGACGCGCCGGTTACCGCGCGTGACGGTGCGGCTGGGGGCGTCGATACTGAGGTCGGCGTAGGTGAGGGTCGCGCGCCGTTCGATTTGCGGGCGCCTTAACAGCGTGCGCAGCCGGGCGATCAACTCTTCTAAGTCGAACGGTTTGCCGACGTAGTCGTCGGCGCCGGCCGAAAGGCCGGCTACCTTTTCGGAAATTTCGGTGCGCGCCGTCAGCATCACGACCGGCGCGGTGGTCAACTGCCGAATTTCCGGCAAGAGCGCGAATCCGTCGCCGCCCGGCAGCATCACGTCGAGCACGATAGCGTCGGGCGACCAGGTTTCCAGCAGCTCCATTGCGGCTGCGCCGTCGGCCGCCCCGGCCACCGCGAAGCCCGCGTGCGTGAGCCCGTACTCCAGCAGTTCGCGCAGGTCGCGCTCGTCGTCGACGACCAGAACGCGCGGGCGCTCTGCTGCTTGGCTGCCGGACTCGTTCATTCTCAGACTCACTCCAGGACTTACAACCAATCGGTACGTTAGAATCGTCTCAATCCATGAGCCTCAAAGTTCCATCGCGACTCTTCTGCGTGGCGTCGGCAATCCTGGTCGCGGCCGGCTGCGGCCGCCATCAGCCGCCCCCGCCGCCTCCGCCCTTCGTCGGTACGACCGTTGCCGCATTCGGAACGATCGCCCCTTCGCAATCGCTGGCCGGGATCATCGCACCGTACGAAAACGTGGCGATCCAGAGCTCGCTGGTCGAGCCGGCCGACGCGGTCAACGTGCAAGAGGGCGACGTCGTGCGCAAGGGACAGGTGCTCGCGCAACTCGATACGGCCGACTTGCAGGCTCAACTCCAGTCCGACACGGCCACCGCCGATAGCAATCGGGCCAATACGAGCCACGCCGTTTTTCAAGGGTCGCTGACGATCGCGCAGGGAGTCGACGCGCTAAAATCCGACCAGGCCGCGGTCGGGCAAGCGCAGCAGACCCTCACCAACGATCGCCAGAACCTCGATCGCGACACCAACCTTTTGAAGCAGGGCTACGTCTCCCAGCAGTCCGTCGACCAGCAGTCGACGACCGTGCGCAACGACGAGCACGCGCTCGATGCGGCCGAGGCGACGCTCGCGGGGGCGCGCTCGAACGTCCAAGCCAACGGCAGTCTTTCAGGGTCGGGGCTGCAAGCCGCGGCCGTGCAGCAGTCGCAGGCGCAGGAAGACGTCGCGATCGCGCAGGCTCGCCAAGTCCAAGTTTCGATCGCCAAGGCGACGATTTATTCGCCGATCGACGGCGTCGTGGTGAACCGGAACATCAATCCGGGAGAGTATCCCGGAAACCGCCAGATTTTTACGATCCAACAAACCGATCCGGTGTATGCGGTCCTGCACGGCTCCTCGGCGCAAGTCGCCGACATCAAGCCCGGCGCGCCGGCCACGGTCGTCGCCTCCGACGTTCACGCGACGCATCTGTCGGGCGCGGTCGTCGGCGTGCTGAACCAAGTCGTCCCCGGCTCGACGGATTTCATCGTTAAAGTACTGCTCCAGAACCCGGGCCACCGGCTGCGCTCCGGGACGGCGGTCCAGGGCCGCGTCGCGCTGCCCGTCCTCCGCGGCGTGCGCGTGCCCGAGACCGCCTTTATCGACGACAATCACGACACGCTCTTGACCGTCGGATTAGACGGCACCGTCAAGACGGTGAAGGTCTCGGAGGTCGGCAGCGACGGCCTGACGTCGGTCATCGCGGGAATCCCCTCGGGCACGCGGATCGTCAGCAACGGTCAAAGCAGCGTCGGTGACGGCGAGAAGGTCTCGTACCGCCAGTGAGTTTGACGCGGCTCTTCATCAAGCGGCCGACGCTGGTGTTCGTGCTGGTCGCCTTGATGCTCTTTGCCGGGATCGTCTCCACCGTCACGATCGTCAAAGAATATTTCCCGGACGTCACCCAGCCGACGATTACGATTCAGGCCCAGTACAATGGCGCGTCGGTCACCGAAATGCGCGACGACGTCGTCCAGCCGATCGAACAGGCGTTGGCGGGAACGCCCGACATGCAGACGACCAATGCGGTCGTGCAGCAAGGGCAGGCGGCGATCACCGCCGTGTTTCTGCTGTCGTCCGACCAAGCCACCGATTTGGCGCTCACGCAGAAAGCGCTGCAGTCGGCCGAAAAGCAGCTGCCCTCGAACATGACGGCGCCGACGGTCGGCATTCGCGACCCGGCGCAGTCGGTCGTCGTGACGCTCGCACTCTACTCGAACAAACTGTCGCTGGCGGCGCTCTCGCTCTATGCCCAGAACGTCATCGCCCCCGAGGTCGAGCAAGTTCCCGGTATTTCCTTCGCCAACGTCGGCGGCGTCGTAACGCCGGCCTACGAAATCGAAGTCGATCCCAACAAACTGGCGGCGGCCGGCTTGACGATCAGCGACGTGATGAACACCGTCCAGAACGACAACCAGCGGGTCCCGGGCGGCTACGCTTACGAGTCCAACCGGCAAACGACGATCGACGTGCGCGGCGACATCCGCAACGTGCGTGAGATCGAGAGTCTCGCGATCATTCCGGCCAGCTCGCCGGGTTCGTCGTCGGCGCTCACCGCCGGACAGATTGCCAGCTACGCGGGCGGGTTAACGAACCTTCCGGGCGCCGTCAATCCATGGACGTCGAGTAACCAAGTCGTCCGCATCGGCGACATCGCGAAAGTCACGGCCGGCTACGAACCGCGTCAGCAGTTCGCCCAAATCAGCGGCCGGCCGGGCCTCTTCCTGTCCATTCAGAAGGCGGCCAACGCCAGCGAAGTCGATTCGTCGAACGCCGTCTTGAAAGCGCTCCCCGGAATTCGGCGGCAGTATCCGGACATCGACTTCAAGATCGTCAACGTGCAGTCGCGCTTTACCGAGCAGCAGATCGACATCGTCGTCCGAACGCTGATGGAGGCGATCCTGCTCACCGGCATCGCGATGGTGTTCTTTCTGCGTTCGTGGCGCAGTGCGATCGTCGTCTGCGTCTCGATTCCGACGTCCCTGGCGATCGCGATCACGGTCATGCGCGTGATGGGTCTGACGATCGACACGATTTCGCTGCTGGGGATGTCACTGGTGATCGGCATTTTGGTCGACGATTCGACCGTCGTTCTGGAGAACATCGAGCGCCACTTTACCGAACTCAAACAAACGCCGGAGGACGCGGCCGTCGAAGGCCGGCAAGAAATCGGCGCGGCGGCGGTCGTAATCACGCTGGTCGACGTCGTCGTGTTCTTTCCGATCGCGTTCATTCAGGGGCAGGTCGGCCGTTTTCTTGCGGAATTTGCGATCGTGGTCGTGATCTCCACGCTGACTTCGCTGTTCGTCTCGTTCACCATCACGCCGACCCTGGCCGGATTGTGGGCTTTGCGCTCGCACTGGAATCCGCCCAAACCCGTCGTATGGTTCGGCGAAGCGTTCGACGGTTTGAGGGCGTGGTATTCGCAGCGCGCGCTGCCCTGGGCGCTGACCCACGGCAACATCGTTGCGCTGTTTTGCGCGGGGACCTTCGTGCTCGCGATGGCGCTGGTGCCGTTGGGGGTGGTCGGCGAGGAGTTCGTGCCCGCTTCCGACCGTGGCGAGATTTACATCCAAGTCACCTACCCGATCGGCACGCCGGTGGCGACCGTTCGCGCGGGCGTCTACAAGTTCGAGCGCGAAGTCGACAAGCAGACCGACATCTTTCACGAGACGACGCTGGCCGGCGCGTATGCCGCGTCGTTCGGCGGCAACGTGACCCAGAGCAACGTCGGTCAGATCCACATCTTCTTGGTCGACGACCGCAAGCACTCGACGAGCTGGTGGGTGCACCGCTACGAAGACCTCGTCCGCAACGGCTTCCCGAACAATGTGGTTGCGTCGGTCGTTCCATCGACCGGTACCAGCGGCGGAAACAAACAGCCGATCGACTTTCTCGTCTCGGATCTAACCGGCGGCGACCCGACGCCGCAAGCCCAGCAAGTCTTGGCGTTGCTCGAGAAGACGCGCGGTGCGACCAGCGTCAACAGCAGCGGGACCCAACTCGCGCCCGAGATTTCGGTCAATTTCGACCGCGAGAAGGCGCAGGCGTTGGGGGTCGACGTCGGTCAGGCGGCGCTGGCGGCCGGAGCCGCGTTCGGCGGCGACGTCGCGACCCAGTTCGAGACGACCGCGGGACTCGAACAGGTGCAGATCATCTATCCTTCGCAGGATCAGACGAGCCTGGAGACGTTGCGAAACCTGCCGCTGCGCACCGCCAACGGCGCGATCGTCCACCTCGGCGACATCGCGACGTTTTCGTCTACTCCCACGGCTCCGTTGATCACCCGGACCGACCGGCGAACGGTGATTCACGTGGACGCCAACGTCGCCGCGAGTTCGTCGCTGTCGGTGGTCGAGAACCGGCTGATCAAGGCGCTGCACTCGCTGCATCTGCCGCCCAGCATCGTGGTTCGCCCGGCCCCGCTGGGCCAGCAGGACTTCATGCATCAGGCGCTGATCGGAATCGGCGCGTCCATGATCCTCTCGATCATCCTGGTTTTCTTGCTGATGGTCGCGCTGTATAACAGCTACATTTCACCCTTCATCATCATCTTTTCCGTACCGGTAGCGGCGATCGGCGCGCTGGGCGCGCTCGTGCTGACGCACAAAACGCTCAACCTGTTCTCGCTCATCGGAACGATCCTCTTGATCGGCATTGCGACCAAGAATGGAATTCTTTTAGTCGACTATGCCAATACGCTGCGCGAGCGCGGACGCAGCAAGCTCGACGCGATCAAGGAAAGCGCGTTTACGCGATTCCGGCCGATCATCATGACGAGCTTCTCGGTGGTCGCGGGGAACCTTCCGTTGGCGTTGGCGTTCGATGCGGGCTCGGCGTCGCGCTCGAGCTTGGGCATCGTCGTCATCGGCGGCGTCCTCAGCTCGCTGGTCTTGACGCTGGTGCTGATTCCCAACATGTACGTCTGGCTCGCGCCCAGCGACGAGCGCTTATCGCACACCCGCGCGACCCGGCGAGGGGTCGTCGAACCCGTCCGCGAGCCTCAACCGGCGCACCCGTAGCGGCGAGACGGCGCTCTAGAGGCGCAGGGTGGCCGAGGCTCCGACGTAGTCGAGATAGGCGTTGATCGCCCATCCCAAGAGCAGCCCCAGCGCGACCGCACCGGCACACAGTATCGGAACGACTTTGCGCGCCCCGTGCTCGGGGATCGTGGCTTTCCCAACCCCAACCGCGATCGCGCCGCCCAGCGCCAAGCCGAACAGCCACAGAATGACGCGTTCGTCGAGCATCAGGGCGCGAACCGGCGGCGCAGCGAGGTCCAGAAACTTTTCGAAGGGCGCTGCTGCGTGTCGGGAAGTTTTTCCCGCGTTCCCGCAGCGCCGTCGGCAAGGCCGCGTGCAAACAGTGCGGCGAGAACCGGGGCGTCGTCGAAGGCGAGCAGGTCGGCGTCGATCGCCACCGACGAGCGGACGTATCGAATGCTGATCTGCCGTTTGCCGGACGCCCCGCCCAGCCGGACGAGTTCGTTGGTGGCTTGAGCGAGGCGCAGCTCGTATTCGAGCAACCGCTGCTGCCAGAGGGTCGCGATATTGTACGCCTGCTGCGCGACGTTTTGGGCGGCGGTCGCGCCGCGCGGATCGAATTCCTGATCGACGAAAACCACCGTCACCTCGGTCGCCCCATTGTCGACCGCAATGCCGAGCGGCGACGCGTGAACGAGGCTGCCGTCGGCGTAGACCGATCGTTTGCCGTCAAATGCCAGCTCGATCGGGCTGAATAACCCCGGCATCGCAGCCGAGGCCAGCAGCGCCATGACGAAATTCTCGGCCGTCAGATCCTGATATTCGATCAGCCGCGCGGTGCGCTTGGGCAAGACGAGCGAATTGGGGTCGGCGCGAAACACGGCCGCCGCCGCGTAGGTGAGGTTCGCCGCCCCCACGAGCAGCGGCGTCGCGACGTTTGCGAAGTCCACCATCTCGGCTAGCGCCGCGGCGACCAGCGGCAGGGTGGATTTGTGCAGTTGTCCCAGTTTGGTGAGAAACGGAAGGTCGCCGGCGGCCCGCGCGACGCGCACCGCTTCTTCCCAGGCTCCCCCGCTGCCCAGCGACGTGAGGTGGCGGACCACTCGCCGTAATCGGCGCAGGTGGGGGAAGAGCGTACCGGCCTTTGCCGGCAGCTCCCGGCACCAAAATTGCTCGAGCGCGTCGCCGGTTCTGCCGGCGGAGATTAGCGCGCCGTTGATCGCACCGATCGAAACGCCGCAAATCACGTCGTATCTTTGGGTTCGCAATAGGGCTTTGGCGACGCCGGCTTCGTACGCACCGTGCGCGCCGCCGCCGCTCAAGACCAGCGCCTTCACGGCGCCGCGTCGGATGCCATATCGGCGAGGTGCCGGCGCACGTTGTCGAAGAGGGTTTGTTCGTCGACGCCGGTAGCGCGCGCCTGGAAGTTCGGATCGGTCTGCTTCCAGTACGCAATTAGGGACGACGCGTACGCATATTCCTTGACGATGTCGGAGTGCTCGACGCCGCCGGCGTCGGTCCCCAATAAACAGCGGACGTGATTCTCGAGCAAGTATTCCAGCGACGAGTTGCCGAGAATCGCGCCGGTCTGCGGTGGGCTGGCGGGATCTTTGACGAGAACGTCCAGCAGGTCGTTGAGCGCAAAGTTGGTGTCTTCGCCGGCAATTAGCGGCGTGACGTCGGCGCGCATGACCGCGGCCGGCCCCAGCGGCATGCGCGCGATCGGATACGCCCCCGTCGCGACGTTGCTTTCCAAGTTGACGTCGGCTTCGATCCCCGCGTCGTGCATCGCGGCGGCTTGCGCCTCGTTCGCCCAGGTGTCGTGCGCGAACCGAAAGACGATGTAGGCGCGCGCGTCGGGATGAGCGCGTTCGAACGCTCTCACCGCGCCGAGCAACAGGCTGATGTTGATCCCGGCCTGCTCCGGGCTGCTGCGCGTTGCGGGCAGCGTGGCGAATGCGTCGGCGAACGTCCACGGTTGCGGCGGCGGCACCGGGACGTAGTCGACCACGCCGCCCTCGCCGACGTGCGTGTGCACCAGCAGCTTCCCGTGCCAGCCGGTCGCCCGGCGCGCCTTGGCCGCATCGTAGACGGCGCCGACCAATTCCGCGTAGTACTCCATGCCGGCGGGCGTGAAGCAGGTCGTCTCGGGTCCGGCCGTGTCGATCCCGACGACCGCTTGGAAAAATGCGGCGCGCTGCGCCGCCGCCACGATCGGTTTTCCATCTCCGTCTCGAGCGAGCAAGGCGTTGAAAATCGTCTCCGGTGACGTACGTAACGGTGCGGGCAACGCCGCCGGCGCGCAGCTGCCGGTCTTGGACCATTCGGCGTATCGATCGCCCCCCGGCAAGGTCGCGAGCTGCGACGTGTGGGTCATCAAAACGAAGTGAATGACCGGCAGCGGCCGTCCCATGGCCCGCAGCCCGGCGGTGACGACCGCGTCGGTCGAGGCGTTGCGCGCGCATTCGATCGTATCGAGCTTGTCCGAGTGACCGCCTTTGAAGTTCCAGCCGCCC
This sequence comes from Candidatus Tumulicola sp., assembly GCA_036490465.1. Classification (GTDB taxonomy): domain Bacteria; phylum Vulcanimicrobiota; class Vulcanimicrobiia; order Vulcanimicrobiales; family Vulcanimicrobiaceae; genus Tumulicola. The sequence goes on along the minus strand of DASXDV010000110.1, from coordinate 6,306 downwards.
ACGAACGGCAGCGACTGCTCGGAGGCGTCGACGTGCGTGCGAGCGAGATCCAGAATCGTCGCCCGGCAGAGATCGGCGGCGAGCCGGCGTCCGTCGTTGCCGTAGAAACGGGTGGCCAAATAGGCGAACGCCGGCCCGCCGCGGAAAGCGTACGCGCTGTCGAACTCCGACCAAGGCGTCGCACTGAGGACTCGTTCCAGCGCGCCGTCGAGATCGGCCGCGTTCCCGGCGACGCGATCGCGATAGACGACCAGCGCCGCGCGCGCCCCCAGCGAGAAACGCTGACCGTCCGCCGGCGAAAACGGACGGTTTCCCAACTCCGCCGACGCGCTCGGATACCAAACGTTCGAAAGGTAGTCGAAGAGCGCCAGCCGGTCGGCGAACGGGACCGCATCTTCCGGATCGGCCGCGGCGTTGAGGAATGCCGGGAGATCTGCGTAGGCGTAATACGGAAGGATTCCGGTGAAGTGATTGTGCGCGTCGAAGTACGTAACGCCGCTTTGCGCTCGGGCCGTCGCGAGCGCGCAGGCGAGCGCCAACGGCACGACCCACGCCGCGCGCAGCGCCCGTTTCACCAAAACGGCTCGCCGCTCCAACCGGCTTTCAACTCGGCGATGCGTTCTCGTTCCATCTGCGTCAAACAGTCGCCGCCCTCGAGCTTGCAGGCGCGATCGCGGTATGCGATCCAGGCGACGTCGGACGCAGTCAGGGCGGTCTGCTGCACCGGTTCGATGCGTTCTGCGAGCGATCCATACAGCCGGTTCAATTCGGCATCGGTGGCCGGCGCAATCGGTTTGAGCGGCGGAAGGGGCTTGGCGGTGGCCGCCGCGGCGACGAGTGCTTCCAGCCGGGCCGTTCGCGCGCGGGTTATTCGGTCGTCGCAGGTCGACCGCACCATCGGTGCGATGCTGCCGCCCGCGACGAGGGAAACCTCGAAGGCGCACGTCGCTTTGCGCGCGTCGTTCCAGGCCGACTGCGCGGCCGCGAGCAGTTTGGGGTCGACGTCGAGTTTCCGCACGGCCGCCTTTGCTCGCGGGTAAACCCCATCGAGCGCGGTTCGAGCCTGCGCCGCGCGGGCCGCCCAGCAGTCGTCGAGCTGCGACTGCGTCCTGGCGGCGTGGCACGGCACGACGACCGCCGCCAACAGGATAGCGTGCAGCATAACTTCAAGGTCTTACGATGCCGGAATCCCTCGATCCCTCGGACGTCACGCCCTCGATCGAGCCGGTTCTCGTCGACGTCCCCGGCTGGCAGGAGGTTCGCCCGCGGATTCCCGATACGCAGCAGCGGCGAACCCTCGAGAAGCAGCGCGGCGTCCGAGAGGTGGTTTTCGGCGCTCAGGACGGCGTCCTCACGACGCTCGGCGTGATCGTCGGCGTCGGCGTCGCCGAAGGCGAACGATCGGCGGCGATCATCAGCGGATTCCTCGCGCTGCTGGCGGGTGCGCTCTCGATGTCCGTCGGCGAATACCTCGGCCGCAAAGCCGAGCGGGAAGTCGTCGCCGCGACGATCGCGATGGAAAAGGACGAAATGGCCGCCGATCCGCAGGCCGAGTTTGCCGAGCAGGTCGCCTACTACAAACTCAAAGGCTTTAGCTCGGACGAAGCCCACATGATCGTCAAGCGGCTCACGCAGCATCCGGACATCTACCTCTACGAAATGGTGCGCGACGAGTTCGGCATCGATCCCCGCGTGGCCGAAGAGAGCGGCCTGCGAGGGCCCCTCGCGATGGGTGCGTCGTACGCCGTGGGTTCGCTGGTTCCAGTCGTTCCGTTCCTGCTGCCGCTGACGATGCGCGCGTCGACGATCGCCTCGCTGGTTTGTGCGGTCGCCGGGCTTTTCGGCGTGGGCTGCTATGCCGGTGCGCTGAGCGGACGAAACCCGCTGCGCAAGGGGCTCGAAATCGCCGCCTTCGGCTGCGCCGTTTTCGTCGTCTCGTACTTGGCCGGGCACTTCATTCCGCCGCTGTTCGGTCACGCACCCGTCTCAATCGGCGGTTAGCAGCGACGCGCAGGCCGCCAGCCGCGCGATCGCGTCGCGCTCGAGGGTTCGGACGATGTCGCCCGCGGAGCGAATCCCGGTAACGGCGCCGACGGATTGACCCGCGTAGACGTTGGCGCGCGAATAGTCGCGCGCGGCCTTCGCGGCGGCGAACTCGTCGAGCGCCTCCGGCGTGGCCCGCAGCTCGGACTGGCGGTCGTGCCAGCGGTCGGCGAAATCGTTGCGCAACGCGCGTCCGGCGAACTCTTGCGGCCACGGCTTGCCTTGCGCGACGTCGTACACGTGCGTGTAGATCGTTTGAGTTTCGTCGCTGGCGATCAGACGTTCTTGGGCTTGCGGCGTCGTGCGGCTCTCGCGCGCCGCCAAAAACGGCGTGCCGACCCACGCGCCTGCGGCGCCGGCCGCGAGCGCAGCGGCAAACCCGCGGCCGGTCGCGATCCCGCCGGCCGCGACCACCGGCCGGTCGGTCATCTCGAGCACGAGCTGCAGCAGCGGAAGGGTGCCGACGCTTCCGGTGTGACCGCCCGCTTCGGTGCCCTGCGCGACGATGACGTCGACGCCCGCGTCGATCGCGGTTTGCGCCCACTTCCGGCTTTGCACTTGGGAGGCGATCGGAATTCCGGCGGCATGCAGCCGGCCCACGAACGGGCTCGGATCGCCGAATGAAATGGAAACCAGCTTCGGCCGCGCGGCGATCGCCAGCTCCAGCAAACTCGGGCGCCGCTCGAGGACCCAAGCCGCCAGGCCGATGCCGAAAGCGCGATCGCGACCGTCGCGCAACAGAGCGGCTTGGGCCGCGATCGCACTTTCGCTTTCGTCTTCGTCGAAGCCGAGCATCCCGAAGGCGCCGGCGTCCGCAACCGCGCGCGCGAGTTCGCCGCCTGCCTGCGGCGTCATCGGCGCGTTGAACAGCGGCACGCGGATCGACAGCAGCCGCGATAGCGCGGTGACGATCGTCATCGGCCCGCGAGCATCACCCGGGCGGCGTTCCAGCCGGAGGCGCCCATCACGCCGCCGCCCGGATGCGTTGCCGCCCCGCACAGATACAATCCCTTGATCGGCGTCGCGTAACTCGCGAACCCGGGAACCGGACGAAACGCAAACAGTTGATGCAGCGGCATGGCGCCTTGGAAGATGCTGCCGCCGGTCAACCCGAACGTACTCTCCAAATCCACCGGCGTTAGGATTTGCCGAGCGATCACCGAGGATTTGAATCCGGGTGCGTACCGTTCGACGATGTCGAAGCAACGGTCGGCATACTGATCGCGCAAAGCGTCGGTCCACGGTCCTTGCGCGAGTTCGTACGGAGCGTACTGGGTAAACATCGACATCAAGTGCTTGCCGGGCGGCGCAACCGTCGAGTCGAGGGCGGTCGGCATCGTGCACTCGACCACCGGCTGTTCGGACATCCGTCCGTACTTCGCGTCGTCGTACGCGCGCTCGATGAAATCTTGATCGGGACAGAGATGCACCGTTCCCCGATGCTGGGGGCCCGGGTCGTGACCCGGCAGCGCGGTGAAACTCGGCAGCCGCTCGAGCGCGACGTTGATCTTGCACGATGCGCTCGAATACGAAATCCGCGCGATCGCCTCGTTGAACTCGGGGGGCAGCTCCGCCGGATCCAGCAGCTTCTGGAACGTCAAATGGCAGTCGACGCCGGAGGTGACCTTGGCGGCCGTAAACTCGTCGCCGTTGGTCAAGGCCACGCCCGTCACGCGGCCGTTCTTCGTCAAGATCTTGGCGACTTCGGCGTCCGTGCGGATCTCGACGCCGAGGTCCTTGCCGGCTCGCGCGAGCGCTTGCGTCAGGCCGCCCATGCCGCCGCGGACGTAGCTCCAGACGCCGCGTTTGCCGTTGGTTTCGCCCATCACGTGATGGAAGAGCACGTACGCGGTCCCCGGCATCGACGGGGCCATGAAGGCGCCGATGATCGCGTCGGTCGCGATCGTGCCCTTCAACTCTTCGGATTCGAACCAGCGGTCCAGGATCGGCCGCGCGGCGCCGGTCAGCACTTCGACCGCTTCGCCCATCGCGGGCCCGAGCCGCTGCAGCGCTTTGCCCATTTTGCCGGCCTGCAACAGTTGCTGCAGGGTTGGATGGATGAGATTGGGCGGCACTTGCGTGAGCGTCGGCTCGACGACCGATGCGACCCGCTCGAGCATCGCCTCGTAGTGCGGATAGCGCTCCGCGTCGCGCTTGCTGAACTTGGAAATCTCTTCGACGTCTTTGCTCGAACCGGTGCCGAGCATCAAGAATCGCCCGTCGAGAAAAGGCGAGAACGAGGCCGGATCGCGTTCGATCGGTTCGAAGCCGTAATCGCGTAAATGCAGATCGGCGATGATCTCGGGACGAAACAGGCTGTTCACGTAGGCGGCCGTCGAGACTTGGTAGCCGGGCCACGTTTCCTCGGAGACGCACGCGCCGCCGACGATGTAGCGCCGTTCGAGCACTAGGACTTTCCACTTGGCGCGCGCCAGATAACAGGCCGTCACGAGGCCGTTGTGACCGCCGCCGACGACGATCGCATCATATTTCATCGCGGATCTAGGCTCCTAAATTTTGAGCTGAAGGTTGAAGTAGACGCCGAACGGCTCGTTGACCGAACTCGTCAAATCGTTGTAAACGCCGAACGACGGTTCGTACGGATAGCGCAAGAAGGTCTGCACGTTGGCGCCGGGATTGTATGCGTTGCCGACCGGCGGCGTGCTCGGGCCGCCGACCAGGTTGCCGTACGAGCAGACGTTGTTGCCCGCAAAGTACGTAAACGCCGTGTTCTGGCCGCCGAAGCAGGTCTGCAGCAGGTTGGCCAGCGTGACGGTGACGCTGGCGCGCGACGACAACTCGTAGCCGATCCGCAGGTGCCCGAGGAGTTGGGCCGGCTCGCGAAACGCGCCGATTCCGTCGAATTGGCCGGTGTAGGGGTCGGGGATCGACAAATCGGCGAGACAGTGGCCGTGATTGGCGCTGTACGGTGCGCCGCCGGCCGCACCGTACGGGTAGCGCGGATCGCCGGCCGTCGATCCCGGCAGGCCGTAACCGCACTTCGACGCCGGATCGATTCCCGGCGTGGTCAACGGCGCGCCGTACCGATTGCCGGCCTGGAACTGCAGCGACGGGGTGATCGAAAGCCGATCGTGCTTGTAGTTCAGCACGAGGGTCGCGACGTACGGATAGTTGTAGGCGTTCACGCCCGAGCCGACCGGACCCGGGAAGGTCGAATACGGCAGATACGACGCGGCCGGATCGTAGAGCGAAAACGCGGGCGAAAGCCAGTACGGGTTGGCGATGTCGTGCGCTCCCTTGCAAGAGGGATCCGCCACGCCTCTGGGCGTGTAGCAAGGGGCCGCGTACGATCCGGGACCGGCGGTGGTATAACCGCAGATCGACTGGCCGAACTGCTGCTTGCCGTACTCCGAACCGCCCGGCGCGCAGGCCTTCGTATAGGCGTTGTATTGCGAGATCCCCGCGTTAATCGGCGAAAGAATCGTCGTTCCGTTGGGGAGCAAACTGTACTTCACGGTTGCGTACGTGTAGGCAAACGACAGCTGGCCGGAAAGCCCGTTGCGGTTGAAGTCGCCCTTGTTGAACTCGAACTCGAATCCCGACGAGGTTTGATTGCCGGCGTTGAGCCCCGAGGTGAGCCCGGTGGCGTAGTTGATGTAGAAGTTTTCGACCTGCGCCTGCGTCTGGCGCAAGAACGGCGTCAGTTTGAAGGACATGTCCGTTCCCTTGAAGTGGTGCTCGAGCGAAAAATCGCTGTTGAACGAGATCGAGGGGGCGACCGCGTGCCCTGGCGTCGTGAAGCCGAGCGAATAGAACTGGGTGAGCGTGTCGGGTAAGTTCTGCTCGAGGCCGTTGTACTGCTCGTAGGCCGAACTCGGCTGCTCGTTGTACTTGCCGTAACTCGCGCGCAACACCGTGTCGGGGTTGACCGTGTAGGTGACGCCGAAGCGCGGCTGGACGATCGTGTAATGAAAGTCCGCGGGCTGATTTTGGACCGCGGCGTTGACGTATTGGCTGCCGAACTTCGAGCACGGCTTTTGCGCGTTGGTGCTCCAGGGTCCGCCAAACGCGCTGCGGTCGACCAGCGACAGCGTTTGCGCGTCGTAGCACGTGTCTTGGTTGAAGGCGTTAAACCAGAAATCGCGGGCCGGCCCGAAGTCCGTGTTGGCCCCGACGAACATGTAGTCGTCGACCCGGATGCCGAAGTTGAAGTTGAGTTTGTCGCTCGGGCGCCACTGATCGGTAATCGAATACCCGACGAACGTCGGCGTGACCGTGTTGTTGAGGCCGTAGGCCCCGTTT
>DASXDV010000068.1:0-40681 GCA_036490465.1 Candidatus Tumulicola sp. | reverse complement strand
GGCCGAAGTGAACGCCCGCTTCGAGCAGTTCGCGCATCGTAACGACGGACATGACGAAAGACTCCCTTCTGACCCCCGGCCGCGCGCCTTCCTTGGCTTTGCGGTCGCGTCTCGGGGCCATCGTCCCCAGCATCCGTGCCGGGCGAAGTTGGGCCGCGGGCACCTGGGTGCCGCGGCGGCCGCGCGATTATAGCACGGCGGTTTGCGCCGGGTCTACGGCGCGCCCCGGAGCGACACAAGTAGCACCGCCCCGCATGGAGCTTTCCGGCCGCCACCGAAAGCGCGCGCAATGCGGTGGCTGGTCGGCGGCGGACTCGGCTTTATCGGCTCGAATTTCATTCGAGCGGCCCTGTGCCGGCATTCCGGCCTGCAGATCGTCAACCTCGATGCCGTGACCTACGCCGGAAACCCGGCCAACCTGCGCGACCTCGAATCGGACCCGCGCTACCGATTCGTCAAGGGCAGCGTTTGCGACCCCGCGGCGGTCGGCGCGGCCATCGGCGACGGGGTCGACGCGATCGTGAACTTCGCCGCCGAAACCCACGTCGACCGCTCGATTCTCGACGCCGGCGCGTTCCTGCGCACCGACGTCCTCGGGACCCACGTTCTGCTCGAAGCGGTGCGCGAACGCCGGATTGCGCGCTACCTCCACGTCTCGACCGACGAGGTGTACGGCGACGTCGCCGAGGGCGCTTCGCTCGAAAGCGATTCGCTGCGTCCGAGCAGTCCATATTCGGCCAGTAAAGCCGGCGGCGATCTGCTCGCGCTGGCGTACTTCGCCACCCACGGGACGCCGGTGTCGATCACGCGCGGGAGCAACACCTACGGCCCGTTTCAATATCCCGAAAAGCTGATTCCGCTGTTCGTGACGGCCTTGCTCGACGACGAACCGGTCCCGTTGTATGGCGACGGCTTGCAGACGCGCGATTGGATTCACGTCGACGATCACGTTGCGGGCGTCCTTCACGTACTCGAATACGGACGCCCCGGCGAGATCTACAACCTGTCCGGCGGCAACCCGCGCACCAATCTGGAGATCACCGGCCTGCTTTTGGCGGGCTGCGGACGCTCGGCGAAAACGCACGTGCGCCACGTCACCGACCGCGCCGGCCACGACCGGCGCTACTGCATCGATTCGTCGAAGCTGCGCGCACTCGGTTGGAGTCCGCGGACCCCGTTCGAAGAAGGCGTCGCGGCCACCATCGCCTGGTATGCCGCCAACGAGCCGTGGTGGCGTCCCTTGAAATCCGGCGATTTCCTCGAATACTACCGCCGCCAGTACGCCGGACGCTAGCAAGCCCCCGAGCGCGCGCTACGAAAGACGCGTGATCGTTTCGATATATTCCAGCAGTTGCCCGGCCGACTCGCCGATCGTGTGTTTGGTCGTGTCGAGCGTGAGATCGGGATTCGTGGGTGGCTCGTACGGCGACGAGATCCCGGTAAAACGCGGAATTTCCCCCGACCGCGCGCGTTTGTAGTGACCCTTGACGTCGCGCTGTTCGGCGGTCTGCAAGTCGCACGAAATGTAGATTTCGAAGAACCGTCCGGGATAGGCGGCCCGAGCGCGGTCGCGATCCGCCGCAAACGGCGAGATCAGCGCGCAGACGACGACGAGACCCGCGTCGGCGATCGCGCCCGCAACCGCCGCCGTGCGGCGGACGTTTTCGCTGCGATCCTCTTCCGAGAATCCCAGGTCGACGTTCAGCGTCGTGCGCAGCGTATCGCCGTCGAGCACGTAAACGTGACGACCCCGATCGAACAGCATGCGTTGAACGGCCATCGCGACCGTGGATTTACCCGCGCTCGGAAGGCCGGTCAGCCAAAAGACCGCGCCGGCGTGTCCGTTGCGCGAGACCCGCTCGGCCGAAGTCACCGACGATAGCTGCGCGATCACGTCGGTGGCGCCTTCGGAGCGATGGCGGCCGATGATCGAACGAACGCGTCCGCCGGCCACGACCGCCGTCCCTTGCATCAGAACGAATCGCCCGATGCTGGTATCGTCGAGGTCGTCGTCGCCCGCAATCAATTCGCGCGACGCTAGCGTGACCACCGCGACGTCGCCCTTGGAGATGGCCTCGGCGGGTTTGCCTAGCAGCGTATCCGGATCGACGATTTCGTCGATCCGCTGCAGCGTTACCGAAACGTCGCGCGTGCCCAAACGCAACCGGAAGGCTTCGCCCGCCGACACCGGATCGCCGCCGAGCCAGACGACCGTCGCCTGGAGGGCGTGTCCGAGCGACGGACCGTCGCCGGGATAACTTGCGACCGCGCCGCGGTCGACGAAAACGCGCTCGTCCAGCGAAACGGCGACCGCGTCGCCGGCGCGCGCTTCCTCGACATCGTCGGGCCAACGATGGATCGCGGTGACGATCGCATCGGTTTGCAGCGGCCAAAAAACGATTCGCTCACCGGAACGTAACGTGCCGGCGTCGATCCGCCCCGCGATGATTCGGTTGGCTCCGCGGCGGTATACGTCTTGAACGACGAAGCGCAGCGGCCCGCTGGCCTGCGGCGTGTGCGGGCGAAGTTTTTCGAGCGACTCGAGCAACGTCGCGCCCTTCCACCAGGGCCAGCGGCCGCTACCCTCGACGATGTTGTCGCCGTCGCGAGCGGCGATCGGAATGATGTCGATCGGGACGATGTTGAGCTGCTCGAGGAAGCTGCGGACTTCGCCTTTGCGCTTCGCGAACGCCGTCTCGGGGCTTTCGGCCAAGTCGAGCTTGTTGATCGCGACGAGGATTTCCTTAAAGCCGAACCACTGCAGAAACAGCGCCTGACGGCGCGTCTGGAGGGTGATGCCCTCGTCTTCGGCGACCACCAGGATCGCCGCGTCGACTTCCGACGCGCCGGTCAATAGGTTGCGGATGAGTTCGCGGTGACCCGGGGCGTCGACGAAGACGTAGTCGCGCTCGGGCATCCGCAGCCAAATGCGCGTGATGTCGAGCGTGATCGCTTGATCGCGTTCGAGTTGAAAGGCGTCGAGCAAAAACGAGTATTCGATCGGCACGCCGCGGCGGGAGCTCTGATTTTCCAGCTCCTCGAGTTTCTGCGGGGTGACCTGGCCCAAGTCGACCAGCATCCGGCCGAGAATAGTTGATTTGCCGGCGTCGACGTCGCCGACCATGACGATCCTAACTTGTCTCACATGTATCCCGTCGTGCGTAGTCTTTCGAAAGCGTCTTCGCTTTCGTTGTCCATCGTGCGGCCGGCGCGTTCCGGCTCGCGCGTTTTTTCAAGTTCGGCTATGACCTCGTCCAGGGTGGCGGCGTTGCTCTCGATCGGGATGGTGATGTTGCTTTCGCCCAGCGAGCGGTACCGCTTCCCGTCGACCGCGAGGTAGAGCGGGACGTACGGAATGCCCTCCCGCTGGGTGTAGCGCCAGATATCGAGTTCGGTCCAGTGCAGCAAGGGATGAATGCGCACGTGCGCGCCGTCGGGAACTTCGTACGGATAGTAGTCCCACAGCTCCGGCGGCTGCGTGCGCGGATCCCAAGAGCCGTCGGCGTTGCGCGGGCTAAAGATGCGCTCTTTAGCGCGAATCGCCTGTTCGTCGCGGCGAATGCCCAGAATGATGCCGCGGTAACCTTCGCGCGCAAGCAGCGCCCGCAGGCCGGCGCTCTTGCGCGCGGCGTGCCGCGCGGCCGGCGGCAGCGTCGGGTCGACGGTGCTTTCGGGCGGGCAGGCTTCGTTGAGGACCGGTAAGCGCCACTCGCTCACCAGCCGATCGCGGAACGCATACACTTCGGGAAATTCCATCCCGGTATCGAGCAGCACCATCGGGAACGGGACCTCCCCTAAGAAGGCCTTCCGCACCATCCACAGCAGCGCCGTCGAATCCTTACCGATGGACCAGAGCATCGCGATAGGCGAAACGGTCGAAAACGCTTCGCGCAAGACATAGATCGTACGCGACTCGAGCGCGTCGAGATCGGAATCGGTCCCCGTTGGCATCCCGGGTAGTATCGCTGAAGGCGCCCCGGTTTCCTACCGAGTATCCTGCACCCATCGCAGCTTTGGAGGGCCGTCGTTGAAGGGTGTCATCCTCGCGGGCGGACTCGGGACGCGGCTACGGCCGCTCACGAAGGTCACCAACAAACACCTGCTCCCGGTGTACGATCGCCCGATGATCTACTATCCGCTGGAAACGCTTTGCCGCGCCGGCATTACCGACATCATGATCGTCACCGGCGGCAGCTCGGCCGGCGACTTTCTGCGGCTGCTTGGAAACGGCAGCGACTTTGGTCTGAAGGCCATCGCGTACGGATACCAAGACGGGGAAGGCGGGATCGCCGACGCGCTCAAGCTCTGCGAACACTTCGCGCAAGGCGGCCCGATCGTCGTCGTGCTCGGCGATAACCTCGTCCAAGACGACATCGCCCCCTACGTCCGCAAGTTCGAGATGCAAGCTTCCGGCGCTCGGCTGCTGCTAAAGGAGGTCGCCGATCCGCAGCGATTCGGCGTCGCCGAGGTCGCGGACGGCCGCATCGTCGGGATCGAAGAGAAGCCGCCGCGTCCGCGCAGCCGGTTTGCGGTCACCGGTATCTACATGTACGACCGGCGCGTCTTCGACTTTATCCGCGAACTGAAACCGTCGGCCCGCGGCGAGTTGGAAATCACCGACGTGAACAACCGCTATCTCGCGCAGGGCGATTTACAGTTCGACGTGCTCGACGGGTGGTGGACCGATGCGGGCCAGTTCGAAAGCCTCTACCACGCTACTACGCTGATCGCCGCGCAGCGCGCGGCCCGCCCGGAAACTCGGGCGAACGCCGAAGGAGGGCCGAGCCGTGCTCGTACTGAGTCGTAGGGTCGGCCAATCGATCGCCATCGGCGACGACGTCCGCGTCGTCGTGGTGGCCGTCGAGGGGGATCACGTCACCGTCGGCATCCAAGCCCCGCGCGAACTGCCGGTCCACCGAGCCGAAGTCTACGATCAGATCCTGCGTTTGCGCGCGAAATCGAAAAAACCTTAGCGCTCGCCGGTCGCAAACTGGGCGGCGTGCAGGCGCGCGTAGGCCCCCTTGCGCGCCAGCAGTTCGTCGTGCGTACCCACTTCGACGACCCGGCCGCTTTCGATGTAGAGGACCTTGTTCGCGCGCCGGATGGTCGAAAGGCGATGCGCGATGATCAGCGTCGTGCGGCCGCGCAGCAAACGGTCGAGAGCTTGTTCGACCATCGCCTCCGAGTGGCTATCGAGCGCGCTGGTCGCTTCGTCCAAAATCAAAATCCGGGGATCGCGCAGGATCGCGCGGGCGATCGCGATCCGCTGACGTTCTCCGCCGGACAGCCGCACGCCGCGCTCGCCCACTTCGGTCGCGTAACCGTCCGCGAACGCTTCGACGAAATCGTCGCAGTTGGCGTCGCGGGCCGACTCGCGCACCCGCGCGTCGGTTGCCCCCAGGCGTCCGTAACGGATGTTGTCGAGAACCGATCCGCGAAACAACTGCGGATCCTGCGGAACGATCGCGATCGCCGCGCGCAAGTCGGCGAGCCGAACGGTCGCGATGTCGACCCCGTCGACGGTGACGCGACCGGTCTGCGGCCGGTAGAAGCGCGGCACCAAATTGACGATCGTGGTTTTACCGGCACCCGACGGACCGACCAGCGCGACGATCTCCCCTTCGCCCATCGTCGCGTTCACGTGCGATAACGCCGGCTGTTCGCCGTCGCCGTAAGCAAACGAAACGTCTTCGAACTCGATTCGGCCGCGAACCGCCGGAAGCGCGCGCGCGGCCGCCTCGTCGCGCGTTTCGACCGGCAAGTCGAGCAGCTCGAACACGCGTCCGGCACCGACGATCGCCTTGCTGATGTCGCCGAAGAAGGCCGCGACCCGGTTCATCGGATTCATCAGGTTCACTAACAGCGCCCAGTACATGAACACCGTGCCGGTATCCAGCCGCCCGCGCAGCACTTCGCGGACCGACATCCACATAATGAAGACGACCGCCGCGACCATGATGGTCGACACGACGACCGGCTGCGTCTGAATGAACTGCGTGAGCTTCATGTACGCGCCGAAGAAATCTTCGTTGCGCGTCGCGAAGCGTCCGATCTCGTACTCTTCGCGCGCGAACGCCTTGACGACGCGCTGTCCCTGTAAAACTTCGGTGAGGTTGGCCGACAAGTCCGCGATGCGCGCCTGCGCGCGATGCGTGCTGGCGGCGATCAACCCTTGAAATCTGGAAACGGCATACGTCACCAGCGGAGCCACGATCACCAGCGAGAGCGTGAGCAGCCAGTCCAAGTAGATCATCATGGAAAACGACGAAACGAACGTCACCAGCGCGACGACGAGTTGGGGAACCGAAACGCTCACCGCATCGGTCATCAGCTGCAGGTCGGTGCTGAAGCGCGCGATCAGTTCGCCGGGTCGCCAGCGGTCGAAAACTTCCAGCGGCAGATTGAGGAGACGTTCGAAGAGCCGAATCCGCAAGCGCGCGATTAAGTGCTGGCCGCTCCACGCCGTCAGGTACGTCTGATAGTAAATCGCCAGGTTCGCTAACACCAGGGCGCCCGACGTCAGCAGCAGGGCGGCGTAGAGAGCGTGCAGGTCGGCCGGGCGCCCCTTCGGCGGGGCCAGTACCTGGTTGATGATGATGCGAAACGCCGCCGGCGGGACGATCGTCAGGATTCCGGCGAGCGCTCCCAGCAGCGTCGCGACGGCGATCCGGGGATAGTAGGGACGCGCTTCCCGCGCCAGACGACGGAGAATCGATCGGCGGCTCATGGGCGGCACGGTCTTGCGGTCGTGCCCGCGTGAAACCTCCCGCAATCCAACCCGGTAGCTGAAAGGAGAACGCGATCGGGAGGGCCCGCGACGGCGGGAACGCACCGCCCGAGAACTCGCGAACAACGGGAGAAAACGCCACCGCCATGGACTGCTACTTTCACTCGAACGTCCCGTCGATCGCCCAGTGCGTCGACTGTGCCAAGCCGGTTTGCGCGACCTGTCGCGACGAGGACGGTTCGTGTCCCAGCTGCCGGTTAGCGGCCAAAGTCGATGCCGCCACGGCCACCCGCCAACAACTCGGCGGCCGCGTCCCGCCGCGTCCGGCGCCCGGTCCGCAACCCGCCGTCGTAAAAAAGGCCGAGGTCGCCGTGGCCTCCGATCCCCTCGAATCGCGCGCTCTGGTCGCGCTGGGCTACCCGCTCTGGCCGCTGGCCCTGCTCTCGCTGTTCGATCGCAAGCAGTCGCGATATCTCCGTCTCCAAGCGCTCCAGGCGCTCGGCTTCAACCTTGGCATGGCCGGGTTTGCCGGTCTGTTGACGCTGCTGGCCAACGTGCCGATTCTCGGCTTCTCGGCTTCCGTGCTCATTCCGTTCCTGATTCCGCTCTTTCTCGTAGCGAGCGTCTACTTCGGAATAAAGACGTGGAACGGCGACGAGGTCCGCGTTCCGATCATCAGCGGTTGGATCGAAGACCGGCTGCCCATCGACCCGGAGACCCGCTAGCTTTCCGACCCCTGACTCGCCGCAAATTCGCGGTATCGCCGCAGAAACTCGCGCGCCGCGCGCTCGTGGTCGACCACCGGCGGGGGATAACCGCTGGGTGAGGCCAGATCGAGCGTGAGTTGCGGCGAGTCGGCGCGATCCTCGCGCCACTGTACGACCGGAATTCGCTCCAGCTCCCGCACCCAGCGGCGCACGTAGGAACCGTCGGGATCGCAGCGCCGCCGCTGGCGTTGCGGATTGTAAATCCGCGGATATTGCGCCATATCCGCGCCGACCGCGGCGATCCACTGCCAGTTGCCCGTAGCCACTGCCGGGTCGTCCTCGATCGAGTGCGCGTCCCACGCGTCGCGCCCGATCCGCCAATCCACCCCCAAATCGAAACACAGAAACGATGCGGCGACGGCCCGCGCGTGCGGATGCATCCAGCCGGTCGCGCGCAGTTGGCGAATCCCGGCATCCACCAGCGGGAAACCGGTCGTGCCCGCGCGCCACGCTTCGAGCGCCCGATGGCTGCGCGCGAACGGGAATCCGCGCATCTTCTCCTGCAGCGGCTCGTCTTGGGTTTGCGGATGGAACCACGATAGCTGCAGAAAAAAATCGCGGCGCGCCAGCGATTGCAGAAAGCGTCGCAACGAAAACCGCTCCTCGCTGAGCAGCAGCGGGTCTTCCAACCGCTTTCGCGCGGCGGCCACCACGCTGCGGGCCGAGATCGTTCCGAACGACAGGTGCGCGCTCAGGCGCGACGTCCGGTCGTCCGACGGGACGTTCGCCGCCTGCGCGTACCGGGTCGCTCCATCGCGCAAGAAGGCTTCGAGGGCCTTGCGGGCTGCCGCCGGCCCCGCATCTGCGGCGCTCTCCGTCGAACCGAATTCCGCCGGATCGGGCAAGCGTTCGCCCTGCGCTTGCGCGCCGTCTTGCGCGAACCGCACCAGCAGCGGATGTTCGTGCGAGGCGATCGGAACGTCGCGCCACACTTCCAGAAACGGGCCGAACGCGCGATACCCGTCGCCCGACGTCGAGCGCTCCGCCGTTTCTTCCGGCGCGATCGCGGGCGCGTCGTGCACGACCGATGCGCGCAATCCCGCTTCTTCCAGTTCGGATTGCAGGCGGCGATCGGCCTCGATGCCGTTTTGGTCGTAGGCGGCGCTCCACGCCGCCCCGCGCGCTCCGGTCGTGCGGGCGACGTCGATCACGGCGGCCGCGGCCGGTCCGCGCCGCACGACGAGCGGACTTCCGTGCGCGCGCAGCTCTTCGTCCAGTGCCGCAGTCGCCGCACAATAAGCGGCGGCCCGTTTGGGCGAACGCCGTAAGCGCGCCTCCAGAGCCGCGTCGACCACCAGCAACGCAACGATCGCGCCGTCGGCCGCGGCGGCGGCAATGCCGGCATGATCGTCGAGTCGAAGGTCGTGAGTGAAGCGATAAACGCTGCGCCCGTCCGCCATGCCGCGCGTTTCGGTTAACGCGCGCGCTTCTCCGGTTGCGTCTCTAGCCGGTTACGACTTCGGCAGCGCTACTGGTCGTCTCCCAACCGAAAGGTGAAGGCATCGCTATAGGAGCTTGCGACCGCGCGCCCGTTGATGGTGCGCGGCGAATAGCGGGCGTGCATCGCAGCCCGGCAGACTGCCTCGTCGAGCACCAGGTATCCCGACGCCTTGGTGATCGTACACTTGACCGGCGTTCCGCGTTCGTCGACGCTGACTTCGAACGCGGTCGTGCCTGAGGCGTTCTCGGAATATGCGATCGCCGGCGGCCGCGGAACGATCGCATTTTCGCCGCCCAGCGGAAACACGTCGCGGATTACCGACGACGACGGAACCAATTGGATCGACTCGGCATGCGGATCGGCCGGCGGGGCGGTTTCTACGGTTCGCAGCGCCGCTATCGAGCGGCGGTCCCGTTCGGACGGCGTCAAGGCTGCTACCAGGACCGCTGGGCGACTCGCGGCGTGCACTCTGCCTGCCGCCGGCTGCGGGCGTACGGCGGCGACCGTCCGCGCGGGCGTTTGCGCCGGTGCTTCGGCGGCGGCCGGCCGGCGCAGCGTCACGGTATTGTGAACGACGACTAACCGCGGGCGAGCGGCGACGCGGGCCTGGGCGTGAGCTGCCGCCTTCGGCTGCGTGAGTCCCGCGGGCGCCGCAGGCGCTCGGTAAGCGACCGTCGACGGCAGCGTTGCCGGGGCGTTGCGCGCGCCCGACGTCAGAAGAGCGTAGCCGCCCAGCGCGAGGGCCGCCGCCGCGGCAATCGCCGCAGCGCCGAATCGCCAGGCGCGCACGTGGGTGCGCCGGCCGGCGCGCAAGGTCGTGAGAACGTCGGGCTCCCAACTCTCGCCATCGCGCGCGACGGCGACGATCGCCATCGTGCGTTCGATTTCGCGTTCGCCGCCCAGCGCGGCGATGCAGCCGGCGCACGCCGCAACGTGGCGCCGGTAGGCGTCGCGTTGGGCCTCGGACGCTTCACCTAGCGCGATCGCGCCGGCGAGAATCTCCGCCCTCGAGCATTGGGTTGCGTTCATGTGTCTTTCGTTCTCTCCGTCATAACCGTTCTGAGCATGCGCATCGCCCGGCAGACGCGCTGCCGGATCGCATCCGCCGTGGTTCCCAAGATCTCGGCTGCCTCACGCGACGAGTATCCCGCGTAGCTCGTCAGCAGCACCGCCGCCGATTGGTCCGAGGGCAGCTGCCGCAATGCGGCTTGAAGGTCGAGCGACGTCGCGCTGCGTTCGTCGATCCGCCAATCGGAGCGGTCGACGTCCCGCTCCAGCGGAAGCATGCGGAGAATCTTCCTGCGCCGCATGAACGAGATCGCGCCGTTGGTTGCCGCCCGGTAGAGCCAGCCCGCGGTGAGCTCGCGCTCCGGTTCCTCCTTGAGGATCCGATAGGCGGCCAGAAAGACGTCCTGCGAAATGTCCAACGCCACTTCGGCATCGCCGACCATGCGCCGGATGTAGCGTGCGAGCTTCGTTTGATACTCGCGCACCATCGTATCGACCCGGGCCTGGGCGGCAGTTGCGTGGTCGGTTCGCAGGTAGACCTCGTCCATCGGGCCTCCTTTTGGCTGGCAACGTTCGACGCTCACCCCCCGTGACACCGCGTCCCCCGTTCGGCCTCCGCGGATGAGGAGGGCGGTCCGCGGTGCCGGTCGCGGGCGGTGACGTCGGCCTACCGCTTCCCCGCGGACGCTTCCCCGCGGCCGCTAGCCGCCGATTTCCGAGAAGGCGCGCATTTGAGACGAGGCTTTGCCCAGCTCGAGATGGTGGCGCTCGGGCTTGATCAGCATCGCGGAGCGCAGCAGCCCGGCGATTTCTTCGCATGAGGCGCCGGCGCGTAACGGCGTTCGCAAGTCGAGCGCGTGATCGCCGAACAGACAGAGGCGCAGGCGGCCGTCGGCGGTGAGCCGCACCCGGTTGCAGCGTTCGCAGTAGTCGTGAGACAGCGGGCTGATCACGCCGATCGCCCCGCGCGCGCCGGGATATGCGAAGTATCGCGCCGGGCCGTTGCCGCCCGGTCCGGCGACGGGCTCGAGCGCGTCCGACTCGCTCAGCCGCTCGAGGATCTCTTCCGACGACACGTAGGCGCGGCGCTGCAGATCGAGATTATCGGCGACCGGCATCAGTTCGATGAAGCGGACGAAGACGGGGCGAGCGCGGGTGAGCGCGGCAAAATCTGCGAGTTCGTCGTCGTTCTGACCGCGCATCACGACGCAGTTGATCTTGAGCGGTGCGAGTCCGGCTGCGAGCGCGGCGTCGATTCCGCGGAGAACCCGTTCGAGGCCCGGACGCCGCGCGATCGTCGCGAAGCGATCCGGCCGGAGCGTATCGAGCGAAACGTTGACCCGGTTGAGCCCCGCCTGCCGCAGCTGCGGAAGCTGTTCGGCGAGCAACAGGCCATTGGTGGAGAGCGAGACGTTCTCGATGCCCGGCGTCGCAGAGATCGCGGCGACCAGCTGATGCAAATCGCGCCGCAGCAGCGGCTCGCCGCCGGTCAGCCGAATCGACCGAACGCCGGCTTGCGCGGCCGCGCGCACGATCGCGGCGATCTCCTCGTAGGAGAGCACGTCGGCCCGCTGCAGCCAGGGCAAACCGCCCTCGGGCATACAGTACGAGCACCGCAGGTTGCATTTGTCCGTCACCGAGACGCGCAGATAGGTAATCGGCCGGCTGAACCCGTCGGTCAGGACGCCCTGCGTGAGGTCGACCGCGGCCTTCACCGGGCCTCAGTTCGGCGTAAAGACGCTGTCCGGAATCGCCACATTGAAGCTGTAGTTATCGATGGTCGACGTAATGTCCGCCGAATAGCCGGGTTCTTCGACGTGGCCGGTCTGCGAAAGGACGACGACGTTGCCGCCGACCTTCCCGTAGCGGTTGTGCACCTCGGCAAAGCCGCCGTTGCCGTAGTTCCAGCGCATGTAGTCGACGGTCGCGGTCCGGTCGCCGGCGCGGGCGTCGATATGGTCGACGTTCCCGTGTTTGCGCGGAACCAGACGGAACGTCGTGGTCGTGCCGTCGTCGCCGACCACGCTGACCGCGTACGTTTGGATCCAACGCGACGGCGCTTCGACGTGCGCGTACAGCTTGTCGAACTGCTGCGCGACCATCGGCACGCCGCTGGTGAACGCGATCTTGTTCTGATCGGGCTCCTTGTGGTAGTAAGTCCCGACCAAGTGGACGTCCAGGAACGGGAACGATTTCAGAACGACCTCCGCCCGCATCGTGGCCGAAAACGTCCGTAGCGTCGGGTTGAGCGTCGCCATCCGGGCGAGCAGGCCGTCGCCGGCGGCGTTGGCCGGCGGCGCGGCGCCGGTAAGCAAGATGGCGGCGGCTAAGGCAAACGATCTCATTTGATTCCTCGAAAGCTGTCGCTCGAATCGAACGTTTCCAAGGCCGCGGCGATCTCTTCGCGGACCTCGGCGTCTTGTTCTACCCGATCTCGCCGCGATAGTGCTGCGAAACTGCTGCGAGAGCCGATGCGGCCGAGCGCCCAGGCGGCGTGGCCGCGCACCATGGGGTGCGGATCCTCATCCAACGCTAACGTCAACGCTGGAATCGCCGCGCGGTCCAACGCGTTCCCCAGCGCCACCGCCGCGTTGCGCCGCAGGACCGCCGCGCCCCGCCAGCCCATCGCCGTCTTAGCGAAACGGCGCTTGAACTCACCGCTGCGCAGCCGCAGCAAAGCGATCAGCGACGGCGCCCCGGCGTCCGCGTCGATCGGGCCGTCGGCGCGGGCGTCGCCGCGCGCGCCCGCTCGCTGAGTCGGCGGACACGCGAGTTGGCACAGGTCGCATCCCCAGATCCATTCGCCGAGCAGCGGCCGCAGCGCGCGCGGGATCGAGCCGGTGCGCTGGGTCAAATCGGCGATGCAGCGGGTCGCGTCGATCGTGTAATCGCCGCGCAGCGCGCCGGTGGGACAGGCGTCGACGCACCGGACGCACGATCCGCAGCCTTTTCGTAACGGCGCGTCCGGCGGCAACTCGAGCGTCGTCACGATTTCCCCGAGAAATACGAACGATCCCAGCGACGGCGCGATCGCATTGGTATGCTTTCCGATCCAGCCCAAACCCGCGCGCGCCGCGAACGCCCGTTCCGCCAGCGGGCGCGTATCGCAGGCGATCGCCGTGACGGCGCGGCCGGCGGCGGCATCCACCGCCGCGGCGACGCGGCCGAGCACGTCGCGCACTCGCCCGTGATAGTCCCGCGACCACGCGTAGTTCGAAACCCGCCCGCGCAACGGCGCCGGTGCGGACCGCAACGCGGTGGCATACGGAAATGCGGCGCAGATGACGCTGCGCGCCCCCGCGAGGATCGTCTGCGGGTCGGTGGCGTCGCGGGCGTACCGGTCGTCGTACCGCCACGTCGCCAAATCTCCGCGAGCGAACGATGCGCTCAGGCGCTCCCGCGACTCGTCGTCGGGAAACGCGGAGGTGACGCGCACGTCGCCGGCGCCAAGACGACGAGCCGTTTCCACCGCGACCGCCTTGACCGCCGCGAGGTCGACCGTCGTTGCGGCCGTCACGTTACAGCGTCGCAAGCGGCTCGCCGGCCGCCGGCAGCGGAAATGCCGCCTCGATGGCGGCGACGTCGTCTGCGTCCAAACGCAGATCCGCCGCGGCCGCATTCTCCTCGACGTGTTCGACCCGCGACGCCTTCGGAATCGCAAACGCGTTCGCGGAGCGCGTCAGAAATGCAAGGATCGTTTGCCGCGAAGTCGCGCCGTGCTTGCGGGCAATCGCTTCGAGCACGCCGCCCGCGCCCGCCTGCGCGCGCGGAAACCGGCCGCGTCCAAACGGAGTGTAGCCGACGATCGCAATGTCGCGCTCGAGCGCCGCCGGAATCAGCCGGTTTTCGGGGCCGCGCTCGCAGAGGTGGTAGAGCACTTGATTGCACGCCAGCGGCACGTCGCGCAAGTAGGATGCGGCTTCCAGCATTTCCTCGACGTCGAAGTTGCTCACGCCGACGAAACGCGCCTTGCCGTCGGCTACCAGCCGTTCCAGCGCGCGCATCGTCTCTTCCAACGGATGCTCGCTGGGCCAATGCAATAGGTACAAGTCGACGTAGTCCAGTCCGAGTCGCTTTAAACTACGATCGGCGGCCACCAGCGTGTCGCCGTACCGCGCGTTTCCCGGAAGCACCTTAGTCGTAACGAACAGCAACTCGCGGGGGAAGCCGGCGATGGCCTCACCGACGAACTCCTCCACCTTGCCGGCGCCGTACATCTCGGCGGTGTCGACGTGGGTCATCCCCAGCTCGATGCCGCGCCGGATCGCGCGGCGCGCTTGCGACAACTGCGGACCGCTTTCGGGAACGTTCCAGGTTCCTTGCCCGATCGTCGCGACCGCGATACCCGTCGGGCCAAACGGCTTACTCGTCATCGTGCTGCACTGCCTTTTAGAAGAATTCGAAATCCGGATGGCGCGCGGCGTACGCGAGCAATCCACCGCGCAGGTGGATCACCCGCTCGAAGCCGGCATCGCGAAGCCGGCGCACGGCCCACCGCGACTTCACGCCGATTCGGCAAGCGACGACGTAGCGTTCGGCCGTGTCCAGTTCGTGCATGCGCGCTTCCAGTTCGCCGGCGGGAATCGCGAGTGCTCCCGCAACCGATCCGAGCACCGCTTCGTGCGGCTCGCGCACGTCGAGCAGGCGCGCGTCGCGCAGCGCCGCATCCAGCATTGCAGCGTCGATCTCTTCCAGGTCGTCGTTCTCGCCCTCGTCGCTATCGCCAAACGCTGCGACCTCGCGGATGGACGGATGCGAGCCGCAAACGGCGCAGTGCGCGTCGCGGTCGAAGCGCACTTCCCGCACGCGCGCGCCCAAACTTTCGATCAACATCAACCGTCCGATCAACGGTTCGCCGATACCCAACAGGATCTTCAGCGCTTCGTTGGCCTGCCACGCGCCCACGATTCCGGCTAACGCTCCCAGCACGCCGCCCTCCGCGCAGGTCGGAACGGTGCCGGCGGGCGGCGGTTCGGGATAGAGACAGCGATAGCACGGACCCGCGGCCGCGCCGAACACGCTGACCTGGCCGTGGAAACGAAAGATCGAGCCGTAAACGTCGAGACGCTTTTCGAGAACGCACGCGTCGTTGATCGCGTAGCGCACCGGAAAGCGGTCCGTGCAGTCGAGTACGACGTCGTACAGTCGCACGAGTTCGCGAGCGTTCTTCGCGTCCAGGTCGACCGGCATCGGGTCGATGGCGATCGCCGGATTGAGCGCCGCCAAACGCTCGGCCGCGACGCTGGCCTTGTTGCGGCCGACGTCGGCGGTCGAAAAAATCGTCTGACGCTGGAGATTGGTTTCGTCGACGGCGTCGCCGTCGATCACGCCGATGCGCCCGACGCCCGCCGCGGCCAGATATTGCAGCGCCGGCGAGCCCAGCCCGCCCGCGCCCACGACCAGCGCGCGCGCCGCGTCCAGCCGCTGCTGCCCGGCTAAACCCACTTCGGGAATCAGCAAGTGACGGCTGTAACGGCGGAGGCGGGCGCCGTTCATTGGCGCGGATGCCGCTTGTCGAGCCATTCCAGGACCGCGCTGCGCGCGCGCTCGCCCGCATACGTGTGATCGCTGTCGACGCTTGCGAACCACTTCGGTTCGGGCGCACGCTCGTAGAGTTCGCGCACGCTGCGTTCGTTCACCATCGCATCGCGATTTGCCGCCACGTAGAGAACCGGGCGCCCCGCCAGGCGCGGCAGCAGCGCCGCATAGCGCTCGTCGACGTCCGCGACCAACTCCGGCAAGGTAACGCCCGCCACGTACGTCGAGCGAAAGTCGGTGACGCCGGCTTGCCGCAGCGCCGTCAGCGAGGTCGGCCGGCCGTAACCGGTCGCGATGGCGATCGCGCCGAAGACCGCCGGATCGAGCGCGGCGGCGAACAGCGCCGTCATTCCGCCCATGCTGTGACCCAGCGCGTAGGCCGTCGTATCGCCGCGCTCGCGCGCGAATGCAAACGCCGCCGCCATCGCGTCGATGCAATCGTCGACGCCACGCAGCTCGCCGCCGCTCGCGCCGAGTTTGTGACCCGGAAAATCTAGGCTATACGCACCGAAGCCGTGGGCCGCCAAGAACCCGCAGAGAAAGTCGAGGTTGTGCTTGCTCGACGAATAGCCGTGGCCGGCCACGATCGAGATCCCGCGCGGACGCCGCGGTTCGTACCACAGAACGGCGACCGGATTGCGTTCGGCCGCAATCCGAAAGAGTTCGACCCGGCTCATGGCATGCCGGGCAGCCAGTTGCCCGAACCGTCACCGTACCGTTCCTTCTTCCAAATCGCGGCGCGGCTCTTGAGCGCGTCGATCGCGTACTCGCATGCGGCGAAAGCGGCCCGGCGATGCGCCGCCGCAACGACGACGGCGACCGAGATTTCGCCCGCCGCGACGTCGCCGACGCGATGGACGATCGCCAAGGCAACGTCGCCGAAGCGTTCTCCGGCCTCCGCCGCAATGCGCTCGAACTCCGCCAGCGCCATCGGTTCGAACGCCTCGTATTCCAGCGCGACCACCGGACGGCCGTCGGCCGCGCGATCGCGGACCGTTCCCAGAAACGTTGCGACGCCGCCGTACCGCCCGCAATGCGCGCCGATCGCCGTCTCCAGGGCCCGTGGATCGATCGGTTCGCGAACGATCGCGTACACGCGACGGGTTCCTCGGCTAGCCGCCGCCAACCGGCGGCAGCAGCGCGATTTCGTCGCCGTCGCGGATCGGTTCGTCGAGGGAAACGATCCGGCCGTTGCGCGCGATGCGCGTCGAATCCGCCAACGCCCCGAGTGCCGGAACCTCGCCGGCCAACGCCGGCAGCACGTCGCCGGCCCGCGCGCCGGGCGACAGCTCGAGGCTTCGCTGCGCCCCGCCCAACAGCTCGCGAATCCGCGCGAACGCCAGCACGCGGACGCGCACGCGCTCCACGTTTAGAAACCTCCGATGTCGGCCGTGTAGCCGTTGGCTTCGAGCCACTCGCGCGAGCGTTCGTGGCGAGCGAGCATGTCGAGCCGGTTACAGATGATTTTGTGCATCAGCACTTCCCAAAAATGCCGGTCTTGCGATTGCAAATCCTCGGGAGCTTGATTCTCGTCGCGTGCGAAATCGCGCAGTCCTTCCCAATCCTCGCGCTCGAGGACGGCCCGCAGCCGCGCTTCGTATTCCGGCGACGGAGTCCCCGCGTTCACGCGCTGCGCTCGGCGGTTTCCGCGGCTTCGAGCACGTACCGCTCGATCGCGCGGGCGACGCCGTCGCTCGCGCAGTCCGCGGTGACGCGTCCGACGCGCCGGCGCACGTCCGGCAACGCGTTGCCCATGGCAACCCCGATTCCCGCCCAGGCCAACATCGGCACGTCGTTGCGCGAGTCGCCGACCGCGAGCACTTCACCGGCAGGCACGCCGAGCTCGGCGCATAGCCGGGCGAGCGCGATTTCTTTCGTCGCTTGCGAACTCGTGACCGCGCATTCGTCGAACGTCTCCCAGACTTCGTGTTTGAGGTGGAGCGGCAAGTCGGCAAACGTCTCAAACATCGCGTCGACCGTCGCCCGTCCGAAGAAGCGCAGAAACGTCGGCGACCGGCGCTTCACGACCTCGGCCAACGACGATACCCGGTGCCAATCCGTCCCGCGCAGTCCGTCCAGTCCGGTTGGGTTTCCTTCGAAGCACCAGAAGCGGTCGTCGCAATAGGCGGCGGCGTTGAAGCCGCAGCGTTCGGCATGCTCGACCATGCGCAGCGCATGTTCGGTCGGAACCGGCACGTGCCGCAAGATCGCGCCCGAGCTCGAGTCGATCGTCAGCGCGCCGTGCGCGCAAATGACCGGCAAATCGAGCCCCAACCGCCGCAGCGTTTTGCCGGGTAAGTCGGAGGCGCCGCGACCGGTGACCACGACCACGCGCACGCCCAGCTCGAGCGCCGTGCGCACCGCCCGCAGGTTGGCCGGCGATACGTCGTCGTTGCGACCCAGAAGGGTGCCGTCGAGATCCAACGCGACGAGGCCGATAGCGGGGTAGCGCACCACGTCAACTATACCCCGTTGGTCAATCCGAGCGCGCGCGGGGGTGCGACCTTTGACGGAAGCGAAGATGCACCCGCTGATGACTCGACCGCGGATCGCGCCGCTGGCATTCGTCGCGGCGACCCTCCTTCCAGTTGCGGCCGGCGCGCAGCCGCGCTGCACGCTCGAAACGCTCAACGTTCGCGGCACGGCGGTCACCGTCGGATACTGCCTCGCGGGCGCTCCCCACGCCGATGGTTCCGACGAACTGATCGTCCCCGTCTCGGTGTCGTACGGCTCCGCGGGCGGCTCGGTCAGCGTACGGCGCGAGCTGCATTTCGCGGCCGGCGAGGTGACCTCGCGGATTCTCGACAGCCTCCACCTGGACCGGATCGGGATGCGGGGGGTGCTCCACCTCACGCTCGCCTACACCGGCGGCTTAGTCCGAGTGGAGGGGGCTCTGCTCACGCCCGGGGGCATCACGATCAAGTAAGGTTGCCGGCAAGTGCAACCATCTGCGCGGCCCCGATTTTAAGATTCCTAGAAACATGCGCCGCCTCTACATTGCCTTGCACAGTTCGAAAATTCCCGACGACTGTCGATAGACGGAGATCGCTTTTTCGCCATGCCTTGTACGGCCGTCAAACCCAACCTCACGGTTCGAGAACAAGCGCACCACCTCTTTGAAGCAATCCCGCCCGGCCTGTTCCGGGTCGACGACGCGAACGAACGCATCGCTTGGCGCGTAAGCCCCGAGCCTTTCGCGCTGTCCGCGGATCAGCTCGCGCAGATCGAACGGCTCGGCCACGACCTTTTGGTTTTCTATCGCGCGCTCAACAACTTATATAACCGAAGCGCGCGCGGAACCGCTCCGGCGTTCGTCGCCGACTACCTCGACCGCGGAAAACCGGAGCGGATCGTCATGCTGGCGCGGCAAAACCGCTTCAAGCAGGAACTGCCGGGCGTCATTCGCCCCGACCTGATTCTCACCGGCGACGGCTTTAGCGCCACCGAACTCGACAGCGTTCCGGGAGGCATGGGCTTTCTCGGCGCGATGACGCAAGCGTATTGCCAACTCGGGATCGAGAGCATCGGCGGCGACGATGGGATTCCCAAGAGCTTCGGCGCGATGCTGCGGCACGCTACGGGGATCGAGCGTCCTACCGTAGCCATCGTCGTATCCGACGAATCGGCCGACTATCGAAACGAGATGGGATGGCTCGCGGCCGAGATGCGCCGGATCGGCGCCGCCGAAACGTGGCTGCGCGCTCCCAACGAAATTTTCTTCACCGAAGAGGGCCTGTTCATCCGCCACGACGACGGGCGCGAGGAGCGGCTCGACGCGCTATACCGCAACTTCGAACTCTTCGACCTGCTCAACGTTCCCAAACAAGAGCTGATGCTCTACGCGGCCCGCCACAATCGCGTCAAGATGACGCCGCCCCCCAAAGCCTCGCTCGAGGAAAAGTTGGCGTTCGCGCTATTTCACCATCGCGCCTTAGCGCCGCTCTGGCGTTCCGAACTCGGCGCCGAACGGTTCGAACGGCTGCGCACGATCTTCCCCAAGACCTGGGTGATGGATCCGCGCCCGCTCCCCCCGCAAGCCGTGATCGACGGTTTGGAAGCCGGCGGCGAACCCGTCGCCAACTTTCGCAGCTTGATCGAACTCGGGAAGAGCGAACGCAACTACGTCGTCAAGCCGTCGGGCTTCTCGGCGCTGGCCTGGGGTTCGCGCGGGGTGAAGATCGCCAACGACTTGACTAAGGACGAGTGGAGCGCGACCGTCGACGCCGCGTTGGCGTCGTTCGACCAAACGCCGTACATCTTGCAGGAGTTCCACAAAGGCAAACGTCTGCGGCAGAGTTACTTCAATCGCCAAACCGAAGATCTCAGCAGCTACGACGGGCGCGTACGGCTGTGCCCCTACTATTTCGTTATCGGCGAAGACGAAGTCCAACTGGGCGGCATCCTCGCGACGGTCGCACCGGCCGACAAACGCTTGATCCACGGCATGACCGACGCGGTCATGACGTCCTGCGTGCTCGCCTAGACTTCGGCGAGCCGCGGCAACAGTTCCAGCAGCCGGTCGACGTCCTCGGGCGTGTTATAGCCGTGCGGCGCGCAGCGAATTCCCGACGGCCAGTAGGTCGTCACGAGGCCTTCGCGCTGCAGCGCGCGACCCAGCGCGACGCTATCGCGGTCCGGCATCTCGAACGTGACGATCCCCGACGATATTCCCGCTCCGCGCAGCGTGCGCAGCCGCGCGCCCGCGCGCTCCAGCCCCGCGCAGAGCCGATCGGTTAGCTCGAGAACGTGCCGCGCGATCGCCCCTGGATCGCACCGTTCGAAAAGCGCGATCGATTGGTCGAGGGCGAGCGCGCCTACGAAGTTCGGGGTGCCGCCTTCGAAGCGCAACGCCGCCGGCGAATACGGCTGCTCGTAATCCGAAAACGCCCACATGTCTTCCATCGAGCGCCAGCCCGGCGCGGCCACGGCAAGCCGGTCGATCAACGCTTCGCGCAGGTAGAGAAACCCGGCCCCGTGCAGGCCGAGCATCCACTTTCCCGCACCGGAGTACAGTGCGTCGATCCCCTCGTGCCGCACGTCGAGCGGAAACGCCCCGAGCGCTTGAATCGCGTCGACGCACAGCCACGCGCCGGCGGCGTGCGCCACTTCCGACAAGCCGGCCAGGTCGTGGCGGTAGCCGTCGTCGTACGACACCCACGAAACCGCCACCGCGCGCGTTTGCGGGCCGATCTCGCGCCGCAGCACGTCCGGCGTCAGGCGCTCGCGCGCGCTCTCGATCCAACGCACCGCGACCCCGCGCTTGCGCAGCGCTACCCACGGTACGGCGTTGGACGGAAACTCGTTGTCGCAGAGCAGCACTTCGTCGCCCGGCCGCCAGTCGATTCCCAGTGCGACGACGTTGGCCCCCGCGCTGGTGCTGGGCACGATCGCGATTTCACCTTCGCTTGCACCCACGAAACCGGCGATCCGCCGGCGATACTCCGGCATCCGCGCGTCGTACGGAAACGTGCCGAGCACGCCCGCGTCCGCATGCGCGCGCAGCAACGTCTCGATTGCCGCCAGCGACGACGCCGGCAAAACGCCGACGGCCGCATGGTTCAGGTAACTGTAGCGTTGCGTGACGGCGAACTCGTCACGCGGGAGCGGCGTGCTCACTCGGCGCCGATCATGTCCTTCGTGTGCCAGGCGATGTTCCCAGCCCGGTCGCCGACGCGCTCGAGCGACGCCAGCACGAACAGATAGCGCGTGCCGGGACGCACGATGTCCGGATCGGTGCGCATCTCCTCCTGGAGCAGTTTGATGCTGCGCTTATAGAGTTTGTCGACTTCGTCGTCGCGATCGATGACTTCGCTCGCCAGCTCCGCGTTGCGCTCGGTATAGGCACGCATCGCATCGAGCAACATCGCGTGCGCCACTCCGGCGATCCGGTCGATCTCCACCTTCTGCGGCCGCATCGCCTGATCGGAAAGTTTGATCGCATTCTTGGCGATGTCGACCGCATAGTCGCCGACCCGTTCGAGGTCGGTGGCAATCTCCAACATCGCGGCGATCTCGCGCAACTCGCCGGCCACGGGCTGCTGGCGCCAGATCAACTCGATGCAGTGGCTTTCCACGCGCCTGCGCAGGTCGTCGATCACGTCGTCGCCGGCGACGACCCGCGCCCCCGCGGCGGCGTCGCGGCTGTTGAGGGCGTCCACCGCGACGCGAATGGCGTCGCCGACGAGCGCGCCAAGCCGTACGACGTCGAGACGCGTCCCTTCCAAAGCCTCGTGATAGGCGATCCGCACGTGTTCTCCAATCGTCAAGAAAGTGGGAGGCGGTCCCCAGATAGGGCAGAGGTGACTTCCCCGCGAGGCAACGAATGGACCTGCGCCCTTTATCAAACCATAAGGTACCTTCGGATTCACCATGGGAGAAGCTTTCGTGTCTGAGATTCGTACCGTCGGCGTCTGCGGCGCCGGCCTGATGGGAAACGGGATCGCGCAAACGTGTGCGAGCGCCGGTTTCGACGTCGTGCTTTTGGAAGTCGACGCGGCGGCGCTCGCCCGCGGCACGGCGGCGATCGCAAAGTCGCTCGATAAATTCGTCGAGAAAGGAAAGCTCGCGCGCGCCGATCGCGACGCCACCTTCGCGCGCGTCAAAGCCACCACGTCGGTCGAAGATCTGAAGCACTGCGACCTCGCGATCGAAGCCATCGTCGAAAACGTGGAAATCAAGGCGGCGCTCTTTCGCCGGCTCGACGCGCTGCTCGCGCCGCACGCCATCCTTTGCACGAACACCTCGAGCCTTTGCGTCGTCGAGCTGGCCGCCCAAACCAAGCGGCCCAACCGCGTCGCCGGATTGCACTTCTTCAATCCGGTGCCGATCATGAAGCTCGTCGAAGTCGTCAAGACGATTGCAACCTCGCAAGCGGTCGTCGACGCGCTCTTCGACTTCGCCAAGCGTTTGGGTAAGGAGCCGATCCTCGCTCAGGATACGCCGGGATTCGTCGTCAACCGGCTGCTCGTTCCGTATCTGCTCTATGCCATCCGCATGCTGGAACAAGGGCTTGCGACCAAAGAAGACATCGATCGCGGCATGAAGCTCGGTTGCGGCTATCCGATGGGTCCCTTCGAGTTACTCGACTTCGTCGGACTCGACACGACGTATTACATCGCCGAAATCATGTTCGACGAGTTCAAGGATCCGATCGTCGCCGCGCCTCCGCTGCTCAAGCGAATGGTGCTCGCCGGACACCTCGGACGCAAGAGCGGGAAAGGGTTCTACGACTATGCCTAACGCGGCAGCCTACGAAGACGTCATCGTCGGCGTCGAAGCGCCGGTCGGATTCATCACCTTCAATCGTCCCGGCGTGCTCAACGCGCTGCGGACGAACTTGCTGGCGGAAGTCTCGCGCGCGCTCGCTCAACTCGAAGCCGATCCCGACGTTCGCGCGATCGTCGTGACCGGCGCCGGCGAGAAAGCGTTTGCGGCGGGCGCCGATATCGCCGAGCTCAACGCGCTTTCCAGCGCCGGCAGCGGGGCCGATCAAGCCCGCACCGGACAGGCGCTCACCCGCCAAATCGAACGCCTGCGCAAGCCCGTCATCATGGCGATCAACGGCTTTGCTTTGGGCGGGGGCTGCGAGTTGGCGATGGCCGGCGACATCTTGATCGCTTCGGAAAATGCGAAGTTCGGACAGCCCGAGGTTAACCTCGGGCTCATCCCGGGCTACGGCGGGTCGCAACGCACGACGCGCCTGCTCGGCAAGGGGATGGCCGCCTACCTGTGCCTCACCGGTGAGATCATCGACGCGCAGGAAGCGCTGCGCGTCGGCCTCGTGCAAAAGGTCGTCCCCGCCGCCGAGCTGATGGCCCACGCGACCCGCATTGCCACGACGATTGCGTCGAAGGCGCCGCTGGCGATCGCGGCGTGCAAACGCGTCATCAATAACGGCGCGCACCTGTCGCTCGACGACGCTCTCGAACTCGAAGCCCTCGAGTTCGGCACGCTGGTCGACACCGAAGACATCCGGGAAGGCACCGGAGCGTTCCTCGAAAAGCGAAAACCGCAGTGGAAGGGACGCTAGCCTAGCGTTGGGATGCGAGCCGCGCTTGCGCGTTGGACAAAGCCAAGCCGATCGCGGGATTGAGGCCCTCCCACGTCGCCCGAATCCGGCCTGCGGGATCGACCACGACGACGGTGGGGAAACCGGCGATTGAAAAAATGCCGCGCGCGTCGCCGCGCGGATCCACCGCCACGTTCGTCAGCCGGTAGCGCCGCGCGAAATCCGCGGCCACCGCGCGCGGTTCGGCAACATCGATAGGCACGACGAGCGCTGCGGGATGCCGGGCGGCCCACTTCTCGACCAGCGGCAGTTCGATTTTGCACGGCGTGCACCACGACGCGTAAAAATCGAGATACATCATCCGGCCGCGTTGATCGGCCACGCGCAGTTCGCCCCCGTCGAGCCGCTCGAACGTCGCGTGCGGCACCGACTGCGCGCGATCGGCCGCCGCGAAGGCGCGCGGCGCGACGAAGATCTTCCACGCCGCAAACGCGATCGCAGCCAGCGCGATGACGTCCCACAGCCAAGCGATTGGAAACCGGAACCTACCGGCGGTCGTCGCGTTACTCCACCACGAAGGCGGCCGCAATGCCTTGGCCGCCGCCGATACAGGCCGAGGCGACGCCAAAGCCGCCCCCACGCTGGCGAAGATCGTGCAACGTCGTGATGGCGAGCCGCGCTCCCGACGCGCCCAGCGGATGGCCGAGCGAAATCGCACCGCCGTGCGGGTTGAGGCGCAGCGCCGGCGCGGATTGCATCTCGCGCAGACACGCGAGCACCTGCGGCGCGAACGCTTCGTTGATTTCCATGACCGCGAGATCGCGCTCGGCGAGCCCGGCGCGCTGCAGCGCCTTCGGAATCGAAAAGGCCGGGCCGATCCCCATGATGTCGGGGTCGACGCCCACGACGCCGGAGCCGATTAAGCGCCCGGCCCACGTCAGGCCGTCGGCCTTGGCCTGTTTGACGGTGGTCAGCACGACCGCTGCCGCACCGTCGGTAATGCCGCTGGCGTTCCCGGGCGTGACGACCCCGTCTTTGACGAATCGGGCCGGCAAGCGCGCGAGTTTCTCCATCGAAAGCCCGCTGCGGGGGCCTTCGTCCTTGTCGATGGTGACTTTCGTCCCTTTTGGACCGGGAGTTTCGACGGACACGATCTCCTGCGCAAAGTACCCACTGGATTGCGCTTCGAGCGCCCGTTCCTGACTGGTCAGCGCGAACTCGTCGCAGGCTTCTCGGGCGATTCCGTAGCGCTTGGCCAGATTTTCCGCCGTAATCGCCATCGGCGTGTTCCCGTAGGAATCGGTCAGCGCGGTCCACAGCGAATCCTCGAACGCCACGTTCTGACCGAAGCTGAAGCCGCGGCGCGCGCCCCGCACGACGTGCGGCGCCTGACTCATGTTTTCGGTCCCGCCGGCCAGCGCGTAGGTCGCCGTCCCAAGCGCCAACGATTGGGCGGCCGACAAAATTGCCTGCAGTCCAGAGCCGCACAAGCGATTCAAGGTGAGCGCCGGAACCTGCACCGGCAGCCCGGCCCGCAATCCGACGTGACGCGCGAGGTAGATGGCGTCGGCGCTGGTCTGCATGACGTTGCCGAAGACGACCTCATCGATTCGCTCCTTTGGAACGCCGCTGCGCGCGATCGCGGCTTCCGCGGCGCTGACCGCCAAGTCGGTGGCGGTCAGGTCGGCAAGCACCCCGCCCAGGTTGCCGAACGGGGTGCGGGCGCCGGCGAGAATGACGACGTCGTCGTCGTGGATTGGCCTGTTCATGAGCGCGCCTTCGCCGGACCCCGCGAGCGGCCATCTTAGGGCCCGACCGCAGGTTTTTCCGCACCCTGCTAAAACGGCCCGCGTATGCCGATCAATCGTCCGGCGGCCATCACGCTCGATGCCCGGTCTCTTTCCGCCGCCGCCAAAACCGATCAGATTCTCGAAGCCTTCGACAAGCTGCCGGTTGGAAGCGTGCTGGAAATCAACGAGGAGACCGACCCGCGCGCGCTGCGCAACGAGATGACGCAGCTGCGTCCCGGACGCTTCTCGTGGGACGCGCGCAACCTCGGCAGCAACCGGTGGACCGTTCGCCTCGAGCGCATCGACGAAAATGCCGACGGCGAAACGCTCCTCGCGCACGTTCAGCAGTTCACCCAGGCCAAAGCCACTACGGTCAAAGAGCTGGCCGGCCAGATGAGCGAGCGGTCCTATAAATCGGGCGACACGATTTTCGACGAAGGCGAGATGTGGCCGTATCTGGGCATCGTCAAAACCGGCAAAGTCATCTACACGCTGCTCTCGCCCGACGGCAAGACGCACACGATCGGCGAGCGCCTGACCCACGACACGCTCAACGAGAGCGGGACCTTCGACGGCGGCGGCGCGACGACGCGTGCCGAAGCGCTGACCGACGCCGTCATCGTCACGCTCCCGAGCGAAGCGGTGATCCACTCGGCGCGCAACGATGCGGAGCTGGCACTCGGATTTCTGATCGCGTCGTCGCAGGCGCGGCGCCGCTCGATCGACACGATTGCCGATCTCGCCTTCGCGCACGTGCTGCAGCGGGTCGCAAAATTCTTACTCGGCTACGCGCGCGCCTCGGTCGGCATGACGCGGGGGCTTCCCGGGGTCGAGCACCTCTCCCAAGCGCAGATCGCGGCGGCTGCCGGCACGGTTCGCGACATGGCCGCGCGCGCGCTGCTGCGGTTAAAGAACGCCGACGCCGTGGAACTCGACCGCGGGCGCGTCAAAGCGATCGATCGCGCCCGCCTCGAGGCTTTCGCTCACAACGTCCAAGCGCCGCCCGTCTAATTCCGAATTAAATGCGGTAGACGTCGGCGGTGGCGTTCGGGTCGACCATCGTTGCATGGACGCGCGGTCCCGAGCAAACGATCGAGTCGTAGCCCATCTTGATCTTCACGCGCGCGCTTTCACCGTCCATGACGTCGTCGACCGCGCAACCCATGACTTTTCCGGGGAACTGCGCCATTAAAATGTAGCGTCCCGGCTCCAGCGTGACGTCGCTGAAAAATCCGCGTTTGTCCGTCTCGAGTTTCTTCAGCACGGTCACGTTCTCGACGTAGGGAGCCCGATAGTAAAGGATCGTCGCGCGTTCGACCGGACGACCGGTCTTCAGATCCGTAACGTAGCCCGAAATCCCGCCGCCGGGTTGGGCGCCAAGCGCCGGTATCGCCAATAGGCTCGCCAGCGCGAGAGTGGTTGCTAAAGGTTTCATCCGCTGGTCTTACCCAGGTTCGGCCAAGCGGCTAAACTTCGATCGACTCTAAGGCCGCAGTTTCTTCCCCGGGAGTTTGCGAGTCGAAAGCCGCCCGCTTGCTCTTCGCCGCCGCATCCGCCAAGGGCTCGTTTGCCGATGCCGCCTTCGCCGGCTCCTGCGGCCGGCGAGCGAGCGAGTCGCGGCCTTTGCGCACGGCGCCGATTGCGCTCGCGAGCCGCGCTTCCATTTCCGACAGCACGCCGGCGGCATATTGGTCGGCGCCCTCTCGAATTTTTTGCGCGCGCTCCTCGGCCTCGCGCAGCACCACGTCGGCGGTCGTCCGCGCGCGCCGCACGATTTCGTTTTGATCCACGAGTTCTTCGTGCTTGCTCGCGGCCTCGTCGACGATCGCCTGCGCCTTCTCCTGCGCGACGCGCATCATCCGGTCTTGACCCTTGGCGATGATCTTCGCCCGGCCGACTTCCTCGGGCAACGACGCGCGCACTTTCTCGACCAGTTCGAGCAGCCGTTCTTCTGATAAAACGCGATAGCCGGCCGGCAGCCACGTGCCTTCGTGCACGTAGGCTTCGAGCTTGTCCAACACGCGATAGACCGACATTCCTACCTCCGTTCAAGTGCGGGAATCGTGCAAGCCGGCACGTTTTGCCGTCATCAGACGCAACACCGGTTCGGGTACGAGCGAACCGACGTCGCCCCCCAGAAAAAACACTTCCTTCACTAAACTCGAGCTCACGAACGAGTACTTCTGATCCGACATGAGAAAGAACGTATCGACTTCGGCGAGCGATCGATTCATCAGCGCCGCCGACATCTCGCTCTCGAAATCGGAGACGACCCGCAGACCCTTAACGATCACGTCCGTCCCCGAGGCCTTGACGTAGTCGGCGAGCAGTCCGCGGAAATGCTCGACGCGAGTGTTTGGAATCCCGACGATCGATTCCTTGAGCATAGCGACCCGCTCGTCGAGGGAAAACATCGGGCTGCGCTTTTGCGGATTGACGACGATCGCGACGATCAGCTCGCCGAAACACCGAGCCGCGCGTTCGACGACGTCGAGGTGACCGTAGGTGGGCGGATCGAACGAGCCCGGATAGATCGCGCGCGTGCGGCGCGCCGGTTTATCGTCGGTCAAGCGCGCGTTGGGTCTTCCGCCAGAAAGGCGAGGGCCACATCGCCGTAGACTTCCTCTCGCGACGAGCGATACCCCGGTATGTCGGGCAAGATCGTGCGGGCGGCGTGCTCGTACACCACGAGCGCATCTGGCGACAGCAGTCGCCGCTCGTGCAGTAACCGAAAAATCTGGAGCGGGACCTCGTTGGCAAACGGCGGGTCGAGATAGACGATATCGAACGTCCCCTCCAGCCGATAGAGCGCGCGCTCGGCCGGCGCCGCGAAGACCGAAACGACGTCGGCGACGCCTAAGTCGGCGGCCGCTTCTTCGATCGCGCGCGCGGTTTCGCGGTGCGCTTCGACCGCTACCACGCTCGCCGCCCCGCGTGACGCCGCTTCGAAGCCGATCGCCCCCGTGCCCGCGAAGAGATCGAGCACGCGCGCGCCTTCGAGACGCTCGGCGATGATCGAAAAGAGCGACTCTTTGACGCGGCCCGGGGTCGGCCGGACGTTCGTCCCTTTGGGCGAGCGAAGTTTGCGGCTTCCCAGCGAGCCGCTCGAAATCCGCGGGGTCATGGGAACTCTTGCGGCGCGAGCGGCTCGAGAACCCCCTGGCCGAGCCAAGCATCGTCGCCGAACCACTCGTAGCGGATCGTGGAAAATGGCACGGTCCCGTAGGAGAGCAGCCGATCGTGAAAGGCTCGCAAGGGCAAGGCCGGCCCTGGCGCGTCGCTCGCCAAGCCGACGAGCGCCTCGATCTGCGTCTTGCCGACGAGATAGTCGATCGCTTGGCCGGGGTCCATCGCGAATCGCGTCGCCTCGCCGCGCGCGGTCGCCTCGTCGATCCCGGCGTTCTTTCGGAAGTAGGCGATCGCCTCGGGCAGCGTCATCGCACCGGTCGCCAGCGCGACGTCGACCCCGACGCGGGTCGCGCGGTGACGCATGAGGTGAAGCACCTGCCGGCGCGCAGCAGGATCGTCGTCGTACAACCCTTGACGCATCAGCATTTCCTCGCCGTAAAACGCCCAGCCCTCCGCAAAGACGCCATCGTCGTGAACGTGACGCACGAAGTCCGGATTGTGATAGGCGTAGCTGAACTGCAGAAAGTGTCCCGGGATTCCTTCGTGGCCGAGCACGGGCAGCGCCGATTGCCGCGCCGCGGCGGCAAAAAAGCTATGGTTGCTCGGGTCGAAATCGGGGACGAAGTAAAAGCCTTCGGGATCTTTCGAGAACATCGCCGGCGGATTCATGAAACCGCCGGGGTAGGTTGCGGCCAGCGCCTTGGGCACCTCGACGATATGAAACGGCCCGACATAGGCGGGGATGTCGACGATTCGACGTTGCTTGACGAACGCGATGAGGCGCGCCAGCGCGCGCTCGTAATAGTGCAGGAAAGCGCTCTTCGTCGCGAACGACGGCTGGCCGGCGGCGGGGCGCGCGCCGGCGTCGCGATTGGCTTCCCAGGCTTCCAGCGCCCGGTCGCGCGCGAGTTCGTCGCGTCCGATTGCCGCCACCTCGCGGCTGTCGTATGGCAGCAAGAGCACGCGATGCAGGTACCATTCGTATTGCTGTTTCCCAACCGCAAAACCGCCGGCGTGAAAGCTGGCGGCCCGGGCGTCGAGCCACGCGCGATAGGCGTGCAGTGCGCCGAGCGCTTCGGTTTGGGCGGCGTGGAGATCGCGCCGGGTCGCCGGCGACACGTCCTTGGCCACGCCATCGAGCGTATCGGCGTACAGCGAGTCGCCGTCGCGCACGTCTTCGGATGCGATCTGCGCGAACTCCGCGACGGTGTCGGTCAGATTCGCCTCACCTTCGCGCAGGACGCGCGGACACGCGCGCAGCCGTGCGATCGCGTCGCGCACCCGGACCTCGTCGGACGCGTAACGCCGCTTGACGATCGAGAAGATTCCGTCGGCGCATTCGCCTTCGTATACGGTCGGGTTGCGTTGCAGACCGCGCAGGACCGTCCGATTCCACCAATCGCCTTCGAGGGCGGCGCGAACGAGCAGGTAGTCGACCCGCTCGTGCGGCGTCGCGCCGGCGGGAGGCTGCAGCCCGGCCAGCTCGTCGCGGAACGCGCGCAAGCGCGCCATGTCTGCGGTCTGCGCCGCCGGCGAAAAATCGGCTAGCCGCGTGTCGTAATCGTGAATTCCCGAATCAGTCGCGGAGGTCGGATTTCGCTCCAACGACCATGCCGTGTAGCGACGATCCAAATCGACGAGCTTGGCTTGGTAGCCGCTCGGCGCCGGTACGGCGGCGAACGTCGCGGCGGCGACGGCGAGACCGGCCAAGATCGCGGCCAGCCGCGGCGACGCGCGCACCTTACGGACTCGCGACGCGCTCGGCGGAACGCACCAGGTCGACCACCTGGGCCAACGCGCCGACCGTGTGGGCCGGAGGCTCGAGATCGGGTGGAAATGCTTTGTGCTCGGCGTCGAGCCACACGGCGCGCAAACCGGCGGCGCGCGCCCCTTCGACGTCGCATCGCGGATCGTCGCCGACGTACCAGATCCGCTCCGGCGCAACGTGCAATTCGGCGGCCAGCAGCGCAAAGGCGCGCGGATCGGGCTTCTGGACGCCGATGTCCGCGCTCGCCAGCACCGGTCCCGCGAAACCGGCTCGGCGCGCCTTGCCCGTTTGCAGCGGATTCCAGCCGTTGCTCAACACGGCGACGCGGATGCCGCGCGCTTGCAGCTCCTCGAACGTTTGCCGCGCCCCCGGAAGCGGAATGACGAACTGGTCGACCATCTCCACCGCCATCGCGCGAAAGCGCGCGACGAACGCGTCTTCGCCCGCGGCGATGCCGCGTTCGCGAACGAAGCCGCGCACCGCATCGTCGATCGAACAGGCACCCGCGCGTTGACGGACGAGCAGCGCGTCGATTCTCTCGATCTCATCGTCGAGGCTGCCGCCAACCGCCCCGCCGGCGGCGGCGACGATCTCGAGCAAGCGCAGAAACGCCACCCGCTCGAGCTTGTTGTCGATCGCAATCGTATGGTCGACGTCGAAGCCGATCCCGATTGCGCCGCCGGGCATCACCGCGGGCCGGGACCGGTGACGATCCGCACGAAAGCGTCGGGGCGAAGGACCTTCACGAGGGCCGCCTGCACGCCGGCCGCGCTTGTGTCCAACTCCGCCCGGGCGTCGATCGTGCTCTGGTCCAGCGAGAGGTCGCGAGTCGCGTAGTTCAGGAACTGCTCGGCGACGCCGTCGTAGCTCGCCTGCCGAATGGGAACGTCGCCCATCAGCAATGCTTTAGACCGCAGCAGCCGATCCGCCTCGACCGGGCCGCTCTGCAGGCTCTTGAGCACCGCGATGACTTGGTTTTCGGCCGGCACGATGTTCTGCGGATCGCAGCCGTAACTCACGCTGAACGTGCTGCGCACTTTCCCCGCCGAAAAGCGGCTCTGAACGCTATACGCATAGCCGTGGACTTCGCGCAGATCGTGATAGAGCAGCGAGGAATAGAAGCCGCCGGTCAGCACCGCGTTGGCGACCTGAATCGGCGCCCAATCGGGATCTGTGCGCAGCAACGGGACCATTTCGACGAGCTGGACCGACGACTGGACGCGGCCCGTGGCCGGCACCGTCACTTGACCGGCTGCGTTGGGCGGAACCGCGGGCGGATAGACGTTGGGCTTGGGGCCGGTCGCCTTCCACTGTCCGAAATGTTGCTCGAACACAGCTTTGGCGCGCTCGGGCGTGGTGTCGCCGACGACCACGATGGTCGTCAAGTCCGGTCGATACGCGTTTGCGTACCAGGCTTTTACGGTGTCCAGCGTCAAGCCGCCGACGGTTTGCGGCGTCGCGAAGCGCCGCTCGGGATCGCCCACCGGATAGAGCGCATTGGCGCGTGCGACCTCCGCGAGGTGATCGGGGGAGGTCATCTCGCCGGTCAGCGCTCCGACATCTTGTTGCTTGACGATGCCGAACGAGTTTGACGCGAAGGCCGGATGCAGCTCTTCATCGGCGAGCAGCGCGACGCCGCGCTCGAAGTGATCGGACAGCACTTGCAATCCAAATTGCGTCCCGGCCGTCGTCGTCGCCGCGATATTGTCCAGTTCGCGCTGGAACGCGACCCGATCGTACGTCGTCGTTCCGTACGGCAAGATCCCGGCGGTGAGATCGGCCACGCCGTCCTGCCCGGCCGGCTCCTGCACGTCCGGATTATTGAGAATTTCTCCGTGCACCACGACCGTGTGGGTGACGTGCTCGGGCTGCACGATCAGACGAACGCCGTTGGACAGCGTCATATCGGTCGGCGACAACGTGTTTTGCGGCACTTGCAGGTCGTCGAGGACGTGCTGCGCCCAAGTCGGCAGCGGCTCGTGCTTGCTGGGCGGGATCGCATTGTTTTCTTTGTGCATCCCCCCGCCGCCCGAGTTGGTCGCGCCGCTGTTTTTCGGCACGGCGTAGGCGGCCACGACCGTCGAGTTGTTGACGTATTGGCGCAAGACGCGATTGACGTCCCCGACGGTCACGCCGTCGAAGTGCGCGACCATCGCGTCGGGCGATCGCAGACCTTGCACGGCGACGGCCTGGCTCCACTCGCCGGCCAATCCTTCGATCGAGTTTCCGCTGAACTCCAACTGCGAGATCTCCGACAGCTTCGCGGCCGCGACGAGATCCGGCGGAACCCCGTTCTTGCGGTAGTCGTCGAGGATCGCCCGCACCTCGCGGTCGATCGTTTCCGGTTTGGTCGTCACCGGCACCGCCGCGAAGGCAATGCCGATCGCCGTCTTGGGGAAGCTCTCCGCAAAGAACTGCGTCCCCAGCGCCTTTCCGGTAAAGGCCAAGCCGCCGAAGCGGCTGCGCTGGCTCGAAAGCACGTCGCCCAGAATCTGCCCCGCCGCGTAATCCGGGCTGTCGTATCCCGGCATCCGGTAACCGAGCAGCACCGCCGTGTAGGGCTGATCCGACGTTTCGTGATAAACCGCGCCGTGCAGCGGTTCGAGACGAACCGCTTCGCGCGCGGGCAGCTTGGCCGCCGGGACGTCGCCGAAGATCTCCTTGACCTTCGCTACCGTCGACGGGCCGTCCACGTTCCCCACGATCACGTACACGGCGTTGTTCGGATGGTACCAATCCCGATAGAACTTCAGCAGCGCCGCGCTGGTGACGTCCTTGGCGAATCCTTCGACCGTCCCTAACCCGTTCTTGGCGTAGGGCGTCCCGCCGACGATCCGCTGTTCCATCTTCACGAACAACCGATAAATCGCGTTGCTATTGTCTTGGGTGACCTCTTGCGTGATCGCACCGCGCTCTTGGGCCCATTGATCCTTGGCCATCAGCAGTCCGGTGGCCCGCGAGCGCTCGGCTCGCAGCGCGATGTCGAGATACTGCGACGGCACCGTAAAGAAATATTGGGTGACGTTCGACTGCGTGTCTGCGTCGAAGCTTCCGCCGGTAATGCTCATCGTGTCAATGAGCTGCGAAGACGACAACGTTTCGCTGCCTCGGAACATCATGTGTTCGGTCGCGTGGGCGAGCCCGACGATCGGCTGTTCGTCGGATCCGACGCGATAGTTCAGCATGGTGGTAACGACCGGCGCGAGCGGGTCGCGAACGACGATGATCTGCAACCCGTTGGAGAGGGTCGCGCGGGTGACGTCGGTCGCCGCGGGCGCGGGGCGCGAGGCGGCAAAGATGGCCGCGGTCGCCGCAAAAACGGCGATCAAGATTCTAGCGATACGCATGAGCGCGGCTATTCTCGCCCGCGCGGCTCGACTCCCCGAGCGCTCGCTCGTCCTTCCGCTACGACGATAGCAGCAGGCTGCGCGTCGTGGGCTCGCCCTCCAACGCGGCGCGCAGTCCCGCGTGTTCGGCGCCCGCGAGCAGCGGGTCGGCGGCGACGATCGCCTCGGCGGCGGCTTTTGCGGCGCGGTACACGTCGATATCGGCGATCAGGTCGGCCAACTGCAGGTCGCGGACTCCACCCGATTGCGCCGTGCCGGCG
Source organism: Candidatus Tumulicola sp. (assembly GCA_036490465.1). GTDB lineage: Bacteria > Vulcanimicrobiota > Vulcanimicrobiia > Vulcanimicrobiales > Vulcanimicrobiaceae > Tumulicola. The sequence goes on along the minus strand of DASXDV010000068.1, from coordinate 6,898 downwards.
AACTCCCCCGGACCGCGCAGCCGCAGGTCCTCCTCGGCAATCGCAAACCCGTCGGTCGAGTGCGTCAAGATCGCCAGGCGCTCGGACTCGGCGTTATCGTCGGGGTAGACGAAGACGCACGTCGAACGGGTCGCGCCGCGCCCGACCCGCCCCCGCAGCTGGTGGAGTTGCGCTAAGCCGTAGCGGTGCGCGTCGAGAACCACCATCACGCTCGCGTTGGGTACGTCGACGCCGACTTCGACGACGGTGGTGGCGACGAGCACGTCCAGTTCTCCGCGCGCGAACCGCTGCATCACCTCGTCCTTCTCGCGCGCGGGCAGGCGTCCGTGCAGCAATCCGAGACGCACGTCCGGCAACACCTCGGTCCTGAGCCGTTCCGCCTCGGTAACGGCGCTGGTCAGCTCGAGTTCACCCTCTTCGATGACCGGTGCGACGACGAAGGCTTGGCGGCCGCGCGCGACGCTCTCCGCGACGAACTCGTATGCGAGGCCGAGCCGGCTCGCTCGAACGGCAAACGTATCGATCGGCGTTCGTCCGGGTGGAAGCTCGTCGATAACCGATACGTCGAGATCCGCATACACCGACTGCGCGAGCGTGCGCGGAATCGGGGTGGCCGTCATGTGCAGCGTATGCGGCGAGACGCCTTTGGAGCGCAGCCGCGCGCGATGTTCGACGCCGAAGCGATGCTGTTCGTCGATGATCGCCAGACCGAGGTGCTCGAAGTCGACCCCTTCGGTCAGCAACGCGTGCGTTCCGACCGCGAGCGCGGCTTCGCCGCTGGCGAGCCGCGCGACCGCACCGCCGCGCGCGCGCCGCCCCATGCTGCCGAAGACGGCTTCGACCGCAATGCGGAAGGGCAGCAGCAAGGGCGCGAGTTTAGCGGCGTGTTGCGACGCCAGAATTTCGGTGGGCGCCATCAGCGCCGATTGCACGCCGTTGCGCGCTGCCAGCAGCACCGCCGCCGCGGCAACCAGCGTCTTGCCGCTGCCGACGTCGCCTTGCAGGAGCCGGTTCATCGGCACGTCGCGCGTCATATCGTCCCAGATTTCGACGATCGCGGTCCGCTGCGCGTTGGTGAGCGCAAACGGGAGCGAGGCGGCGAACTCGTCGAGCAGACCCGGCGGTACGCGCAACGCGCGCGCCCCGCGGTCGCGCTCGCGCTGCGCCCGCCGTAACGCCGCTGCCGACGCCATCGTCAAGAACTCGCCGAAAACGAAGCGCTCGCGCGCGCGTCGCGCCTCGTCGGGCTCTTGCGGCGCGTGCATCGCGCGATACGCTTCTTCTAAAGGCGGATAGCGGCGCGCCTGCGCGAGCGCCGCCGGCATGGGATCCGCGCCGCCGGCGGCCGCCAGGCGCGGCAGGTTTGCTTTGACGACCGCGGCGATTTTTCGCGTCGCTAGATCTTTGCTCGCCCGATAGACCGGCACGAGTTCGCCGCGATAGGCTTCGCCTTGCGCGAGCACGCCGTACTGCGACACGTTGACGACCGGACCCGCGAGCGTGCGCTCCACCCGGCCGCGCACGAACAAGCGCATGCCCGGGCGAAAGCGTCCGTACACGAAGCGGCGCTGCCCGATCCATTTGCCGAAGAACGCTCCCCCGGCATCGTCGTGCAGCGCGACTTCGACGATTTCCAAATAGCGGACGCGCCGTTCCTTGACGCTCGCGACCGTTCCGACGGCGTTCTCCTCACCGCCGCTCTCGCCGAGTCGCGCGGCCGGGACCGCAAAGCGCAAGTCCTCGTATCGGAACGGGAAGTATTCGAGCAGCGAGCGCAGATCGACGATTCCGAGTTCGGCGAACAGCGGCGCCGTCTTGGGGCCGACTCCCCGCAAGCTCGCGACTTCGTCAGGCACTCGGCGGCTCCGGCGGATTGAAACGGCGCAAGGCCGCGTAGGCCGCCCGAATGCCGGGAACGCCGACGCCGTAGCGCTCGGCCAACTCGATCGCCGCGCCCAAAATCGGCTCGATTTCCAGCTCGCGGCCGCGTTCGAAATCCTGCAGCATCGAGGTTTTCACGTCGTCCAACCGGGCGGCGTAATCGAGGCGCGCGTCCAGGTCGACGGCGTCGACGACGCCGATCGCGCGACCGATCTCCAGCGCTTCGCTCATGAGTGCCCGCACCTCGGCACGCGCGTCAGGATCGGCAAGCAGCGGCCGAATCGTCAGCCGGCGCAGCGTGCTGACCGCGTTGAGGCCCACGTTGTTGACCAGTTTGAGCCAAACGGTCGCGCGCACGTCGGGATCGGCTTGCGCTTCCAGCCCAGCCGCACGCATCGCTGCGACCAGCACGTCCAACCGCTCCGATGCGAGCCCGCGCGGATCTCCCAAGACGTAGCGCAATCCGCCGCTTTGACGCACGAGCCCGGGCTGCGGAACCGACCCCGAAACGTGCACGACCCCGCCGAGCACCTGCTCGTCAGAAAAGGTGGCGCCGATGCGACCCTCCGGATCCACGCTGTGCAGCGTCGGGACGCGGACGTACCAAAATGGGACGCCGTTTTGAAACGTCACGACCGTCGCGCCGGCCCGCGCGCAATCGGCGAGCTGCGGCAGCAGCGGCGGCCACTGGTGAGCCTTGAAGGCGAGCAAGAGCACGTCGAACGCGCCCAGTTGCCGAAGATCGTCCGACGCCTCGACCGCGACGCGGAAGCTGCCCAAATCGCTTTCGATGCGCAAGCCGTCGCGGCGTATGGCCGCGAGGTGCTCGCCCCGCGCGACCACCGCAACCGGCAACCCGCCCCGCGCGAGCGCGCCGGCGAGGAATCCGCCGATCGCGCCGCTGCCGATCACGGCTACCCGCATGCAGAAATTTTCGAGGCGACGGGCAGATTTGAACTGCCGAATGGGGCTTTTGCAGAGCCCTGCCTTACCACTTGGCTACGTCGCCCGGTCACGCGCCTCCGCGCCGTGCGGTGGAGCGGGTAGTGGGAATCGAACCCACGCGTCGACCTTGGGAAGGTCGCAGGCTACCATTACATCATACCCGCGCACCACGGCGAGCCTCCGGTTCGCGCAACCTCCCAACCCGTCCTACAACCGCCCGCCGGGCCTCCTCGTTGCACGCTCATTGAATCAAGCTGACCGAGCGCGCCAGCACGATCCCGATCGTTGCCAGCGATATCAACGCCTCGATCAGCATCAAGCCCTTGGCGCTGCGCGTCAGCGGCAGCACGTCGGCCGGGCTGAACGCCGTCGCATTGGTAAACGCCAGGTACAAATAGTCGAAGAACAGCGGCTTCCAAGGCCGTCCCGAGACCTGCGGGAGCTGTCCGCCGACGTACGAGAGCTGCATCTGCGGAAACAAAAAGTCGGCGTTGCGGACTTCACCGACCGCGCTGGCGTGCGCGCGCACCTCGGGCCCGTCGCCGTCGAGCTCCCAGAACCACAGCGCGAACACCAGAATGTTGGTAATCCAGATTTGCGATCCGTGCTGCAGCAGCACCCCCGCCGAGTTGAGCTCGGCCACCTTTGCGGGATGGAAGAATCCACTGATCAGCAGTACGATCGACATGATGTTGAAAAAATTCACGATCGCGATCAGCACGATCCCCCACAAACGCATGCGCCGCGTCTCGGCGTGCCGGTGCGGGGCGAGAATCGAAAGCGGGACCAGTAGGGCGAGCACCAATAACGGTGCGATCCACGCGGGACCGATCGTCAGCCGCGGCGGCAGCGTCACGTATAACACCAGCGCCGCGATCACCGCCAGCGATGCATGCCAGCGCGGCTCGTGCTCGCCGCCGGCGCGCCGGCGCGGAGACGATTCCTCCATCGCGTTGGCGTTCGCTCGCGCCCCGGTGCAACCCGCCTAAGGCGCCTCCGTATCATATGCAATCGTATGCCGACAGATTTTCGCGATGGCCGCACGTATCCGCGGCGCGGCCGCCAAACAATCGGGGAGGCGCTCTGGCTGCTTCGGATGGCCGATAAGGGACGGGCCGCCGCCGCCGGTACGATTCACGACTACATCTATCCATGCCCGATGGACAAAGGCGTGATGGAACGCTGGGGCGTTACGCGGACGGAGTTCGAAGCGGCGTTGGCCGCACATAGCGACGACGCGTCGCTGGCCGATTGGCTCACGCAGCACGTAACGGCCGGGGCGATCCGTTCGGCCAACGAGTGGCTGCGCGGCGAACGGGCCGCCAATCTCGACCGTCAGGACGCCGAAGAGGGCGTCACCGAGTTCGTCCGGCCCGATGGCCAGCGCGCCCCAGGTTTCTACGCCGAACCGGAACGACCGGACGGCGCGCCCGGGGTGGTGCTCTTCGAGGAATGGTGGGGTCTCACGGATCACGTGCGGGAAACGGCCGAACGGTTGGCGGGCGATGGATTTCGCGTGCTCGTTCCGGACTTATATCGCGGGCGCGTGGCCGCCACCGGCGACGAGGCCAATCACCTGATGGAAGGGCTCGACTTTTCCGACGCCGTCACTCAGGATGCGCGCGGAGCCGCCGCCTACCTCAAAGCGCAGGGGTCGCACAAGGTGGGCGTACTGGGTTTCTGCATGGGCGGAGCGCTGGCGATGCTGGCGGCGATCCACGATCCCGACTTCGATGCGGCGGTCGTCTTCTACGGCTTTCCACCGGCGGAAGCGGGCGACCCGGCAAGCATTCGAATTCCGGTCATGTGCCACTGGGCAGTCGGCGACGAGTTCTTCAACATCGAGCGCGTCGATGCCATCGAGCGCGCTTTGGAAGCGGCCGGCGTCGCGCACGAGTTCCATCGCTACGACGCCAAACACGCTTTCTACAATCCCGGCGGCCTGGGCAACTACCACGCGGAGCACGCCGAAACGGCGTGGGCGCGCACTTTGGAGTTTTTGCGGCGGACGCTCGCGTAACCGCGTCGCGCCCGCCTAAGAAAATGGTGCCAAGGGCCGGAATCGAACCGGCGACACCGCACTTTTCAGGCGCGTGCTCTACCGACTGAGCTACCTTGGCATCTGATACGGGCGCACCGCGTCCGGCGGTGCGCCCGGGATCGAAACTGGCGACGCTGATGGGGCTCGAACCCACGACCTCCGCCGTGACAGGGCGGCGCTCTAAACCAACTGAGCTACAGCGCCAAGGACCGGCACCGCAATTTGGCATTCGCCGCCGCCGCCACCTGCGGCGTAAACGACGGCGATGGTGGGCACGGTTGGGATTGAACCAACGACCCCCCGCGTGTGAAGCGGATGCTCTCCCACTGAGCTACGCGCCCGTGCGTGCGGTTCCTCGGACAAGGTGGTATCTTACCCTACCGGCGGCTCGCGTGTCCAGCGCCGGCCGCGACCCGGACTCGTCGCCCAAAAAACCGAAGAAACGGCCATGCTCGACGCATTTCCGCTCGTTTCCCGATTCACGGTTCCGTTCGCCGACATCGACATGATGCAGCATGCCAATAACGTTGCGTACATTCGCTGGGCGGAAATGATGCGCTCGGAATACTTCGCCCAGGTAACCGGCGAGCCGATTAACGGCGCTCGCGGAATCATCCAAGCGACGATCGACTTTACCTACGAGCGTCAGCTCCACTATCGCGAACGGATCGCCGTCGGATGCCGGATCCCGCGCATCGGGAACAAGTCGTGGGATTTCGCTTACGAGATTTGGAGCGAAACGCAAGGTCACCGCGCGGCCTCGGGGACGACCACGGTCGTCGCGTACGATTTCGTCGCGCAGAAAAGCATCGCCATCCCGCCAGAGTGGCGCGACGCCATCGCCGCGTTCGAAGCCGGGCCGCAACGCTCGTTTGTGTGATCCCCGCCGCGCTCGCGCTCGCCGCGCTTACCTCGATCCATTTTCCGGTCACCACGCACGACGCGCAAGCGCAAGCGCTCGTCGACCGCGGACTGTTCCTTTACTATGCTTACGACGGCGGCGATTCCGCGGCGGCCTTTGCCGCGGCCGCGCGCCGCGATCCGCAGCTGGCAATGGCGCGCTGGGGCGAAGCGCTGGCCGCCGGACCGGATCTAAATACCCCGATCACCGCGGAACGCTTCGCGGCGGCGCAAACCGCCGCGCAGGCCGCCGTCGCGCTGGAATCGGGCGCCGATGCAGACGAGCGCGCGTACGTCGACGCGATGGCGCTGCGCTATCGCGGCACCTGGGCCGATTGGGCGAGTGACGATGTGGCCTATCTCGCGGCCATGTCGACGCTATCGGAACGCGGCAGCAGCGACGCCAAGATGCTGACCGCCGAAGGCCTCCTCGAACGCGGCGGACTCGGCTGGGAGGACGCCCAGCTCGGCAGTGCCGACTCGCGGCAAGCCCTCGCACTCGTCGACGCGGTCCTGGCCGCGGATCCCGGCAATCTCATGGCCAATCATTTGTGCGTCCATCTGTACGATCGGGTTCCCGACCGAGCGCCGGCCCAGACGTGCGCGCAACGCCTCGACGCTGCCGCGTTTCCGCCGCAAGCGGAGCATCTCGCGCACATGCCCGCACACTACTGGATCGAAACCGGAAACTACGCGGCCGCGGTAGCGTCGAGCGAGCGCGCGTATCGGCTCTTCCTGCGCTGGCAGCATCTCGCCGACCGCGATCCCGAACACGACCGCTATCTGGCTCACGACGTCTATGTCGGGTACTCTGCCGCGATGATGCTCGGAAACTATCCCAACGCCCGAATCTGGGCGGCGCGCATGACGGCCGCGTTCGAATCCCCGTACGATGCGCTGACGGCCCTGCGTTTCGGACACTTTGCCGAGGTCGCCGCCCTGCCGGCCGACTCGACTCCGGCCGGCCTCGCCGTCCGGGGCTACGCAGGCCTCATGCTCGGTGACGCCGCCCGGGCGCATGCCATTGCGAAGAGCCTACATCCGACTGCGTCGTCGGGCTACATCGTCGAGTTATTTCTCGCGCGGCTCGCCGAAGCCGACGGCCGTTTCGCCGACGCGACCGGTTGGATC
>DASXDV010000038.1:0-3123 GCA_036490465.1 Candidatus Tumulicola sp. | reverse complement strand
GCGACTGCAGTGATCGGTTGCACCGCGAGCGATGCGCTGGAAGCACACAGCAGCAGGGCGAAGGCGAGAAGTATCTTGCGCATAAAGTTCTCCCTATTGGTGAGGTAACGAGGATTCTAAATTGCACATTGGATCGACCGGATCATCAGTATCAACGGCGCCCAATGCCATACAGGTCATCCCAAGCAGCAGGTCGTTAAATCGGCGTATTCCGATGGTCGCACGACGTTGCTGTAGAGCTATATGACAAGCCCCGAAGAGGTGGGCGAAGTGGCGTAACTGTGCGGCATTGCCAGACGGCTTTAGGGGATCTGGGTCATCGTGTAGACCAGCTTGGCACGAAGGGATTGAGAGGCCCTTATAGGCCGTGATATCGCTTGCATGGATCCCAAATTTATCGTAATACTCATCGGCGAGCGCGGGCGTGCCTAGCGTTATCCACAGTATGCACGCAGTCAGTGCGGCACAAGGAAAAGCGAACACGTGTTCGTAATGGAGCCGGAGCGCTTTTAGGAGGGCCCGAATGGCAATTGCCCCGGATAGTTTGCTGGAACGTTTCGACGGCCTAGCATTCGCGCGCGTCATGAACGCCCAGGCTGGGAACCTTCTTCCCCAGCGCTTTCGAGTTTCTCGACCCGAGAGCGAAGCCGCTCGAACTCAGCGATTAGCTGCGCTTGGGCGGCCTGGAGATGCCCGACGGAGGGGCCAAGTGATTCCGTTTCATGATCGTGAGTGCCCCTCTTAATTGCAGCGTCGTTGTCAGTTATCGAAGAGCCAGGAAAAACTGTGAGCACAGCTGCGCGAAAAGCCTCACGAATGCGCAACTGCTGCTGCCGGTCGACGGGGTGATCGATTCGGATATCCAGGCTGAGGTTGCCACCATCGCGTAGCTCCGCGCGAAAATCTGCTGACGGAGGCGCGACCCCTGCTAGTTCCCAGGGATCGACGCGAAGCGCCTTAGCGAGCCGTAGGCCAGCCTCAAAGGAAGTTGTGTCCTGATCCCCCCGTAGGAGTTTGTAAAGGGTGCCCTCTTTTAAGCCGGACGCCCTTGACAGCGCGGTTACGTCTAGCCCTTTGGCTTCGGCGAGCGCATCAATACGCGGGCCGAGCTTACCCTCGCCGTTCATACGCGCACCTTAAGGCAAAAAAGTTGCCCTAAGGTATTGCACTATTGCTTGCACTTAGGTAAACTCAGCGGCATGAAACTAAGTCAGGCCCTCGCTACCGCTGCCCAGGACGCCGGCATGAACGACGTCCAGATCGCGGCGGCTGTCGGGGTGTCCCAAACCACCGCGTCGCGGTGGCTGACGGGCAAACGCGAGCCCCGGGGCTCCATGGTCTTAGCTCTTATCAAGGCTGTCCCGGGATTCGGGAAGCTGATGGGCGTCGAGATCGCCGCGGCATAGGATGGCCAGGCTATCACCGGCACGCTCGACCGCACAAGTTACAAACGTACTACCGCCGTTAGGCTCACGATCGAACTACGCCGCAATCGAACTCGTCGATCTGCCCGACGTCATCATGCTCGACGAGCGCGCCCCCGGCTTTGATGCCCTGATGGACGCGCTCTCTGCCTCCGCTGATTCACCAATACAGCTGGGAGAAGCCATATAATGTTTGATACGACGTGCGCGCATCAGCGCACCAAACTCGTGAAATTGTGTTACTACGTCTTTCCGCAATGCCTCGCGTGCGGTCGATTCTTCGGGGGCAAAAACGTGCTCCCCGGCGAGGGCCGCGATGCCGAGCTCGCAGCGCTCGATCAGAAGGTCTGCTGCACTGAATGCGTCGTGTCGCGTTGTTCGCGTAAGAGCGGCAATCGCCAAAGCGTGGTGGCCGCATGACCGCCAACGCACTCGCTGTCATCGAGACAGTTCCTATCGACGGGCCAGCGGTCAAGGCCACGGAGGAGCAGCTAAAGCTCCCCGACCTTTCCGATGAAATGCTCGGCCGCTACTTCATTGCGATCGTCGAGCATCAGGACGAGTTCAAGCGGATGCTTCACGCTATCGACTTGGAGTTCGAACTCCGCATCCGCGAGCGCAACGCCCGCGAACTGCCGCACGCGGCATTCGACAAGATCGCGCTCGAAGATCAATGGACGGCGTATACCTACGATTTCGATCTGCTGAAAAAAGCGCAGCAGCTGTTGCGCGATCTCGGCAAGGACGAGGACGCCGCGAAGATCTGTCGGCACGTACCCGAGTACATCATTCCCGCGCAAACGATTGCCGCGCACGACGAGGCTGGCGCCGCGGCTTCGATCGCGGCGATCATCCGCCGGTACGGCGAAGAGCACGAGATTTCAAAGCTGCTGATTGCAGGGCAGTCACGTGAATCGCTTGGCCAAAAGCTGGTGAAGAAGATCAAGCCGGTGACGGCATGACACGCAAGACCGTTCAATCAGCCGCCGTGAAGAGCTTCGGCTACGAGGAAGAGACCCGTACCCTCGAAGTCGAGTATGCCAGCGGGGGCGTGTATCGGTACGCGCCGGTTTTGAAAGACACCGCCGAACTGATGCGTACCGCTGGTGACACCGGTACGTCGATCGGCAAGTTACTCAACAGCGTTCGCAAGATGCCAGCGGTCGTCGCGACCAAAGTTGAGGTGCCGGCCTCATGATGTTTACAACCGAAGACGCGATTGCGTTCGGCTACCGGGAGCGCCCGACATCTTTGCCTCCCGTGCAAACCAGCGACATATGCGACGGCTGCGGCCGTTGGGGGCACGATGTCTCAGAATGCGAGGATCTGCGATAATGGCCGACCTGAGAGATCCTTGGGAGTGCGAGCACTTTGAGCTTTGGGAGTACGACAAGGAGGGGGCTTATATTGGGGCGTTGCCGATCAAGTTCCCCACGGCGCGAGAAGCTTGGCGGGAACGAAAAGCGATGGTTCGGGAGCCCCGACGGCGCGCCTATTGGCCAATCATAGGCTTCAGGGACGGGCGCTACTTCCACCTCGAAACCGGTGCAGAGGTGCTGGCATGAGTCGCTTCGCGCCATCAACGGAGACCGGGAAAAGGGTCGTTGAAAAGATTCTGATCTACGGCCCGTCGCACACGTCGAAAACCCATGCAGCGCTAGGCTTTCCCAAGCCCGCGATCATCGATGTCGAGAACCGC
>DASXDV010000020.1:0-23916 GCA_036490465.1 Candidatus Tumulicola sp. | reverse complement strand
TCACCAGACCGGTGACGTCGGCGGAATAGCAGGTCCGCGGCGTGCCGGCGCCGCCGAACGGGCGTTGCGCGATCCGGCCGTCGGGGACGCGCGAGAAGATGCAGCCGCGGTGTTCGAGCCAGATAATCTGCTCGGGCGCGTCCTCGCACATGGCCGCCGCGGCGTCTTGGTCGGCGAGGTAGTCCGACCCCTTGACCGTGTCGAAGGTGTGCGCCTGCGGGGAGTCCTCTTCCCGGTTTCCCAGGGCCGCGTTGATGCCGCCCTGGGCCGCGCCGGAGTGGCTGCGCACCGGGTGCATCTTGGAAACGATTGCGACGTCCGCTCCGCCTTCGGCGGCCTCGACCGCGGCCCGCATCCCAGCCAGCCCGCCGCCGATGACGACTACGTCGTGTTGTATCAATTCCGACCCTTCTTGGAAACCGCGAAACTCTGCTATCCTATACTATTGCCGGGCGGGAGCGAACCCCACGACTTTAGGAGCTTGCCCGGGCCTTCGGTCGCGCCGGGGGAGTGCTTGGCCTAGACCGAACACCTCGCCAACTCCGGCCTCGCAGGGAACCCGTTTGAATCAATTCGTCCACCTCCACGTGCACTCGGAGTATTCGCTCCTGGACGGGGCCTGCCGAGTCGATCGGCTGTGCCGCCGCGCGGCCGAAAACGGCGCTCCGGGGATTGCTTTGACCGACCATGGCGTCATGTACGGCGCGATGGAGTTCTACTATGCGGCCCGCGACGTTTCGCTGACCCCGATCGTCGGATGCGAAGCGTACCTGGCGCCCCGGGGGCGCTTCGACCGGACCGTCCGCGAGGAGGCGCACGTCACATTGCTGGCCGGCGACCTAATCGGCTACCGGAACCTGACCGCATTGGTTTCCAAGGGGTTCCTCGAAGGCTATTACTACAAGCCGCGGATCGACCTCGACCTGCTCGCCGAGCATCACGACGGGCTGATCGTGCTGTCGGGCTGCATGTCCGGGCTGGTGGCCGCGCCGCTGCTGAAAAACGACTACGCCACCGCGTTAAAAAACGCCAAGACCTACGTCGAGATCTTCGGCGACCGCTTCTATCTCGAAGTCATGCGTCACGGCATGCCCGAAGAGGAAGCGATCAACGCCGGCCTCGTTCGAATCGCCCGCGAGCTTGCCGTTCCGTTGGTCGCGACCAACGATTCGCACTACCTCGAGCAAAAGGACGCGCCGGCACACGACGTGCTGCTCTGCATCGGAACCGGCAAGACCGTGTCGGATACGAGCCGGATGAAGTTTTATTCCGACGCCTTTTACGTGAAGTCGTCGGACGAGATGTACGCGCTCTGGAGCGACCTTCCCGAAGCGTGCGAGAACACGGTCAAGATCGCGCAGCGCATCGATCTCCGAATCCCCGAGAAGATCTTTCACCTTCCAGAGTACCCGGTTCCGCAGCCGCCCGACGGAAGCGAGTTGAGCGACGATCGCTTCTTGCGCGAGATCTGCGAGGCCGGGCTGCGGGACCGGTACGGCGACGAGCGCTTGCGCGACGACCCCGCCGTGCGCGAGCGGCTGGAGTACGAAATCGGCGTGATCACCAAAATGGGATTTGCGTCGTACTTCCTGATCGTTTGGGACTTCGTAAAGTACGCCCGCGACCACGGCATACCGGTCGGCCCGGGACGTGGCTCGGCGGTCGGATCGGTGGTCGCGTACTCGCTGGGCATCACCGATCTCGATCCGCTGCGGTTCAACTTGTTTTTCGAGCGCTTCCTGAATCCCGACCGCATCTCGATGCCCGATATCGACACGGACTTCTGCGTCGAACGCCGCGACGAAGTGATCGATTACGTCACGGGAAAGTACGGCAAGGACCGGGTCGCCCAGATCGTAACCTTCGGGACGATGGCGGCCAGGGCGGCGATTCGCGACGCCGGCCGTGCGTTAGGCGTGGCGCTGCCGGACGTCGATCGGGTGGCCAAGCTGATTCCATCCGGCCCCGGCGGCCTGACGATATCCGACGCTATCGAACGCCTGCCCGAAGTCAAGATCTTGTATGCGAGCCGTCCCGAGATTCGCAAGCTGCTCGACACGGCCAAAGAAATCGAAGGTCTGGCGCGCAATGCGGGCACGCATGCCGCCGGAGTCGTGATCTCCGCCGGACCGCTGATCGACTACACGCCGCTGGTACGTTTCAGCGACGGCGGCGTGAACACGCAATACGACATGGAGTGGATCGAGCGCATCGGGCTGCTCAAGATGGACTTCCTGGGCTTGCGCAACTTGACGGTTATGGCCAGCGCCGTCAAGGAGATACGCCGAACGGTCGATCCGAATTTCGAACTCGCGACGATTGCGATCGACGATCCGGCAACCTACGAAATGCTGGCCCGCGGCGAGACGATGGGCGTCTTTCAACTCGAGTCCGACGGCATGAAGCGGGTGTGTTCGGAGCTCAAGCCGACGCGGTTCGAAGACATTATTGCGCTGGTCGCGCTCTACCGTCCGGGCCCGATGGACTGGATCCCCGAATTCGTGGCGGTCAAGAACGGCCGGCGCAAACCCAACTATTTGCACGCCAAACTCGAGCCGATACTGGCCGAAACCTACGGGATTGCCTGTTATCAGGAACAGGTGATGCAGATCGCGCGCGACGTCGCCGGGTTCACGATGGCCGAGGCCGACGAGCTGCGCAAAGTCATGGGAAAGAAGCAGAAAGAGAAGATCCCCGTCTATCGTAAGAAATTCGTGCGCGGCGCGATCGAAACGTCGGGTCTCGACGAGCGCTTAGCCGAAGAGATTTTCAAATTCGTCGAGCCGTTTGCCGGTTATGGCTTCAATAAATCGCACGCCGCCGCATACGGATGGATCGCCTATCAGACGGCCTTCTTGAAGGCTAACCATCCCCTCCAATATCTCACCGCCCTGATGACGTCGGTCAAGGACAAGACCGAGAAGCTCGCCGAGTACATCGACGAAGCCAAAAAGCTCGCCATCGTCGTTCTCCCACCCGACGTCAACGAGTCCCTGGTGGATTTTGCGGTCGTCGGCGACCGCATCCGGTTCGGCCTCGCGGCCGTCAAGGGCGTCGGCGAGGGAGCCGTTCGCGCGATCATCGATGCGCGGCGCGAGGGCGGACGTTTTGGCGATCTCTTCGACCTCGTGCGGCGCGTCGACCCCAAGGCGGTAAACCGCCGCGTCTTTGAGGCTTTAATCAAGTGCGGCGCCCTCGACGGTCTTCGGGGGCATCGCGCCCAAACGCTCGCCGCCCTCGACGCCGCGCTGGAGATTGCGGCCCGCGCGGCCCGCGACAGCGAGCTCGGGCAGTCGTCGCTGTTCGGCGACGCCGATGCGGCTTCACCGACCCTAATCCCGAAGCTGCCGCCGGTTCCGGCTCCGAGTTCGCGCGAGCTGCTTGCCTGGGAGAAGGAGACGCTCGGAATCTTCGTCTCGGGTCATCCGCTCGCCGACTCCCAGCGTTTGCTGCTGCGCCAAGGCGCGACCCTGGTCAAAGACCTCCACGCGCTGGCTGACGACGCCCCCGTCGTCGTCGCGGGGATCGTGACCGGAGCGCGTCGCACGCTCACGAAAACCGGGCAGCAACTGCTGATCGCGCAAGTCGAAGACACGACCGGGGGGTGTGACGTGCTCGTGTTTTCCAAACTCTACGGACAAGTCAATGAGTTGTTTAAGATCGATGCGATCGTCGTCGTGAAAGGCCGTTTGCGTTTTCGCGAGCGGCGCGGCACGGCGCCCGGTGAAGAATCGCCCCTGGAACTCTCGGTCGGCGCCAACGAGGTGACGTCGTTCGTAATGCCGGCGACCCGTCCGCGCGCGGACGTGCGCGGTTGGCACGTGGAAGTAAACCAGCGCGAACAGATCGACCGCCTGGCGGCGCTGATCGACGAGTGGCCGGGCGACGTGCCGGTAGTCATGCACGCCCGTGGCCGCACGCAGCGCGCCGCGCGGGCGATCGCCGGCGACGCGCGCGTACGGGGCGAACTCGAGCGGATTTTCGGCCCGGCCGGCGTGCGCGAAGGCGTTGCCGAGGAAGCGGGTCGATGAACGTCGTTTCGGCGTCGGATCGCCAAGCGCTGGCGCGCATCTTTCGCCGAGGCTGGTCGCCGGCCGCCGACGTCGTGTCGAAGGTAGCCGAGATTCTGGCCGCGGTGCGCGCGACCGGCGACGCCGCCGTCGTCGAGTGCGCGCGCCGGTTCGACGATCCGGGATTCGAACTCGCCGGTTTGCGCGTTCCTGTGCCCGCGCGCGACCGCGCTCGAGATCTGGTGTCGGCCGACGTGGCGAAGGCATTCGCGCTGGCCAAGGAGCGCGTCACCCGTTTTCACGAGCGTCAGCGTCAGGCCGACCTATCCTACGCCGCCGAAGACGGCTCGCGTTACGGTTTGCACCGTCGCCCTCTCGGCTCGATCGCGGCCTACGTTCCCGGCGGCGTCGCGACCCTGGCGTCTGCGGTGCTGATGGGTGCGCTGCCGGCGAAGATCGCGGGCGTCGCGCGGGTCGTCGTGCTCACCCCGCCGCGCAGCGGCGGCCTGCATCCGGCCCTGCTGTTTGCCTGTAGCCTTTGCGAAGTCGACGAACTCTACGCCGTCGGGGGCGCCCACGCGATCGCTGCGGCGGCGTACGGCACCGAAACGATCGCGCCCGTCGAGAAGATCGTCGGCCCCGGCGGCGTCTGGACCACCGAAGCCAAGCGGCAAGTGTTCGGCATTTGCGGGATCGACGCGCTAGCGGGGCCGTCCGAAGTGCTGGTCGTCGCGGACGACGGCGCCAACAGCGAATACGTCGCCGGCGAACTGCTGGCGCAGGCCGAGCACGCCGGCGCTTCCCGGCTCGCGGTGCTCTCGGAATCCCGCCCGCTCCTGGAAGCCGTCGCGCAACTGCTCGATACGCTCGACGTGCGAACGCTCGAACGCGGACAGGTGATCGGCGATGCGATCGACCGCGAGTGCCTGCTCGTGCACGCCGGGTCGCGCGACGAGGTGTTCGACGTCATCGACCGCTTCGCGCCGGCGGCGCTCTGCCTACAGGTTCGCGACGCGTCGGAATACTTGCCGCGGATCGGTCGAGCCGGCGCGATTTTCGTCGGCGATTCGACGCCGCTGGCCTGCGGAGATTACCTGGCCGGCATCAACCACGTGGTTCCCACGGCGGGGACGGCGCGCTTCTCGTCGGGCTTGTCGCTCTCCGATTTCGTCCGCTCGTTCAGCGTCTTGGAAAATAGCGAAGAGCGAATGGCCGGCGACGCGCAAGCCATTGCCGACCTCGCCGATTTGGATGGTCTCCCCCAGCACGCTCAGACGGCGCGAATGAGACGCGGCATTTGACGGGGCCCCTCAAGCTGGTGGCGTTCGATTTGGACGGAACGTTGATCGGCCGCGACCTGACGATTTCGCAACGCGTGCGCGACGCGATTGCGCGGGCACAGCGGGCGGGCGTCGCGGGCTGTTTGGTAACGGGACGCATGTATCGCGCGAGCGTGCCGTTCGCTCGCGAACTCCGCTTCGAGACGCCCTTGGTCTGCTATCAGGGCGCGGCCATCCTCGACCCCGCGAGCGACGAAGTTTTATATCACGCCGCACTCGACAACGCGGTCGTATTGGATTTAATTGCCTTGGCCGACGCGCAACGGTGGCACCTCCAGCTGTATCGCAGCGACGAGTATTACGCGCAGGCGCGTAATCGCTTCTCCGATCTTTACGCGTCGCTGGCTAAGACCGAGCCGGTGGTCGTCGCGTCGCTGCGCGAAGCCTTTGCCTACAGTCCCGCTACCAAGGCCGTTATCGTGGCCGATCCGCCCGACGCGCAGCGCTGTGCGGAGAACCTCGCGCAGCGGTTGGGCGGGCGCGCGTACGTGACGCGCAGTCTTCCCGAGTTCGTCGAGGTCCTCGATCCGGCGGTCGACAAGGGTGCGGCGCTCAAATTCGTGGCGGATCGATTGGGCGTGCCGATGGCCTCGGTCATGGCGATCGGCGATTCGTGGAACGACGCGCCCCTCTTGCGGGCCGCCGGCGTCGGCGTCGCGATGGGTTCCGCTCCCGCAGAAGTGCACGCGCTGGCCGATGCGGTCGTAGCCGACGTCGCGCACGACGGCGTCGCCGAAGCGCTCGATCGGTTCGTGTTCGGGTGAAGAAGGGCCGTCCGCCCGGCCGTCGCCGCAAACCGTCGCCGACCGCGCGCGTTCGTCCGTTTTGGGTTCCAATTGCGGTGGCCGCGCTGACGTCGCTGGGCGCGGGAGCGTTCGTCGTCAGTTGGTCCGGTTTCCGGCCCCGGCAGATCGTCGTGACTGGGAACGCGATCGTCCCGCGCGCCGAGATCCTCGCTCGCGCCGCCATTTCCGGCAACGTGAATATGTGGCTGCAAAACACGGGCGCGATCGCGGATCGCGTTCGTACGATCCCGTACGTCTCGAGCGCCCGAGTCTTTCGCTTGCCGCCGGCATCGATCGTGATCGTGGTGCGCGAGCGAGTCCCGTTTGCCGTGGTGGCTTCGGGCGATAGCGTGGCGGCGGTCGATCGCGACTTGCGCGTGTTGCAGACGGTTGCGGGCGATCGGCCGATGCCGCGGTTCGTGCTCGACGTGCCCGAGGGTGCGCTCCAGCCGGGCCGGTTTCTCACCGAGGCGAAGGCGCTGGCCATGCGTGACGATTACGAGGCGATGATCGCGGCGCACGTCGTGCCGCTGCAACTGCAGTACGATCGTTACGACGGTTTGGTCGCCACCGTCCGCGGCAACGTTCGAATTTTATTCGGCGACGACGGCGATCTCGAAAAGAAGCTGCCGCTGGTGGACCCGATCCTCGCGCAAGTCGTGCGCAAACAGCAACGCGTCGCCGCGGTCGACCTGCGCGCGCCCCGAACGCCGGTACTGGTTTTTAAGTAGAACTAGTGGCTGGTGAGGTCGGCGTAGACCATCACGGTGCCCTTGATCAACGAAAGCTTGACTTGGTCGTTTTGCTGGATTTTGGAAAAGTCGACCGTGTCGCGGCCGGCTCCGAGGGTCGTCTCGTTTCCGTTATCGAGTTGGACGAGAACGTGCTTGGCGTCGATGACCTTCTCTACTTTGACGGTATACGTGCCGTCCGGAATTTGGGAGGCATCGACGATTGCAGCCGCAGCCAACGCCGGGGCCATCGACGCGATCGCCAGCGCGAGCGCGAGCGGTAAGATTTTGTCGTTGAGAGATAGCACGAGCAATAACTCCACGTAGCTTTGCGGATGAAAAGGGCTCGTCGGAGATAAAAAGATTCTAAAATGAAGATATAAGACGAGCGTGAATGTCCCGTCGCTGCGATCGCCCACCCCGCCGCGGCCGCTCGCGATTCGCCTTGATGCTCCACGGGCGCCGGTCGCACCTGCGCGCCGCCCGGCTGGATTGATTCATCCACAGCGGCGCGCGCGTTGTTCGCAAGCTGTTCGCAGGGTTGTCCTCAAGGACTTGCGCGCAGGCCCGCCAACCCCAGCGAATCGCCCTTTGGATGGCCCATCCCTTGTAGGGATTCCTCAAAGCGGCCACAATATGTCGTGGTTAGCGCCCCTTACGGAGGATCGGTGATCAGCGGATGAAGCACGAGACCGTTTGCGGGCTCGATATCGGGACGACCAAGACGTGTGCGGTGGTCGCCGCCGACGGTCCCAACGGCCTCGAGATCGTCGGGGTTGGCGAGGCGCCATCGCTGGGGATGCGCAAAGGGGTCGTGGTCGACCTCGAGGAGACGATCAAGTCGATCGAAGCGGCCACCGAGAAGGCCGAGCGGATGGCCGGGATCCACGTCGGCGACGTCTTCGTAGGAATCACCGGCGATCACATCCGCAGTACGAACAACCGCGCCGTCGTCGCGGTCTCGGGCGACGATCGCGAAGTCTCGCCGACGGACGTTCGGCGGGTGATCGACGCCAGCAAGATCATCAATTTGCCCAGCGACCGCCAGATCATCCACGCGTTGCCGCGCTTCTTCACCGTGGACGGTCAAGAAGGCGTGGACGACCCCATCGGCATGGCGGGCGGCCGGCTCGAGGTCGACACCCATATCGTCACCGGCGGCACGAGCTTCATCACCAACGTGCTCAAGTGCGTGCACCGAGCCGGGCTGGAGGCTGCCGGACTCGTCTTCGAACCGCTGGCTAGTTCGGCGGCGACGCTTGCCCCCGAAGAAAAGCAAGTGGGCGTCGTGATGCTCGATATCGGCGGCGGCACCACCGACATTGCCGTCTACTCGCTCGGCGGCGCGATTTATACGGCGACGATTCCAGTCGGGGGCAATATTCTGACCAACGATATTTCGCTTGGCCTCAAGACCACGCTTTCCGAAGCCGAGGACGTCAAAAGGCGTTTCGGCGCCGCGGTGCGCGACGCCGGAGGGGACGAGACCTTCACCGTGCGGACCCTGGACGGACGTTCCAGTAAGGATCGCACGACCGAGCAAGTGCGCCAAATCGTAGTGCCGCGCGTTCTGGAAACCCTGCGCATGGCCAAACAGAAGATCGTCGAAAACGTGCCGCGCGATCTCGTGCTCGGCGAAGTCGTGCTGACGGGCGGCGGTGCGTTGCTGCCGAACATCGAATCCATCGCCGAAGACGTTTTCGGATTGCCGGTGCGCGTCGGCACGCCGAAGACGGTCGGAGGTTTGACCGACGCGTTGGCGCTTCCCCAGTACGCGACGGCGATCGGGCTCGTGATCTTCGGAGCGAGCGACGAGCGCGATGCCGCGGATATGGGACGCCGGCGCGGAGGTTCGCTCGTGCATCGCGCGCAGAAATGGCTGTCCGACTTATGGAATTAAAACCTCGCAAGCCCCGTAAGCGCGCCGCGCGACCGGATTCCACGCCGGACGCGCCCGTGGCCGAAACGATCCCGACGCCAAGCGACGCCGTCGAGCCGGCCGCCGAACCGCCGGCCGCCCCCGAAACTGTCACGGCGGAAGCCGTAGCGCCGGCGGAGGTTTTGCCGGCGGTCGAGCTGCCGGCGCCGCAAGTCGAAGCAACGATCCCCGATTCCGCCGCCCCCGAGTTGTCCGAGGAAGTTCCCCAAGCATCCGCGCAAGCAACGCTCTTCACCACGGAGGAACCGAAACAAAAAATGCCCGAAGCACGCCGTTCCGCTCGCGAATCCGAACACGCCGCGACGATCAAAGTGATCGGCATCGGCGGAGGCGGCTGCAACGCCGTCAATCGCATGGTGCGCGCCGGCCTGGCCGGCGTCGACTTCTTCTCGGTGAACTCCGACGTGCAGGCGCTGCGCAGCGCGGCCACCGACAACACCGTCCACATCGGCGGCGGCCAGACGCGCGGGCTTGGCGCCGGCGCGAACCCGAGCCTCGGAAAGGAAGCCGCCGAAGAATCGCGTGAGGATCTCGCCCTGATTCTCGAAGGCGCCGACTTGGTTTTTCTAACGGCGGGCATGGGCGGCGGCACGGGGACCGGCGCCGCTCCCGTCATCGCCGAAATTGCGCGCGAATCCGGCGCCTTGACGATCGCCGTGGTCACCAAGCCCTTCGCGTTCGAAGGCAAAAAGCGGATGCAAGTCGCCGAGAACGGGATCGCGGAACTGGAAGCCAAGGTCGACACGCTCATCACGATCCCCAACGAACGCATCCTTCAGGTCATCGAGAAGAAGACGCCGCTCAACGAGGCGTTCGCGTACGCCGACGACGTGCTCCGCCAGGGCATTCAGGGGATCAGCGATCTGATCACGCAGCCCGGCCTCATCAATCTCGACTTCGCCGACGTCAAGACGATTATGACCGACGCCGGTTCGGCGATGATGGGCATCGGCGAAGGGTCGGGCGAGCATCGCGCCGCCGATGCCGCCCAGAAGGCAATTGCTTCGCCCCTGCTCGAGACGACGATCGAGGGAGCGCGCGGCGTGATCTTCAACATCACGGGCGGTCCCGACATGGCGATGTACGAGGTCAACGAGGCAGCCGAGATGATCAGCCGCGCGGTCGATCCGGAAGCGCAAATTATTTTCGGCGCATCGGTCGATCCGGGGATGAGCGGAAAGGTCCGCGTTACGGTTCTCGCCGCCGGTTTCGGTGCGCCGCGGAGTTATCGCGACGCGCAGAGCGGCTACGCGTTCGACAAGGGCGGTAAGCTCGAAACGGTCGCGCCCGTGAACATGGACGATATCGAAGTCCCCGCGTTCCTGCGCTACCGAGGCTAACCCTCGGCGACGTGGGCTACTCGGCGCGCGTACTCCTGGACTCCGTCAGTCCGGCGGGGGTTCGGCTCACCACGCTCGAGGTGACCTTCCCCCGGTTCGTCCTTTCCGAGTTCAACACGCACCGAATGTTCTCGCGAAATTCGGCCAGCTCGCGCGCGGTGCCGACGAGCAAGCTGCTCGAGCGCGTCGAGAACGACCCGGTACTGCCGCTGGAGTGGGGGCGCAACAAGGCGGGGATGTCGGCCAACGACGTGCTGTCGGCGGCCGAGGAAGAAGCCGCCAAGGGAATTTGGCTGGGGGCCCGGGACGCCGCCGTAGCTCACGCCCGGCGCTTGTTGGAACTCAAAGTCCACAAACAAGAACTCAATCGCGTTCTCGAGCCATTTCTGTGGCACACCGTCATCGTGACCGCGACCGAATGGGAGAACTTCTTCGTTTTACGCTGCTCGAGCGCGGCGCAGCCCGAAATTCGCGCGGCGGCGACGCGGATGCGCGCGGCACTCGATGGGAGCCGTCCGCGCGCCGTTGCCGAAGGTGGGTGGCATTTGCCGCTCATGCAGGACGACGAACGCACGCTCGCTCCGGAACTGCAGAAGAAGATCTCGGCGGCACGGTGCGCGCGCGTCTCGTATCTCACTCACGACGGCACGCGCGAAATCGAGAAGGACTTGGACCTCTGCGACCGCCTGATGAGCGATCGTCACCTCAGCCCGTTCGAACACGTCGCCACGCCGGCCGCCGGCGGAGGATTCCACGCGAACTTTCGAGGCTGGCTGCAAATGCGGCGCGAGGTCGAAGCGGCGCGGCCGTTGCAAGTCACCACAGGCTAAGGCGAAAAAGAGCCGAGGCCGCTTTGAATCAAGATTGTTTGCGCCATGGTAAAGCGCGTTAGCTTGTTCGTCGCCGGGGTGCAAAAGGGTGGAACCACGGCCCTGGAGAGCCTTCTGCGCGATCAACCCAACGTCCGCATGGCCAAAATAAAGGAACCGCACTTTTTCGATAACGACGAGCTCGACTGGAGGCGCCCCGATTACGCGGCCTATCATCGGCTCTTCGATCCGTCTCGCGACGATTCGATCGTTGGAGAAGCGACGCCGATTTACTCGTACTGGCCTAACGCTCTCGAGCGCATCGCGACGTACAACGCCGGCTCCTACGTCGTGCTGTGCTTGCGCCATCCAAGTTTTCGAGCGCACTCCCATTGGCGCATGGAGACGGCCCGGGGAGCGGAAACGTTCTCGTTCTCAGACGCGATCCGAGCGCGCGGACGGGAACGCGTTTTGGAAGCGCCCGGCGGGGTCCATCGCGTGTATTCCTACGTAGAGCGCGGCTTTTATTCGTCCCAAATCGAGCGCGCCGTGCGGCTTTTCGGACAACGCAGGACGCTGGTCTTGCGGACCGACGAACTGTGGCGCGATCCGAGCGCCACGCTGCGAACGATTCGTGAGTTCTTGGACCTCGCCCCGGACGATTCCCCGAGCGAGTCGCGCTATACGGTACCCCTCGATGCGCGGAGCCTGGGTCCGATGAATGCCAGCGACCGCGAGTATTTGGACGCCGTTTACGAAGCCGACATCCGGGCAACGGCTGAATTGGGGAGACTCGATCTCAGCGATTGGCTCGACCCAACGTACGAAGAGCCGATGGATGCATCTCGCGGGGGCGACCGATGAGCGCGCCGGCGCCGGCGCGGCCGAACGTCCTATTTATCGTAGCGGACGATCTCAACGCCTGGATCGGCGCTCTGGGACGCCATCCGGACGCGATTACGCCGAATATCGACGCGTTGGCGGCGCGGGGGACGCTGTTCACCCACGCCTATTGCAGCGCGCCTTACTGCAACGCGAGCCGAATGGGCGTGTTTACGGGTTGCCTGCCCGCGACGACCGGAATTTACCAAAACGAGCCATTTTGGCAAGCGCCGGGCCGGCGCCGGACGCTCGTCGAGCGCTTTCGCGATGCGGGATACTACACGATTGGTGCGGGTAAGGTCTTTCACGGAGTTTTCGACTATGCCGTTGCCGGCCGGAAGAAAAGCTCTCTCGCGCCGTGGTGCGAGATCGAGAATCGAGCCGATCTTTGGAATCGGTTTGCGGAAAACGTTGCGGACGCGCTCCCAGATGGGCGTCCCTTGAACGGCATGTTCGATTTTTCGAACTTCGACGCCGTGCCGCCCATGTATCGAGCCTTCGACTGGGGTCCGTTGCCCGACGATCGGATCGAGGACATGCCCGATGCGGCGGTCGCTCGAACGATCGGCGCATTTCTTCGAAGGCCGGAGAAGGAGCCGTTCTTTTGCGCCGCAGGTCTGTATAAGCCGCACCTCCCCTGGCACGTCCCCAACCGCTTTTTCGATCTTTACGACGTCGATACGCTTTCGCTACCGGTCGTAAAGGAGGACGACCTCGACGACGTTCCGCCGATCGCTCGCAATTGGGCGCTCTCGCCGCCCGATCACGAACTCGTTATCCGCCATCGTCAGTGGCGCCCGGCAGTCCGCGCGTATCTCGCGTCGATCAGCTATTGCGACTACGTCATCGGAGAACTGATCGCCGCGCTCGATGCGGGTCCCGCGGCCAAGGAAACGATCGTCGTCCTTTGGGGAGACAACGGGTTTCACTTAGGCGAGAAGCTCCACTGGCGCAAGTTCGTGCTATGGGAGGAAGCGACGCTCGTCCCTTTGATCGTGACGTTGCCGGGGCAGCGTGGCGCAAACCGGCGTTTCAACGAACCGGTCAGTTTGACGGATATCTTTCCGACGCTGCTCGATCTCTGCGGGCTCGCTCCGGAGGGCGGTATCGACGGGGAAAGCCTGTCTTCCACACTACGGGGTGCGCAAATGCAACGCGCGAGACCGGTCACCATGACGTGGGGGAGGGGCAACCATTCGATCAGGACCCGGGACTGGCGCTACACGCGCTATTCCGATCGGACCGAAGAACTCTACGATCACACCGCCGACGCCCACGAGTGGACCAATCTCGCTCGCACGAAGGCATTCGAGTCCATATGTAAGACGCTGCGTCGCTCCTTGCCGCGATTATGAGGTGCGGCGAATCGAGGCGGTGAGCCGTGCCCCATGTTGCCGCGCGTGGGTGAGAGCCTGTCGCAAGGCGACGGCGATCAAGGCGAACAACGCCGCCCACGAGGGCACCTTGATCAGCAGCCAGCGTGGATCGCGCGTCGCGAGCTGTTCGGTAAAGGCCCGCCACTGGATCTGAGCGAGGTCGAGCGGATTTGCGGTAACGGCCGCGGCGTGCGGCATGGGAAGGTTCGGCGAGCGGAACTCGAGCCCATAGAGTACCGCCGCCAGGCTCGATACGAATAGGGCGATCGCGCCCGGAGAAATCCCCAGCCTAACCAACGTATACAGACAGACGAGGATCGTGAGCAGAAAGAGTTTTTTGATCGCCCACGCCATGATCCACGGCACGATCAAGAAGCAGAGCGCGACCGCGCTGACGGTGCGCGCCGTACCGCGCAGCGCGATCGCGAACGCCAGCGCCGCTGGAAGGGCGAAGCAGAGCTCTTCCATGTGCAGAAACGGGGCCGCGGTCACGGCGCACGCCGCCGGGACGAAGGCCAGCATCTCGCGACGCCGGAGCGCGACGGCGACCCGCGGGGCGAGCCAGACCCCGGCCGCGAGCAAGACGAGGTACGCGAGGGCGCCCAATGCCTGTGCGGCGCCCGCCGGAACGCCGAGGGCGTGCAGCGCGTACGAGGATCCGTACTGGTAGGGAAAGAGCAATTCCGCCGATGCGTGGGCCGGTAAAACGCGAACGAGGTATTCCCATGTGGTCGGCGCACCGGTTACCGCAACGGAGATCGCCGCGAGCGCGGCAACGGTCAGCAGTGCGCCCAGGCGCGCGCGTGCCGCAAACAGCACGACGGCAGCGATAACGGGAATCCCGAGATGCGGTTCGATCGCGGTCAGCGCGGCGCAAGCGCCGGCTAAAGCGTCGCGCCGAGCCGCTAACGCCGCACCCGCACAGCACAGCGCCAGCAGCGCGAACGGAACGATTTGCCCGGCGCCGAGTTCGAGATAGGCGACGGGCAGCAGAAAAGCAACGGCGCCGACGTCGGCTGGAATGCCGGTGCGCGCGAGCGCCCAGACCGACCCGGCAACCGCCAGCAGCAGCACGATGGCGTACGCGGTGCGCGATGCGTGAAAGTCGAGCCGCGCAAGCAGGGCGAACGGCAGGAAGTCGTAAGGCGGCTGAGGAGCCGGAATAACGAGATCGGCGTGCTGCGCAAATGCGGGGGTGCCGTTGGCAACGCGGTGTTCGCATGCGTGGAGCGGCTCGTACCGGTACGGATCGGCTCCGCGCGCAACGGCCTCGCCGGCGCAGTAAAAATCCTGAAAGTCGTACATCTTGCGCCACGGGAGGCCGTCGCCCAACCGGAGCAGGTCGTGGGCCGCTCCGAGTGCGAGCACCACGAACAGCGCTACGAGCGCGATCCGGCGAAGTGAAGCGCTCACCGGTCCCAAAAAAGTGCGGCGAGTCGCCCGGTCCCGGTCATCCTCACGGCGCTTAGCTTGCCGCGTCCCGCAAATCCTGTGCGCCTGCGAGTGCCCCCGTGGCGCAACCCGCGGACATTTCCGTTGTGAATGCCTCAAGCAGCGTTGTGCTGGTTAGCCGGCTCCTCACCGGCATCCGGCAATCTTAAGAGCGCCAAC
Source organism: Candidatus Tumulicola sp. (assembly GCA_036490465.1). Classification (GTDB taxonomy): domain Bacteria; phylum Vulcanimicrobiota; class Vulcanimicrobiia; order Vulcanimicrobiales; family Vulcanimicrobiaceae; genus Tumulicola. The sequence continues at coordinate 9,093 of DASXDV010000020.1, read as the reverse complement.
TGCGCTCGCCGACGGATCTCCAGCGCCGCATTGACGTCCGCATGGGCCTCAAGCCCACAGCGAACGCAACAAAACCGCCTTCTCCGCCGGCTTCTCGCACAGACATAGCCGCATCGCGAACACGTCTGCGACGAAAACCTCGCCGCTACCCGAACCACCACCCGAGCAGCTTCTTCCGCTTTCTCGGCGATCAATCGGTCGAGCAGACCAAACCCCGCATCCAGCACCACCCGGTTCAACCCCGCCTTCGCCCGCACGTTGACTCCCGGAGCCTCCACGGTGCCCCTCGCACTGCGGGTCATCGCGCGCACGTGCAGCCGTTCCAACCCGATGACATCGGCCGCGTTGACGATGGCCCGAGCCGTCTTGTGCGCAAAGTCGCGCCGGGCATTGGCTTCGCGTTCCCGAGAGCGCGCTAGCCGCAGGGCGGCCGCGATCCGCTGCGACTCGCGGCGGTTGCGGACTCGCCCGGCCGCATCGCGCTGCGTGACCGACTCCAACTCCCGCTGAAGGCGAGCCGTGGCGGCTTTGCGCCGTTCGCCGACCGCGCGATTGCGAATCAGCCTTCCATCCGAGCAAGCCGCGAGTACGTGCACGCCGCGATCGATCCCGAGTGTTACCCCGGTCTTGGGTAGCGGAGATGCCTCGCGTTCGCATTCCAGGCACGCGTACCACCGGCCCAGCCGTTCCACCAGCCACGCCCGACCGAAGGCTGGGATGCTCCGGCCTTTGCGCAGCTTCACCAATCCAACGCCCGGAATGCGAATGCGTGACTGGCGTTCATCCAGACGCAGGGCGTGGTTACCGTGCGAGAAGCTCAGCTGATGCCAGCGCGCCGCGGGTTTGAATCGTGGATAGCCCGGCCTCTCTCCCTGCTTCACACGCCGGAAGAATGCGGCGAAGGCCAGCTCAAGTCGCCGCAGGGCGGCGTCTTCACACTCGCGGTAGACGGCTGCGACGCGCGAATCGTCACGGCGCAGCGCCGTGAGCTCCGCGTACTGCGCCTTGCTGCGAAGGGACGTGCCGCGCAGACGAAAGGCGTCGCACCGCTGCTGCAGGAGCGCGTTGTAGAGTTGGCGCGTTACGTCGAGCATGAATTGCAGTGCGTTCTTCTGATGTGAGGTCGGATAGAGCCGGATACGCTCGACGCGTTTCATCAGCCCATGCTACCGGATGACAATGCCATATGGGTGGCATTTTATAGTAAGGTCAACACGGTACGCCGCGTGTTTGTCGGTGAGTGCTCAGGGCGCTTGATGGTCATATCATGTATTTTCAGGGCTTGTTGTAACGTGCCTGGTCGAGAACCTCGTCTATTGCTGCGATAACAGCAGATGGGCGGTCCAACAGAATTGCGTGACTGGAACCGGTAATGACAAAATGTGCACCTACCGATAGGCCGGCAATCGCTTGCGGCAGCCTCGAAGTTTTAGGAAGGCGTTTCGCGCGGCGGAATCCGAAAACTCTGCGGAAGTTCCTATCTTTGCGCGTGTAACCAATCCATACTTTGTGGACTTTGGAGGCGGATTGCGTGTGGCAGCAACGCTTCGCGATGATCGACGAGACCACGGAAAATCAGCAATTGGGTGGATCCCTACAACATCGAATGTGGACACTCAAGCCCCGGTACCTCACGCAGGCCGCCTGGCGGGAGCGTGACAAGGCTCGAATAACGTCACTCAGTGTCTAGTTTTGGCGGGGTCACTCCAGGCAAGCGCTACTGTCAGGGCTCAGGGGCTGATTGTCGTTAAGGGTCCAAAAACCGCACGTGCTTTATCCGGGATCAGAAGCGGTTCACTAGATCGCGTCGGGGGTGGGAGGCCGGGCGCGCGCCGAAGGGCTCGGTTCGATATGTTCTCCTATCTGACCGCCGGCGAATCGCACGGTCCCGCCCTCGTCGGAATTCTCGACGGAATTCCGGCGCATCTGGAACTCGACGTCGACGCGATCAACGAAACGCTCGCCCGCCGCCAAGGCGGTTACGGGCGCGGCGCGCGCATGAAGATCGAACGCGACGAGGTGGAGTTTCTGGCGGGCGTACGCGGCGCGGCGACCCTCGGATCGCCGATCGCCGCGATCGTCCGCAATCGCGACCACCTCACACCCAAAGTGCGCGCGCTGATGGATCCGCTGACCGGCAGCGGCGAGCCGCTGACCAATCCTCGTCCGGGCCACGCCGATTTCGCCGGGGCGCTCAAGTATCGGCAGCGCGACCTGCGCAACGTGCTCGAGCGTGCGAGCGCGCGCGAAACCGCAATGCGGGTGTGTCTCGGCGCTATTTGCGCGCGGTTCCTGGGCGCGCTCGGGATTACGACGCGCAGCTACGTTCACCGGATCGGCGCCGTCGAGTCGCCGGAGTTCGACGCGTGGAGCTCTGCGGACGTGGAGAACAGCGACGTTCGCAACCCGGATCCGGCGACCACGCAGGCGATGATCGCCGCGATCGACGCGGCCAAGGCGGCCGGCGACACGCTCGGCGGTCAGTTCGTCGTCCAGATTGACGGCCTGCCGGTTGGCGTCGGAAGCAATCGCCAGCCGAATCAACGCCTCGACGGCGTCCTGGCCGGCGCGTTGATGGGGATGCAGACGGTCAAGAGCGTCGAGATCGGCCTCGGGGGCGAAGCGGGCCGCCGGCTCGGCTCGCAAGCCCACGATTCCTTCGCAATGGCGGGCGACGCGGTCGTCCGCGCGAGCAACCGCGCCGGCGGCATCGAAGGCGGCATGAGTAACGGCCAGCCGATCGTCGTACGGGTATCGGTCAAGCCGATTCCGACGCTGATGCGCGCGTTGCCGTCGGTCAACCTGCATGCGGGCACCGACGCGCCGGCCGCCATCGTGCGCAGCGACGTCTGCGTCGTACCGGCGGCCGCGATCGTCGGCGAAGCGATGGTGCGCCTCGCGCTAACCGGTCCGGTATTGGAAAAATACGGTGGCGACTCAATGGAAGAGACCCTCGACAACCTCCGGCGCAGCCGCGCGGCCGGCTCCGAACTTTTCGCACCGGGGAGCATAGGTCAATGAAACGGCATATCGCGTTGGTGGGATTCATGGCGTCGGGAAAATCCACGATCGGTAAGCGGCTCGCGCGCAAGCTCGGCTGCGCGTTCTTCGATACCGACGAGGTCGTCGTGCGCGCCCACGGTCCCGTTTCCGACATCTTCTATCAAGAAGGCGAGGCCGCGTTCCGGCGCTACGAACGGGCCGCGCTCGACCAGGTTCTCGACGGCGAGGCGGGAGTCGTCTCGCTGGGCGGCGGTGCGCTGAGCGACGAAGCCAACGTGGCCGCCTTGAAGAAGCGGGCGTATCGGATCTTCGTAAAAGTCTCCCCAGAGCAAGTGCTGGAACGCCTGCGCCACAGCCGGCGGGTGCGCCCGTTGCTCGGACCCGCTCCGTCCCTCGCGCGGATCAAAGAGCTGTATACCAAACGGATGCCGCAGTACGCGCACGCCGATTACGTCGTCGAAGCCGACGATTTGAGCACCGCACAAGTCGTCGACGACGTCGTCCAGTGGCTGCACAAGAAGAAGATCGCGCTTTAACCGCGCTGGTCAACGAGGAACTCGGATATCCGATCGTCGTCGGCGACGATCTCCGCGCGCCGATCGCCCGCTTCGCCGCGGAACGGGCGACGCGCGTCGTGGTGCTGTGCGACGACAACCGCTTCGTCCGTAAGCTGGCTAATTCGATCGCAACAAAAATCGGCGCAACGAGCAGGGTGCTGCCGGTCGCGCTGGGCGAGGCCAACAAACGCTTGGCGACGCTCGAACGCGTGCTCGACGGGCTATTAGCCGCCGAAACGGACCGCGAAACGCTGCTGCTCGGCGTGGGCGGCGGGGTGGCGAGCGACCTCTTCGGATTCGCGGCTGCAACCTACGCGCGCGGCGTTCGGTACGCACACGTCGCGACGACTCTGACGGCCATGGTCGACGCCGCAATCGGCGGAAAGACGGGCGTCGACCTCCAGCGCGGAAAGAACTTAGTGGGCGCCTTCAGCGATCCGGTAGCCGTGTTTTGCCAGGTTTCGGCGCTGCAGACGCTGCCGTTTCGGACGCTGCGCGAAGGGTTGGCCGAAGTCCTCAAAGCCGGAATCGTCGAGGGCGGCGCATTTTTCGAAGCGCTCGAGGAGCTCGCCCCCCATCCATTTTCGCGCTGGCCTTGGGAGGCGTTGATCGCCGCGGCGATCCGCGTCAAAACGGCGATCGTCGCCGGCGACCGCAGCGACCGGGGCCCGCGCGAGCGGCTCAACCTCGGGCACACGTTCGCGCACGCGATCGAAGTCGCGTCCGGCTATCGAACCAGTCACGGTGCCGCCGTTGCGCTGGGACTGCGCGCCGCGGGAATCCTCGCGCTGCTGACCGGGCGCTTCCACGAAGGCGAGCACGTGCGCGTGCTCGCCTTGTTGGCGTTGCTCGGAATGCCGCTGCGCACCACGGCGGATCCGCGGGCGATTTTCACCGCGATGCGCGCCGACAAGAAACGGCGCGGCGGCCGGGTGCGCTTCGTGCTGCCGCGCGCAATCGGCGAGGTGGAATATGGGGTGATCTGCCCCGATTCGGCCGTGCGAGCGACGATCGCTCGGCTGGCGCAGCTTCCGGCGGAGGTGCGGCGATAGCTCGCGTCGTCGACGCGCTCGCGGCCATTCGTTCGTCGCGGTTCGATCTTCCGCTGACGTACGACGCCGGCAGCCTCGACTTGACGGTGGGCGACGTCGTGCGCGTGCCTCTCGGCAATCGTGAGGTCGTGGCGTTCGTCGTTTCTCCCATCCGCGAGGAATTCGACGGCGACCGGCAGCTCAAACCCGTCGTTCAGCGATTGAACGTTCCGCCGGCGTTCGACGAGACCGGACTCCATCTGGCGCGCTTCGTCGCCGATCGGTACGTCTGCACTTTGGGTGAGGCGCTGAGCGCCGTCGTCCTGGCAGGTGCGATCCCGCGGATGCGCGACTCGCTGACTCGCACCGGGACCCGTCCGAGCGCGCAGCGCTACCCTACGATTCCGGCGCGTCTGTTATACCTGATGTGGGATGAGCTTCCGGATGGTTTCGAACTCGAACGGCTGTTGCGGCATCCCGACGCACGCCGGGCCGGCGACCGGCCCGCGCTGCTGCGGTACGTGCAGCGCTTGATTCGCGGCGGCGACCTCCGCCGCGAGCGCCGCCTGGTCGATCCACGCACGCGCGAGTATCGCGTGCGCACGCTGTTTGGCGGCGAGGGCGCGGTCAAAGGGAAGAAGGCCTCGGCGTTAGTCGCATTGGTCGCCCAGCGCAGCGACGGGATGCCGCGCCCCGAAGCGCTTTTGGCCGGCTTTTCGCCGGCGGTGATCGCGCGCGCGGTTAAAGCCGGCGCATTGGTCGAGCGCGAGGTCGCTCCGAGCGCCCAACCCAATTCGCGAATTGCCGAGGCGGCGATGCCGCCGACGCCGGCGCAGGCCGCCGCGCTGGAACGCATCGGAAACTCGCTCGAGCGCCGGGTATTTGAAGAAATCTTACTCTACGGCGTGACCGGAAGCGGAAAGACGTACGTGTACGTGGAGGCGATCGCCCGCGTCGTGCGCGCCGGCGGGCGCGCCATCGTGCTGGTTCCCGAGATTTCGCTCACCCCGCAAACGGCGCGGCGCTTCGAATCGGCCTTCGGCCGGCGCGTAGCCGTGCTGCACTCGGCGCTGTCCGAGCGCGAACGATACGATGCGTGGCAGGCGTGCCGGCGGAGCGAGATCGACGTCGTGGTGGGCGCACGCAGCGCCGTTTTCGCGCCGCTGCGCGACGTTGCGCTGATCGTCGTCGACGAAGCCCACGAAACTTCGTATAAGCAGGACGTAGTTCCGCGCTATCGCACCGTTGCGGTGGCCCGCGAGCGCATGCGGCGGGCGAACGGGCTGTTGCTGTTGGGCAGCGCGACGCCGGCGATCGAAAGTTATGCCGCCGCCCGCAAGGGCAGGATCGGGTTGCTCGAGCTCCCCACGCGGGCGACCAATCTGCCGTTGCCCGCCGTCCGCGTCGTCGACCTCGCACAGGAGTTCGAAAGCGGCAACCGGCGAATCTTCAGTGCGGACTTGGTTCAAGCGCTCGCGCACCGCCTCAAACGTGGTGAAAAGAGCGTGCTCTTCGTGAACCGGCGCGGAAGCGCACGCTTCGTCCTGTGCCGGAGCTGCGGCAGCGTGCCCGAGTGTCCTCGCTGCAGCGTTGGCCTCTCGGCGCACCGCAGCGAATCGTTGCTGCGCTGTCACTACTGCGATTTCCAAATGCCGCTCCCATCCGTCTGTCCTTCGTGCGGCCTCGAAACCATCAAAGAGTTCGGAATCGGCACCGAGGCCGTCGTCGGTGAAGTGCGGCGTCTCTTCCCAGAGGCACGCGTGCTGCGGATGGATTCCGATGCCACGACGCGGGTGGGCGACCACGCGCGGATTCTCGACGATTTCGAACAGACCGGCGACGTGCTGGTCGGCACGCAGATGGTGGCGAAGGGGCTCGATTACCCGACCGTGACGCTGGCCGCGGTGGTGGCCGCCGACATCGGCTTGCACGTGGCCGACTTCCGGGCGGCGGAACGAAGTTTCGCCCTCATCGCCCAGGTTTGCGGGCGCAGCGGGCGCGCTCGCGCGGGTGAGGCGATCGTGCAGACGTACGCGCCGGCGCATCCGGCGATCGTCTTTGCCGCGCAGCACGACTATCGGGGTTTTGCCGTGCGCGAACTACGCGAGCGCGCCGCGGCCGGCTTCCCGCCGGCATGCCGGCTGGTGTATCTCGGGATTATCGGGCGCAATCGAAAGCACGCGGAGGCGGCCGCCCTTCGGTACGCCGAGTTGCTGCAAGGCGTTGCCGGCTGCGAGGTGTTGGGGCCGGCGCCCTATCCGATCGCGCGTTTGAACGGCGAGTGGCGCTTTCGAATCGCGCTCAAGACGCGAAAGGCGGCGGCGCTGCGCGCGGCCATCCGCGAGCGGATCTTGCCGGCGGCGCGGGCCGCGCGCGATCTGCGGCTCGCGATCAACGTCGACCCGTAGCGCTGCGTCAGTGAGGGCGCGCGTGGGCGCGGCGCAGCGTGGACGCCGGCAGGACGAGCTGCGACAGCAGCAGCCCCGCGACGATTTGAATCGCGGCAGCTACCGTATTGGCGGCCAAGATGAGAGCGCTGTCGATGTTGTGGGTAAACGCGAACAACACGCTCTCGTAGCTGAGGCTTCCCGGCACCAGCACGATTAAGGCGGGTACGAGCATGATGGCCTGCGGTACACGAAGATACCGGGCGCCCGTGTTTGCGACCATTCCGCAAACGAACGCGGAGAGAAACGCCGATACGGCGTGCGCCGACGTTCCGCCAAAAACGTGCGCCATCAGCAGTGCGACGAAGCTCGAGGCAAAGACCCAGGCAAAATCGCGTAGTCGCGCGTCGAGGTCGATCGACAGTCCGACGGCCATGCACACCGACGCGACGAACCACCAGGTCGCCGCCACCGGATGGGTTTGCACCGTTTCGCCACGCAGGACCGAAGGCACGATTGCCAGTCCGAGAAACGCACCGCAGCCCAGCGCGAGCAGCGTTGAAAGAACGCGTCCCAACCGGGCGACGCCGGCCACCAGAAAGTCGTTCGCAAGCTCGTGCAGCGCCAGCGTCAGTGAGTAGCCGGGCAGCAGCACCACGATTCCCGCTATGATCGAAATATAGATGTTTACGGGACCGACGAGCTTGGCGAAGGTTGCGACGATCAGGGTGGCTGCGAAGGCCGCCGCGACCGCGAACAGGCGCGCCACGATTGCGCTGCGAGCGGCAATCGTGCTCAGAATGCCGGTGCACACGCCGATCGAGCCGGCCACGATCAGCTCCCGTTGGCCACCGCCCAGGATCAACGCGACGCCCACCGCGATGAACGCCAGCGCCGGGATTTCGAGCCAGTGCGGTAACCCCGGCCAACGGGCGTCGACGTCGCCCAGCAACGTGGCGGCGCGCCGGTAGTCGATCCGGCCGCTCCGCAAGGCATCGTAGATCTCATTGATGAGCGCGATCTTGCGCAGACTCACCCGCCCGGGTTCGAGTCGCATCATCATGGTGCGCTGAGACCAAGTCGGCCCGATGGCGATCGTGATGTAGGTGGGCAGCGCGAAGATCTGGACGTCGAGACCGATGGACTCGGCGATTTGGCTGAGGGTTTGCTCGATGGCGTCGGTCGCGATTCCAGCCCGGTGAAGTTCGCGGCCCAAACTGGCAAGAAAGGTTTCGCGCGGATCGGCCTCCGCACCGGGGGCCGGAGCGGGCGCTACTTCTTGCGCGCCTTGCTCGCGGATTTCGTCGATTTCGACGCCTGCGCTTTGGCGGCTTTCGCGGGAGCGGCGGAACGGACGGCCTTGGCGAGCCGCGACTTCTTGCGCGCGGCTTTGTTCGGGTGAATGATGCCCTTGCCGGCGGCCTTGTCGAAGGCGCTCTCGACGTCCTTGGCGGCCTCGGCGTCGCGGGCCGATGCGGCCTTCTTGAAGAGCGTTTTTAGCCGGGTGACCGTATCCTTATTCCGGGTCGTGCGCTTTTCGGACTGGCGCGCCCATTTTTCGGCGGCTTTGATGTTGGGCAAAAACGGCTCTCTTTCGTGGATAGAAACCAAACAACGGCCAGAAGTATATCAGCCGGCCCGCGAGAGTGTCCAGCGCACCGCCTCCTAACTCCCAAGAATCTTGCGGTAGCTGCCGTAGCGGCTTGCCGCAATCGCTCCCTCCGCCACCCGGGTCAGCACGGCGCAGCCCGGCTCGCGGAGGTGGCTGCAGTCGGCGAAGCGGCACCCGGCCCCGGCCGCGCCGATCTCGAGAAATCCGCGGGCCAGGTCGGCAGCCTCGATCGCGCCCAACCCGAACTCGTTGACCCCGGGGCTATCGATCAGAAAGCCCTCCCCGATCCGGTAGAGCCGCGCGGCCGTGGTGGTCTGGCGCCCTAATCCAAAGCGCGACACTTCGCCCACCGAGCCCCCGCCCCCCAAAGCGCGAAAAATCGTACTCTTGCCGACGCCGGAGTTTCCGGCGAGCATCGCGCGATGCGTGCGGATCAGCTCGCGCAGCGCCGCCACGTTTTCGCCGCGCTTGGGATTGGCCACGATCGTGGCATACCCGAGTTC
>DASXDV010000193.1:0-19558 GCA_036490465.1 Candidatus Tumulicola sp. | reverse complement strand
GAGGGTAACGTACATGTTGCGTTGTTCGTACCGCTGGACGGTCCCGGTCACGAGATCGTTGAGCTTACGCACGTACTTGTTGTAGACGGTGTCGCGTTCGGCCTCGCGGATTCGCTGTACGATCACTTGTTTGGCCGTCTGCGCGGCGATCCGGCCGAAGTCTTTGGGCGTGACTTCCTCGTCGAAGAAGTCGCCCGCCTGGTACGGAGCGCCGGCCTTTGCAACCGAGATTTCGAGTTTGGGATCGGTCACCTCGTCGACGATCGAGCGGCGGTGGTACACCTTATACGCTCCGCTTTGGCGGTCGACGGTAACGATCGCGTTCGACTCGCTGCCGAAGTGGCGCTTGTAGGCCGTCAAAAGTGCGGCCTCAAGCGCTTCGAGCAGCATCTCGAACGAAATATTTCGTTCTTTGGCTATCGAGTGGAGGACGTCGATGAGTTTCTCTTCAGGTAGTGTGTCTGTGGTTGCCATGAGACCTCTTGCGTTCGCGTTTGTTTCGTTGCAGATCCGCGCGGGGATCGTATTCGAGATTTGCCGATTTGATCGTGGCTACCGGCAGCGGAAGTTCGCCGGTACTCGTGTCGAGAATGACCGCCTCGCCGCGAACGCCACGCAGAATGCCGCGATGCGTCTTTCCGCCGTTTACGGAGAGCTTCGTCACGATGCGCGCGCGCTGGCCGGCAAACCGCGCGTAGTCGGCCGGACGCACGAGCGGACGTTCTAGACCGGCCGACTCGACTTCGAGCGAGTAGGCCGATCCGGAGCTTTCGAGGACCCCGTTGAGACGGCCCGCGACGCGCTCGCATAACGTCAAGTCGGCTCCTCCGGGGCGATCGATCGTAACGCCGAAGTGCGTCGATCCGCGAGCCGCCCGAACTCGCCGTTGCACGATCTCCAGTTCCGGAAAGCCGACCGCATCGTGCGCGATTGCGTCGAGCTCCCGCTCGAACGCCGTCGCCGCATCATTCATCAGCAAACCCCTATAACGACGAAGCGCGGGACCTGCCCACGCTCCTGCTAAAACCGGCCTTCATAATAGCGGAAAGAGCGACGGGCCGCAACCCCACGTGGGCACGGCCCCTCACCCGGTCTCTTTTTCGTTGCGAGTCGCGCGCCTCCGGTATCGTCCGGCAACGTGGGCGCGTGGTTGCTACCCGTTATCGGCGCGTCTGTCGCAGGCCCCATGGCCCGGTGGATCTTGCGGTTCCAACCGCCCTCCTTCGTTTCTTGACGAAGTGTGCCGAATTCGGTACCCCAATTGTAGTGCGACCAACGTCGGAACTCAAGGGGGAAAGGGCCCAAACTACGGCGACGCAGCAGGCGACGCGGCGTACGGTTCGAGCAGTCGTCCCTCGCATGCGAGGGTGACGATCCCATCGACGACCGGCGGCAACATGGCGGGAGTTCCCCTTCCACCGCCCACCGTCACTTGCGTGCCGTTGGCCGGCGCAAAATCGCCCGGATGCGACGCTTTCTGGTTGAACGGATAGCGAACGAGCCAGCCCGTGCAAATAGTCGTCGGACCCTCCTTGCGAATCGACGTCACCCACATTTCCACCCGCGCCTCGTTACCGATACCCCTGGTGCGATAGAGATATTTCGTCTGCGCCAGCACGCTGGGCGGCGGAGTCGGCTCGAGCGAACCGCGCAACGAAATCGGCGGCGAGTACTGCTTGCTCGTCGGGCGAACGGGATTGTTGGGGAGCATGGAACGCAAGCGGCCGTTGATGTCGGGAACCGGACGCCGGGTGGGATGCGGTGCCGGGCTGGGCGTCGGCCGCAGCTCGATCGGCCGGGCGGGTGAGACCGACGTTTTTTCGTTCCCACCCGGCCGCGGCCCGGGCGTTCCCTGCCCCTTGGGGCCGGGACTCGGCGCCGTTCCGCGCGTCTTTGCTACCGCCGCCGCCAACGTCGGGCTCGGGCTCGGGACGCCGGCCCGGGGGGCCGGAGGCGCCGACGAACGAGCGGCTGGGGCGGCCGATGGCTTGGGCGCGGCACTAGCCCGAACCACGACCGGGGCGGCGGTACGCGCCGGGCTCGGGGCGGCCGGGGCAGGGCTCGCGCGCAGCGTCGGTGCGGCGGTGGGGGCCGGCGGCCGCGGCGAGCGCAGCGGAGTCGCGACCGCCGTCGGGACGGGTGACGGTGCGGCACTCGGCGGCGTTTTGATTGCCACCGCGACCGGCGCGACGGTGGGGATGTTCACCGGGGCGGCGGGCGACTCGTTACTCGGATGCACCTCGTAGACGTTTTGCGTCGGCGCCGGATTCGGCTGCGGGCTCTGTTGGGTCAGTTCGCGCGGATTGGGCGGCGCGGTCGGCGCCTGGCGCGCCAGCTCGTGACGATTCTGAGGAAGCCGTTGCGTCTGGGGCTGCGCAAAGGCGGCTTGACGAACGGGTGCGATGCGCGGCACGTGCGCAACGGGCCGCGACGCGCGCACCGCCGACGACTGGCTGGCGACGGCCGGCGTCCGCTGTTCGAGGGTGACGATCGAGCCGCCCTCGACGTTTTCGGTCGCACCTTCCTGCGACGACGTAAAGACCAGACTCACCAGGAGCAACGCGAGCAGCACGTGCAGGACGATCGAAGCGAGCGCGCTTCCCGCTAGCCGTTCCGGATATCGCCGGTCTCGGGGATCGCGTTGGAACTTCACGATCGGCACGTCGGTTTCAAGGGCTTCTTAAGTGCGCGTCGAGTACCGCAGGAGCCTGCCTGAGCTTTCGCGCAAGCCTGAGCCCCCACATGGAACCAATCCTACGAAAACGGACGAAGATCGTGGCGACCATCGGACCGGCGTCGCGGGAGCCCGCCGTCATGCGTTCGCTCTTCGTCAGCGGAGCGAACGTCGTTCGCCTGAACTTCTCGCACGGCGCTCCCGCCGAACACGCCGAAGTCATCGGCAATGCCCGCGCGCTGTCGGCGGAGTTGGGCATTCACGTCGCGCTCTTGCAAGATCTCCCCGGACCGAAGGTGCGCACCGGCGGCCTGGCCGCAGGGGTGAAGTCGGTGCGTCTCGAGCGCGGTGCGCGCTTCGTCCTTACCGTCGAAAACGTCGACGGAACCCGCGAACGCACGAGCACCAGCTATCGAAACTTGCCCGCCGACGTCGCGGTCGGAAAGCGCCTCTATCTGCAAGACGGCCAAATCGCGCTGCGCATCGTCGCAAAGACGTCGCAAGAAATCGAGACGACGGTCGAGTTCGGCGGGGACCTCCGGCCGAACCAAGGAATCAGTTATCCCGACGGGACGCTCAACGTCGCCGCGGTCACCGATCGCGACTTGGAATTCCTCGAGTTCGGACTCGAGCACGACGTCGACTACGTCGCGCTCTCGTTCGTCCGCAGCGCCGAAGACGTCGTGCGCGCCAAGTCGTTCGTCGCCAAGCACGGAAAGCGCGTTCCGATCATCGCGAAGATCGAAAAGCACGAGGCCCTCGACGACCTTGCCGGGATCATCAAGGCCGCCGATGGCATCATGGTCGCGCGCGGCGACCTCGGAATCGAGATTCCGATCGAAACCGTACCGATCGTCCAAAAGCGAATCATCGCGGAGTGCAACCGCGCGAGTAAGCCGGTCGTCACCGCGACCCAAATGCTCGAGTCGATGATCGGGTCGCCGAGGCCGACCCGGGCCGAAGCCACCGACGTCGCCAACGCGATCCTCGACGGAACCGACGCGGTCATGCTTTCCGGCGAGACCGCGATCGGACTCTACCCCACCGAAGCGGTGCGCATGATGGCCGAAATCGCGCGCGAAGTCGAAAAGGCGTACCCGCATCCGGCATTGCGCGACCGCCGCCTCGAAGACATGGAACCGACCGTGGCCGCTTCGATCGCCGAAGCGGCCACCCGCGCGAGCGCCGAACTCGCGATTCCCTTTATCGTTACCGGAACGACGACGGGAAATACCGCGCATCACATCGCCGCCTTCCGGCCGCAAGCGCGAATCATCGCGCTGACGCCCGATCCCGTCGTTGCCCGCCGGCTGGCGCTGGTCTGGGGAACCGAGTCGCTGCTCATCGACCCCTACAACTCGATCGACGTGCTCCTCTACATGACCGAACGCGAGATGCTGCGCGCGGGGCTAGTGAGTCCGGGCGAACTGGTCGCCTTTACGACCGGAATGCCCGTCGGCGCCGGCGGCACCAACGTCTTGAAGATCCACCAAATATCGTAGGCTCGGCCCGGCGGGTCGATCATGCGCGGCGCCGTCGCAGCAGCGATCGGGCATGTTCGAGCGCGACGTCGTGCGTTTCGCCCGAAAGCATGCGCGCGAGCTCGCCTTCGCGCGCGCCCGCGCCCGAAATCTCGCGGACGGAGATCGTCGCCTCGTCCTTGCGCTCGCTCTTTTCGAGCACGTAGTGACGATCCGCCCAAGTGGCGAGCTGCGCGAGGTGCGTGACGCAGACGACTTGTCCTTCGCGCGCGAGCCGGCCGATCCGCGCGCCAACGGCGGTCCCAGTCGTGCCGCCGATGCCGGCGTCGATCTCGTCGAACACGAGTGCGCCCCCGGCGCCCCGCGCGCCCGAGAGTGCGACCACCAACGCCAGCAGCACCCGCGAAAGCTCGCCCCCCGATGCGACGCGCGCCAGCGCCCGTGGCGGCTCGCCCGCGTTGCCTCCGAACAAAAACTCGACCCGTTCGGCGCCATCTGCGCCGATAGTTTCCAGCGGTTCGAACGCGACCTCGAAGCGGCCCGAACCCAGCGCGAGGTCGGGAAACTCGGCGAGCATCCGTTTGCCGAGCGCCGTCGCCGCCTTCTTACGCCCCGCGCTCAATGCGTTCGCAGCCGCTTCGAGTTCGCGCCGCGCATCCGCGACTTGCGCGCCCAGATCGATGGCTCGGCGGTCTCGCCCTTCGTACTCGTCGACCACGACGCGCGCAGCGGCGGCGTGCGCCAGCACGGCCTCGAGGCTACCGCCGTACTTGCGCTTGAGCCGATCGAGGAAATCCAGCCGCGCGTTGACGGCTTCGAGTTCGTTGGGATCGAGCTCGCCTCCATCGAGCGCGCGCGCGACCCCGGCCGCAAGTTCGTTGACCTCGCTCTGCAGCGCGGCCGCGCCGTCCGCCATCGTCCGAAACGGTGCGCCGATTTCGGCGATGCTCGCCAGCGCGGCGCCCGCGGCTCCGAGTGCGCTGCCGGCCCCCGCATCGTCGCCGGCCAGCGCTTCGTGGGCCCGCCGCAACGCGTCGCCGATCCGAGCGGCGTTGTCGAGATACCGGCGCCGATCGTTCAGCGCGACGTCCTCGCCCAACTCCGGACGCGCCCCGTCGATTTCTTCCAGTGCGAAGGCCGCATCGTCGTACCGCTCGCGAGCGCGGCGCTCGTCGCCCTGCAGTTCGGCCAGAGCTCGTAGAAGTTCGAGCGATCGCGCGTGCGCTCGCGCGACGGCGTCGCGAACGTTCGAGAGCGCCGCGCCGGCGAAGTCGTCGAGCAGTTCGCGATGATATGCGGGTGCGAGCAGCCGCTGCGCTTCGTGCTGACCGACGATTTCGGCGATTGCATCGGCGATGCTGCGGACGTAGGCGGCCGTGGAGGCGCGGCCGTTGATCCGCACTCCCGATCGCCCGCCGTCGCTCATCTCTCGCGAAATCGACGCCTCCTCGCCGGCATCGAGTTCGAAGCCGTCGGCGGTCAGGCGCTGCCGCAACGCCCCGGACGGATCGAACGTCAGCGTGACGGTTGCTTTGGGGGCGCCGCGGCGCACCGCATCGGCCTCGGCGCGAGCGCCCAGAACGAACGTCAACGCACCCAATACCATCGTTTTTCCCGAGCCGGTCTCGCCGGTGAAGATCGTCGCGCCGCGCGCGAACTCGATCTCGGCCCGCGCGATCAATCCGTAGTTTTCGATCTCCAGCCGTCGCAGCATCGCAGCCGAATCCTTAACGGCGAGGCCCCTTGATGGAAACGCCCCAGAGCATCTTTTCTTCGAGCCGTTCGAAGAAACGCAACGGCGTCGTGCGCGCGAGGCGCACTGGTTTGGGATGGCGGCGAACGACTGCGCTCGAGCCCGGTGCGATGTCGGCTAGAACGTCGCCGTCGCACTCCAAATGCGCCTGGGCAATCTCCGAATCGCAACCGATTTCGATCCGCGAACTCGTGGGCACGATCAGCGGGCGCGAAAAGAGCGTATGCGGCAGCAGCGGCGCCACGCCGAACGCTTCGACGCTGGGCGAAATGATCGACCCGCCGGCCGAAAGAAAATAGGCCGTCGATCCGGTCGGCGTCGCAACGCAGACTCCGTCGGCGGGAATTTGCACGATCGCTTCGTCGTCGAAACGCAGCGCGAACGGAACGATCCGCGAGACCTCCCCTTTGCGGACGACGACGTCGTTGAGCGCGAAGTACCGGCGGCCCGCGTATTCGGCCTCGAGCGCGACCCGCTCTTCGACGAACAGCCCTCGTTCGACGGCCTGCGGCAAACCCTCGATCGCCGGGTCGTTTGCGTCGAGCTCGGTTAGAAAGCCCAGCCGCCCGGTGTTGATTCCCAAGATCGGCACGCCGCCCTCGACCGCGAGACGGGCGGCGCGCAGCAGCGTGCCGTCGCCGCCGACCGTGACGAG
The DNA here is from genome assembly GCA_036490465.1 of Candidatus Tumulicola sp. Classification (GTDB taxonomy): domain Bacteria; phylum Vulcanimicrobiota; class Vulcanimicrobiia; order Vulcanimicrobiales; family Vulcanimicrobiaceae; genus Tumulicola. The sequence goes on along the minus strand of DASXDV010000193.1, from coordinate 12,995 downwards.
GAGCGACGCGTCTTCGGCGAGCGTGCCGTCGTTTTCGATCTGCAGCTGTTCGTGCTGGCCGCGGCACAGCGCCACGCCGAAGCCGCGCGCACGAAAGCCGGCGGCAATTCGCCCGGCCAACGCGCGGGCATGCTCGCGGGCAACGTCGACGTACAGGGCGACGAGCTTCTTTTCGATCGCCGGCAGGCGCGTCACGAAGCGTGGTCCGCCGCGACGACCTCGGCGATTCGCTCGTCGCCGAACGCGCGCCCTTCGAGGCGCAACTCCATGAAGAACTCGCGATTGCCGGCCGGCCCGCGCAACGGCGAGAGCGCCAGCGCCACCGGCACGAGTGCGCGATCGAGCAACCCGTCGCGAACCTCGCGCAATACGGCCGCGTGAACCGCGGGATCGCGCACGACCCCTCCACCGCCTAGACGCGCTCGTCCGGCTTCGAACTGCGGCTTCACCAATACGACCAGCGCACCGGCCGGACGTAAGTACGCGCGCGCGCGCGTCGCGATCGATCGCACCGAAACGAACGATGCGTCCACAACGATCGTATCGAAGCCCTGCGGAAATGCGTCGTCGCCGAGCAGGCGAAAGTTCGTCCGTTCCACGACGATCACGCGCGGATCGTTGCGCAACCGCCAATCGAGTTGGCCGTAACCGACGTCGACGGCCGTTACGGATGCCGCGCCGCGCTGCAGGAGACAATCGGTGAATCCACCGGTCGACGCGCCCACGTCGAGCACGATCGAGGCTCGCACGTCGATCTCGAAAGCGTCTAGCGCGCTTTCGAGCTTCTCGCCGCCGCGGCTGACGAAGCGGCGCGGCCGCGCGACGTCGATGGTGGCCGCGGGCGGGGTGCTCTGTCCGGCCTTGGTCGCGATCCGGCCGTCGACGCGAATCCGGCCCTCCATGATCAAGCTGCGGGCCTGGGAGCGCGTCATTCCGGTTCGTGCGGCGACGGCCGCATCCAGCCGAACCGCGTCGCGCACGCTAACCCGAAGCCGATTCCGGCGGCTCGTCGCGCGTCGCGCGATCGATCTGTTCTTGCGCGCCTTTTAAAAGCGACTCGCACTCCCGGGCGAGCGTTTTTCCCTCTTTGAAAAGCTCGGTCGCGCGCTGCAGGTCGACCGATCCCGCTTCCAACTCGCGGACGATGACGTCGATGCGCGTGAGCTTTTCCTCGAAGGTCTGGGGAAGCGGTTCAGGCATGGTCCGAGACCGATTCCACGCGGGCCGCAAGCATCCCGCGCTCGAGCCGCGCTTCGACGAGGTCGCCGGCGCGCAACGACGCCGCATCCCGCACCGCACGGCCGTTTTGGGTGACGATCGCATAGCCGCGCGCGAGCGGCGCGAGTGGATCCAGCCGGTCGAGCCCCGCAATCCCGCGTTCCAGCCGGCGCACGACCGACGTCCTTAGCGCGGCGATCGCGCGCGCGAGCTCCGCAGCGCGTTCGCCGCCCGCGTGCGCTTTTCGCGATAGCATCCGGGCGGCCGCGGTTTCGAGGCGGCCGCCGCTGGCAGCCAGACGCGCGCGAACGTCGGCCAACGTACGCTGCGGATTATGCCGTTCCAAACGGGCAGATCGTTGCGCCAGCGCCGCGCGCTTGCCGGTGAGAATGCGCATCGCCGCCCGCTCGATCCCACCGCCCAGCGATTCGCTGCGTTGGGCTCCTCGCAGAACCAGGTCGCGCGCCGCGCGCTCCAAATCGCGCGTCGCGACGGTCAGGCGCCGGCCCGCCACGAGCCATCCTTTGGCAACGTACTCGGCCGCCAGCGACGGCGTGCCGAACGACAGATCGGCGACTTCGTCGCACAGGTGGCGGTTGGAGGTGTGCCCGATGGCGGTCAGGACGGGTTTTTTCGCGCGTACGATCGCGCGCACGGCCGGCTCTAAGTTAAAGGCGAACAAATCCTTCTCGCTGCCGCCTCCGCGCGCGAGTACGATCGCGTCGACGTCCAGTCGCGATGCTTCGTCCAGGGCGGTCGCGATTTCGACGTCGGCACCGAGACCTTCGACGCGCGTCTCCACGAAAAGGACTTCGACGAACGGGGTCGTGCGCGCGATCGCCTGCAGGAAATCTTCGGCACCGAGCGCGCGCGAGGAAACCAATGCCAAACGGCGCGGCAACTCGGGAACCACCCGCTTGCGGCCGGGTTCGAAAAGACCCTCGGCTTCAAACTTACGCCGGAGCCGCTCGTACTCCAGGTGCAACTCGCCCAGACCGGCGACTTCGATCGCTTCGACGTACAGTTTGTAGCCGCTGCGCTCGGCGTGGACGCGGACGGCGCCGTACGCGACCGCCTTGGCGCCGTTTTCGAGTTCGGGAAACCGGCGGCGGTCGCCCGACCATGCGACGCATTCGATTGCGGCTTGTCTTTCCTTGAGGGCGAACCCCAAATGGCCGTTGCCGAACTCGCGTAAGCCCGAAATTTCACCCTCGATCCCGATTCGTTTCAACTGCGGGTCGCGCCCGAACCAACGGGTCATGCGCGCCGCAAACTTGCCGACCGACAGTACCAGGATGCCGGCGACGCTTTCGTCGGTCATCGCCGTCGCTTCGGCGGAGCGGGCGAAGCCGGTTGGTCGCCGGCGTCGGGCGCCGCGGACGGCGCAGCCGTCTCGTCAACCGGGGCCGCAGAGGCGTCGGACGACGGCGATGCGAGGGCTGGTGGCAGGGTTGGGTTCGGCGGCAAGGTGGCGTACGGCGGCAGCGTGGCGTAGGGTGCGGGATTGACCCCGGCATAAGCGGCGTACGCGCGTCCGCACGGCGGCTCGGTGCCTTTCAAGTAGTACTCGTTGCTTCCGCACCCCGCAACTTTGTCGATCTCGTCGGCGGGAAACGCGAAGTCGTGTTTTGGGGTGCCCTCGAGCGCGGCTTTCATGAACCGCGCCCAAATTCGCGCCGGCACGTTTCCGCCGTACGATTCGTACATCCGCGAATAATCGTCGTTGCCGAGCCAGACGGCCGTCACCAGGTCGGGCGTATAGCCGACGAACCAAGCATCGCGAAAGTTGGACGTCGTGCCGGTCTTTCCGGCGGCCGGACGTCCGATGATGGCGTTCGGATAGCCAGTTCCTTTGGAAATCACGTCTTCCAACATGCTCGTGACGATATACGCCGTTCCCGCGCTGACGATGTCGTTGGCCTGCGGATAGCGATTGTCGAGCACGACGTTTCCGAGCGAGTCTTTCACCAACCGGAACGGCGTCGGATCCACGTGCAATCCTTGATTTGCCAACGTCGAGTATCCGCTAGCCTGATCGAGCACCGAAACGACGGAAGAACCCAGCGCCAGCGAGAGATTCGCTTCCAGCGGCGCCGTAATGCCCATGCGATGGGCGTATCCGATGACGCGGTCGACCCCCAACCGTTCGGCCAGCTTGACCGCCACCACGTTGCGCGAGAGCGTCAGAGCCGTGCGCAGCGTTACGGTACCCATGTAGCTGCCGTCGTCGTTGTTGGGCGACCAGCGCGTGCCGTCGCCCATCGGATAACTGACGGGACTGTCGTCGATCGTCGACGACGCCGGCATTCCCGAATCGATCGCCGCGGTATAGACGTAGGCTTTGAACGACGAACCCGGTTGGCGGTGCGCCTGCCACGCACGGTTGAACTGATTGGCGAGCGAAAATCCAGTGCCGCCGACCATCGCAACGATTTCCCCGGTCGACGGACGCAACGCGACCAGCGCCGCTTGATGGGCGTTGATGCCTTCGCCGAGCGCCTGACCGACGCCCCACGTGACGGCATCCTGGGCGAGACGCTGCAGCCGGGGATCGAGCGTCGTGTAAACTTGTAGTCCCCCTTCTTCGACGGCCGCCTTTCCGAACGTCTTCTGCAACTGGGCGATCGCGTACGTCGTGAAGTACGGGTAAGCGTATCCTTGCAAACCCGGAGCGCGGCCGGCAATCAGTCCGAGCGGTTGCGCGTACGCATCGTCGGCCTGCTGGCGCGTTACGTATCCGCTTTCGACCATTCGTTCGAGGACGTGGCGTTCGCGGTCGCGCGCGAGGTCCAGATTGGAAAACGGCGAGTAGTCCGACGGCGCGGCCACGACGCCCGCCAGCATGGCCGCTTGCGCCAGGGTCAGTTTATCGACGGAGCACCCGAAATACGTGTGCGCCGCGGCGTCGACGCCGTAGGCGCCCGCTCCGAGATAGATGATGTTGAGGTAGCGTTCGAGGATCTCGTCTTTGGTGTAAAACCGTTCGATCTCCATTGCGAGGAGCGCTTCTTGGACTTTGCGCGAGATCGATACTTCGTCGGTCAGAAAGAGCCGGCGCGCCAGTTGCTGCGTGATCGTCGAAGCGCCTTGAAACTCCTGATGGGTCAGATCCGCAAACCCAGCGCGAACGATTCCTCCGAAATCGACGCCGTGGTGCGTATAGAAGTTGTGATCCTCGTTGGCGATGAACGCGTCGCGAACGATCGGCGGAATCCGCCCGATCGGTACCCAAACCCGGTTTTCTTTGTAGACTGAGGCCAGTTGCGAACCGTCGCGCGCGAAAATACGCGTCGAACTGGCGGGTTGATAGTCGGCCATTCGGCTGATGTCGGGCAGGTTGCGCGCGTACGCCGCCACGATTCCGGCAATCGTACCCGCTGCGAAGAGCACGAGCATCAGCAGCGCGACGAGAACGCCGCGCACGACCGAGCTCCGCGTACGGCGCTTACGGCCGGGCATCGAGCGCAACGGCATTGAGAACGCCGTTTACGAAGCGGCCGGAGTCTTCCGTGGAGAAGCGTTTTGCCAATTCGACGGCTTCGTTGATGGCGACTGCCGGTGGGGTGCCGGTTTCGTGGCGCAGTTCGTAGGTACCCATCTGCAAGAGCAAACGATCGATCGTCGGGAGACGTTCGATCGTCCATCCCTCCAGCAGCGGACCGAGAATTAAATCGGCCTGCGGGCTGAAGTCGAGCGTTCCGAATACGAGGTCCCGCACGAATCCGCGGTGGCTCGAGTCGGCGGCGTCGCCGACGACTTCCGCTAGTGCGTCTCCCGGCTCGCGTCCGCCGACCGATATCGAGTACAACGCCTGGAGGGCGCGCTCGCGCCCTAATCGCCGGCTCGCCACGTTAGACCGCCGAACTCAACATCGCCGGTAAGGACCCGATGTCGTAGTGACCCGATCGAAACGCGTGCGACGCCAAGATCTCCAAGCACAGCCCGATCGTCGTCGGGACGCCTTCGACGACGGTCTCTCCGAGCGCGCGTTCGAGACGCGAGATCGCCGCCTCGCGCGCGTCGCCGTAAGCGACGACTTTTGCAAGCATCGAGTCGTAGTACGGAGGAACGGCGGCTCCGGGATAGAGGTGAGTATCCACTCGGATTCCCGGTCCTCCGGGAAAAACCACGTTCGCGACCACGCCGGCCTGCGGCGCGAAGTTGTTGCGTGGATCCTCGGCATTGATCCGGCATTCGACCGCGTGGCCGCGAGCGACGAGATCCCGTTGCGAGTACCCGAGCGCTTCGCCGGCAGCGATCCGGATCTGCTCTTTCACCAGGTCGATTCCGAAGACCATTTCGGTGACCGGATGCTCTACCTGAATGCGCGTGTTCATTTCCATGAAGTAGACCGCATCGCCGGCCGCGAGAAACTCCAACGTTCCGGCGTTCGTATAGCCGACGTGCTTGCAGGCGCGAACCGCCATGTCGTACAGCGCCGAGCGCACTCGGGGCGAAAGGTGCGCCGCCGGCGACTCTTCGATCAGCTTCTGGTGCGAAGGCTTCTGCATCGAACAGTCGCGCTCGCCCAGGTGAACGATATTTCCGAATGTGTCGCCGAGGACTTGCACCTCAATGTGGCGCGGATTCGAAATCAGTTTCTCCAAATAGACGCGGCCGTCTTTGAAACTGGCTTCCGCTTCGGCGGTCGCCCCGGCGAACGCGCGCTCGAGTTCCTCGGGACGCCCGACGACGCGCATTCCCTTACCGCCGCCGCCGGCCGTCGCCTTGAGGAGCACGGGGTAGCCGATCGCGGCCGCCGCGTCGGCCGCGGCCGGCACACCCGGCAGAATATCGCTCCCCGGGATGGTGGCCACGCCGGCTTCCCGCATCACCGCCTTCGCGGTCGCTTTGTCGCCCATGGCCGCGATCACGTTGGGGCGCGGTCCGATAAAGACCAGCCCGTGGTCCGCGCAAATCTCCGCGAAGCGAGCGTTCTCCGCTAAGAATCCGTAGCCGGGATGGATCGCATCGCAGCCGAGAATCAACGCCGTCGAGATGATGTTGGGAATGTTGAGGTACGACCGCGACGCCGGCGCCGGTCCGACGCAGAAGGCCTCGTCGGCCTGCCGAACGTGAAGCGAGTCGCGATCGGCCTCCGAAAATACGGCCACCGTGCGCACGCCGAGTTCTTGGCAGGCGCGATTGATGCGCAGCGCAATCTCACCGCGGTTGGCGATCAAGACCTTTCGAAAAATGCGAACGTCCCTCGTGCGGCGGGCTAGCGGCGGTCCAGCAAAAACAACGGCTGGCCGTACTCGACCGCGGCACCGTCGTTCGAAGCAATCGCAACGATCCGTCCACCGCCCAGACTGTGCACCGGATTGCGAATGCCTAGGGCTTCGATATAAGCAAGTTCCCGGTCGGCCTCAAGGATCTCGCCCTCGGCGGGCGCGGGACGGCTGAGGCGAAAGACGCCGACGAGGTCCGCCTTGATCGTATCTATGCGGCCGGGGCTAGGATGCTCGCCCCTCCCGCCCGCGCCGCTCTGCGAAGAGGCCGTCCGCGCCGGGCGCGCTACCTCAATCGTATCGCCGCCGCGCTGAATCGAAACGCGAACGGCATCGGTCTGCGCCAAGAACTCGGCCAGGCGGCGCACCCGCTCGGCGACGTTCGCGGTTTCGGGCATGGACAACGCTTCCGCGAGGTTGCCGGTGGAACCTCGGGCGAGGTCAGTCCGCGACCTTGACGACGCCGGCCAGGTCTCGCGGTGCGAGCGCCGCGCGCGCCGCTTCGTAGCGCGAATCGATCTCGGCCAAGGGAACGAGTACGAAGGCGCGTTCGCGCAGACGAGGATGCGGCACCCGTAGGCCCGGCAGGACGATCGTGCATTCGTCGTAGGTGAGCAGGTCGAGGTCCATCTTGCGCGGGGCCCACCGTGGCGCGGACGTGCGCCCCAGGCGCGTCTCGATCGTCCTGAGGGCGGCGAGCAGTTCGGCCGGCGCGAGTTCCGTTTCGAGCAGCACGACCGCATTGATGAAGTCCGGCTGATCGGTTTTCCCCCAGGCGCGCGTCCGATAGAGTGACGAGCGGCGGCTCACCGTTCCCAGCTCTTCGATGAGACCGAGCGCGCGCGCCAACTGAGCGGCCGGATCGCCGAGGTTGGCCCCCAACCCCACGTACGCCCGATGGGCGCTCATCCCGCGGCGGAACGCGCGACCGTCACCGAGGGCGTCGCCCCGTCGAGAATGCCGGGCTTGGCGATCGTGACTTCGGCGCGCGCGACCCGCGCGTCGGCGAGCGCGGCATCGAGAAGGTCGCTCGCAAGGCGCTCGATCAGGCAGTAGGACGTAGCGCCGACGATTTCCACGACCCGCGCGTGCAGGCGCGCGTAATCGATCGTGTCGGCCAAAACATCGCTGCGGCGCGCGGCTTCAAGGCTGAGCTCGAGAGCGAGCGTGACGTCGAACGGCTGCGGGCGTTCGCGTTCCTCGGGTTGGGCTCCATGGCGTCCGTACGCCCGAATGCCGGTCAACGTTATGCGGTCCATCCGTCGGGCCTCCAATCGCGCACGATGGCATCGGCCACCGCGACCGCGTCGCGCGCGGCCGCGACGTCGTGGACGCGGACGACGTCGATGCCCGCCCGCGCGGCGAGCGCGGTGGTCGCGACCGTCCCGTACGCGCGGTCGGAGGGCGAGCGCCCGGTCAACTTTCCGATTGTGTTCTTACGCGAGGCTCCCAACAGCGTGGGAAAACCCAGCGCGACGATCCGGTGAAGTTCGCGCAGTAAAAGCAGATTATGATCGGCCGTTTTACCGAAGCCGATCCCCGGATCGAGGATCACGCGTTCCGGCGCGATCCCGCGAAGCACGGCACGGGTCGCGCAATCGTCCAGAAAGGTCAGCACCACGTCCAGCACGCCGCGCCGTCCGTAATCGGTACCGTGCTGATTGTGGGTCGCGACGATCGGCATGCCCAGTTCGGCGACGGCATCGAGCAGCTCGTCGGAAGCGCCCCACACCGAGTTCACGATATCGGCACCGGCGGCGCGCGCGGCCCGCACGACCGGGACCTTATACGTATCTACGGAGATGGGAACGCAAGCCAGGCGCTCCCGAACGCCGCTAATTACCGGGACGACGCGATCGATTTCAACCGCCGCCTCGATCGGCACGTGTCCGGGGCGGGTCGACTCGCCGCCGACGTCGATTACGTCGGCGCCCGCGGTCCACTGGGCGACGGCGTGCGCGGCCGCGGCCGCCGGGTCGGCAATGCCGTCACCGGCAAACGAATCCGGCGTTACGTTGACGATCGCCATCACGTACGTACGACGTCCCCATCGCAAAGCCGTGCCGCGGACGTCGAGCGTCCCGCGATCAGGCGCTGCGTTCACCGGCCGTCACTTCCGCCAGCCACCACTCTCGCGTCGCGGCAACGACGAACGTCGAGCCGGTGACGACGACGACGTCGCCGGCCGCCGCTAGGTGACGTGCGGCAGCCAGCGCCTCGATCGGATCGACGATCGCTCGGAGCGGCCGGCCCAGCGGCGTCGCGAGTTCGACCAACCGTTCCGGCGCGATCGCGCGCCGCCCGGCAATTTCGAATGCGGTGAACGTCAACGACGCCGCCGACCGCGCGAGCGTTGCGAGGATTCGTGTTGCGTCCTTACTCTCGCCGATTGCGACGACGTAGTGGAGCGCGCGCTGGGGAAACGTCGCCTGCAGCGCGGCGGTCAGGGCTTCGGCCTTCTCGACGTTATGGGCGATGTCGAAAACGATCGCCGGCTCCCCCGGAAAAACTTCCATCCGGCCGGGGATGTCCACCCGTTCGAAGCCGCGCTCGATAAAGCGGCGGTCCGGTCGCAACGCGTCCCCGAGTCGTTCCAGCACGGCGATCGCGGTCGCGGCATTGCCGACCTGGAAGGCACCGCACACCCGCAAATCGATCCGATACCGCGCGCGCGCGGTCGCGGCGACGAAACGCTGCACGGATTCGCCGGCGGGCGCGTTCAGCTCTTCGATCGCGACCGCGTCCCGCACGCGAATCACCGGCGCGCCGGCGGCGGTTGCGCAGGCTTCGATCGTTGCCGCGACGGCGGGAGTGACGGGCGCGACGACTAACGGCACGCCGGGCTTGGCGATCCCGGCCTTCTCGCGCGCGATCGCCTCGAGCGTGTCGCCCAGCACGTCGGTGTGGTCGTAGCCGACCGACGTGATCGCGGTCACGACCGGCTGGAGAACGTTCGTCCCGTCGAGCCGGCCTCCCAGTCCGACTTCGACGACCGCAACCCCGACGCGCTCCGCTGCGAAGTGGGTGAAGGCCAATGCCAACAGCGTTTCGTAGTACGTCGGCCGTCCCACCTGGGGTGTGACCCGCGCGATCGCCGGCATCATGCTTTCGAGCAACGCCGCAAAGCGCTCGGGGCTCACCGCAATGCCGTCGACGCGCGCGCGCTCGGTAGCGTCGCGTAGATGCGGCTTGGTGTGCAAGCCGGTCCGAATCCCCGAAGCCTGCAGCGCGGCCGCAATCATCGTACAGGTCGAGCCTTTCCCGCTGGTTCCACCCACGTGAATCGTCGGATAAGCGAGGTGAGGATCGCCGAGCTCCCGCAAAAACGCGCGCATCCGATCGAGCTTGTAGGACGTGCGGCGCGAAACCGTCTCGTCGATCGTGTCGAGCAAATACGCTTGCGCCCGTTCGAACGGCGGCGGCGAACTCACCCGTCCGCGACCCGGTCGGCCAGAAGTTCGAGCGCGTGCGGGAGCACCGAGAGGATCGTATCGAGCGACTCCCCGACCGCCTTGGGGCTTCCCGGAAGGTTGACGATCAGCGTGCGATGGCGCACCCCCGCTAGCGCGCGCGACAGCATTGCCGACTTCACGATCGAACCCGAGGCGACCCGAATCGCTTCCGCGATGCCCGGCACCTCGTAGTCGAGAATCGCGGCCGTTGCCTGCGGTGTCCGATCGCGCGGACTCAAGCCCGTACCGCCGCTAGTGAGAATCAAATCGGCGGCATTTGCGTCTGCAAGGTCGATCAGCTCGGCTTGGAGTGCGGCCGAATCGTCGGGAAGGATGCTTTCGCGCACGACCGCGTAGGCGGGGCCAAGCTTTTCCTTCATGATCGGAAGGCAGAGGTCGGGACGCTCGCCCGACGCTGCCCGATCCGAAAGCACGATCAGCGCGGCCTTATACACGCGTCCAATGCCCGCTCTTGCCGCCGCGCTTTTCGAGTAAGAGCACCGCTTCGACGCTCGCCGCTTTATCGAGCGCCTTGCACATGTCGTAGATCGTTAAGGCGGCGATCGCAGCGGCGACCATCGCCTCCATTTCGACGCCCGTCTGCGCGGTGGTGCTCGCGCGCGCCTCGATTCGCAGCGCGCCGTCGCCCGTCCACTCAAATGCGACATCGACGCTCGCCAGCGGGATCGTATGCGCGAGCGGAATCAACGACGGCGTGCGCTTCGCCGCCATGATCCCCGCCAACTGAGCGGTAACCAGCGCATCGCCCTTGCCCAGCGTCGCCTCACGCAACGCCCGCGCCGCCTCCGCGTTCATCCGCACCACCGCCTGCGCCCGCGCACTTCGAACGCTCGCGTCTTTGTCCGACACGTCGACCATCTTTATGCCACCGTCGCTAGCGACGTGCGTCAGCTTGTCCATCGAATCTCGTCCATTACAGTCAATTTGCCTCACGCTATTCCCGGGCTATAAGGCCGCTCCTAGCACGTCGCCGCGCCGAAGCGATGCGGCCCTCGGGCCGCGGGCCTCCGGACAAGTCGCGGAGCCCACGGATGGGCGGGAGCGACTCGCCGGGGAGTAGCGTTTCCCCTGGATGGGGAAGCGCGAACGTCCCGCGGGCCGAGGGCCGCATCGCTTCATCCGGAGCACGACTCGGTAGAAGCCGGAACTAATATCGAGAAGGCGCGCGTTGGAAGCGCGCCCAGATGAGGCATAGCAGCGCGAGGAACCAGAACACGATCAAGTGCGTGACGTGGTGCGCGTGCCCGGGTCCCGATTCGGTGAGGAAGTTGATCGTCCCGAGCCCGTAGAGAATGCCGACGACGAAAAAAACGACGGCGAGGGCGATGGCAATGGCTTTCATCGTTACGAAATGACTCCCGTGCGAGCAAGAATGAAGCAGATAGCGCCGACGATGACGCAGTACCAGCCGAACGGGCGCAAATCGTTCGACCGGAAATAACGCGTGAGAAACGCGACCGAAAAGTAGGCCGCAACTCCCGCAGCGACGCCGCCGATGACGGCTTGCGCCAGGACTAGGTGCGCGCCGGGTGCCAGCAGCTTGGGGATTTCGAGTAAAGCCGCCGCTAAGATCACCGGCGTCGCGAGCAGAAACGAGTAGTGCGCCGCATCTTCGTGGTCGAGGTCGCAGAGTAAACCGGCGACCATCGAAGCGCCCGAACGCGAGATGCCGGGCAGCAGAGCCAGCGCTTGCGCGAATCCGACGAAGACGCTCTGTCCGTAACTCAGGGATTCGAGCTTACGCTCGCGCCGCTTGCGCCGCAGGCGCTCGCCGAGAAACATCAGCAAGCCGTTGAGCAGTAAGAAAAGTGCGGCCGGAGCCGGCGACCCGAAGAGTCCGCGCACGGGACGTTCGAGCAAGACGCCGAGGATCCCAACCGGAATCGTGCCGATCACCAGCAGCCATCCAACCCGTTCGTTGCGGTCGTCGCTAAGCCGTCCGCGCAAAATGCTGGCCGCGAGCGCGCGGACGATCGCCCACCACTCGGCGCGATAGAACGCGATCAGCGCCACCGCCGTCCCCAGATGAAGCACGACGACGAACGCCAGAAACGAGGGCGCCGAGCGGTCGACGTTGTTCCAGTGCAGCACGGCAGGCACCAAGATGGTATGCCCGAGGCTGGAGACCGGAAAGAGTTCGCTGACGCCCTGCAAGACCGCAAGGACCAGCGCTTGGGTAAAGGTCACGCCGCCACCGTTACGCGTAGGTCCTCACCCGCGCCTTCGCCCGGGGTTACCAGGCGACGAATTTGACGCTATACGCGTAGTCGGCGGCGATCGGCTTGCAGTCGCGCAGCGCGGGGGAATAGCGAGCGGCGCGGGCCATCGCCAGCGCGACGAGATCGAGCGAGGAGTTGCCGGTGCCGCGGGATACGCTGGCATCGGTCACCGTACCCTGCGCGTCGAGCCGAACCGCGATCGTTGCGATGCCGCTCGTGCCCTCGGCGCGCGCGGCGTTGGGAACGTCGGGCTGCGGCGGATCCTCGATTACGGCGGCCGCGATATCGGACTTCGCGCACGCGGCCGCACTGGCGACCGCAACGGGCGTCGGCGCAGCCGTCGGCTCCGGCGTCGGCGTGGCGCGGCCTCCGCCCGACCCCGCCGTCCGCGCACCTTGGGTGCTCTTTGGAGCCGGCCGCGAGGACGGACGCGGGTGCGGCACGGGGGTGGCTTTCGGCCGCGGCGGCGGCGTCTGCAGGTGGAAGATGGCGGAGCGGTGCTCGATCGTGACGACCTCGACGCCGGTGGGCGTCGTACCGCGCGACAGCCGCACGACCAGGGCAAAGATCACGTGCACGAGCAGCGAGATCGCAAATGCGAGCAGGAGAAGCCGCTGCGGGTTTCGACCGAGCTTCATAACAGCGGAAAGCGCCCGCGTGCGGTAACCGAGCTAGATATTAGCCCGGCTGGAAGTCTGCGCGAAAGATGTAATCGCCCGAGGTCGGCGAGCAGTTGACCAACCGCGGCGAATACGAAGACTGGCGGGCTGCGCGCAGTGCCGACTGGTCGATCGACATATTACTCGAGCTTTTGTAGATCTCGGCACCGACCAAATTACCCGACGGACCGACCG
>DASXDV010000108.1:0-9736 GCA_036490465.1 Candidatus Tumulicola sp. | reverse complement strand
GGCGTCACGATGGCCGAATACTTTCGCGACGAGCTCGGGGCCGACGTGCTGCTCTTCATGGACAACATCTTCCGCTATCTGCAAGCGGGTTCCGAGGTCTCGGCGTTGATGGGCCGGATGCCGTCGGCGGTCGGATATCAGCCCACGCTGGGCACCGACATGGGCGTCCTCGAAGAACGGATCACCTCGACGCGTAAGGGTTCGATCACGTCGGTGCAAGCCGTATACGTTCCGGCCGACGACTACACCGATCCCGCGGTCGCGGTGACGTTCGCGCATCTCGACGCGACGACCGCGCTCTCGCGTCCGATCTCCGAGCTGGGGATCTACCCCGCCGTCGATCCGCTGGCCTCGACCTCGCGGATACTCGATCCGCAAATCATCGGCGACGAGCATTACGCGGTCGCTCGCGGCGTGCAAGAAATTCTCCAGCGGTACAAGGACCTTCAAGACATCATCGCGATCCTGGGCGTCGAAGAACTTTCCGAAGAAGATAAGGTCGTCGTCGGGCGAGCGCGCCGAATCCAGCGCTTCTTCTCGCAGCCGTTTTTCGTCGCGGAGCAGTTTACCGGACGCGGCGGAAAATACGTCAAGCTTTCCGAGACGATCGCGTCGTTCAAGGAGATTCTCGACGGCAAAGTCGACGATCTCCCGGAAGCGGCCTTCTTCTACGCGGGCACCATCGACGAAGTAAAGGAAGCCGCCGCCAAGATGCAGACCGCGGCGTAACCCGATCGCATGAGCGACAAAGCCGTCCCGTTCAAGCTGATCGCCCCCGATCGCGTCGCATTCGACGGCGACGCGGAACTCGTGATCGCGGTCACGACCGAAGGCGAGGAGGGGATTCTCCCGCAGCACGCGCCGTTTCTGGGCGCTCTCAAGCCGGGAATTCTGCGGGCCAACGTCGTGCGAGACGGTGCGGTTTCGCGGCTCGAACTGGCCACCGGAGAGGGATTCATGCAGGCCCTTCCGGATCGCATCACCGTCTTAGTGGACGAAGCCTTGCGATTCGAAGACGTCGACGTCGGCAAGACGCACGAAGAACTCGCGGCCGCGCTCGAGCGCCAGAAAGCGGCGGCCGGAGATTCCGAGCGTTTTGCGCGCGAGCAGGCCGTTATCGACTTCGCGACCGCAAAGCTGCGGCTCACGGGGCAACGCTGAACCCGGCGGCATCGCCCCACAATGTCCCGGAGCCCTCTAGCGCGAACCGGGACGTCAGTATCATGCTGGATCGCTTAGAGACGACGCTCCGAGTGCGGGGCGGCGCGCGGTTGGAAGGCTCGGTGGCAACCCACGGCGCCAAAAACGCCGCGCTGCCGATTATGGCCGCTGCGTTGTTGGCCAAAGGGACGGTGACGCTGCACCGCGTTCCGCGGATTACCGACGTCTCGGTCATGTGGTCGCTGTTGGAGGCGCTCGGCGCGCGGATCCGATACGAAGGCGACAACGTCGTGACGATCGATGCCAGCAACGTCGCGTCGTACCGCGCGCCGTACGCGCTAGTTCGCAAGCTCGCCGCCTCGTTCGACATCGTCGGCCCGCTGCTGGGGCGTTTCGGGCGGGCGGAGGTTCCGCTTCCGGGCGGATGCGTACTCGGCATCCGGGCGACCGACATGCACGAGCAGGCGTTCGTCGCGTTGGGATGTGAGGTGCACAACGCGCACGGTTACTTGATCGCCGAGTCGCGCCACCGGCGCTTGCAAGCCGCAACGATCGAGTTTCGCCTGCCCAGCGTCGGCGCGACCAAGAATGCCATGCTGGCAGCCGTGGTCGCCGACGGCGAAACGCGAATCAAAAATGCCGCCATGGAGCCCGAAGTCGTAGACCTCGCGGATTTTCTGATCGCCATGGGCGCGAAGATTTCCGGACACGGAACCGACGCGATTGCGATCGAAGGCGTCGCGGAACTCCACGGCACGGAATACGAAATCATTCCCGACCGGATCGTCACCGGCACCTTGCTGCTGGCGGGTGCGATTACGCGCGGCGACGTTACGGTCACGGCTTGCCGCCCCGAACACCTTCGAAGCGCGCTGGAGAAGCTCGACGAGTGCGGCGTCGTGACGACCACCGGCAAGGACTGGATTCGCGTCCGAGCCGACGGCATAACCGGCGGAACGGATATTCTCACCGCTCCGTATCCGGGCTTCCCCACCGACCTTCAACCCCAGGTCGTCGGTTTTCTCGCCACCTGTCCGGGTACGAGCGTGGTCGAAGAGTCGATTTTCAACGCGCGCTTTTCGTACGTGAACGAACTTTCGCGCATGGGGGCCGACGTCAAGGTGGCGATGGAAAGCAATGCGGCGGTGATTCGAGGCGTTGCAACGCTTTCCGGGGCGCCGGTCGAAGCACCCGACATTCGGGCGGGTGCGGGTCTGGTGGTCGCGGGCCTTGCGGCCGCGGGCGAGACCGAGATTATCGGCCTCGAGTACATCGACCGCGGTTACGAACGTTTGGAGGAGTTGCTCTCGGAGCTCGGGGGGCAAGTGCAGCGCAGCAGCGGCGTGACGCCGTTGGTCGAGCCGAGCGGCTTTTTCGAAACGAGCGCGTATCCGCGCATCTCGGCAGCAGGTTAACTTTAAGCAGAGGAGCCTCGCCGGAGGCTTTTTCCATCGGGAGTTCATTTTGGATATCGGTATCGATCTCGGCACGGCCAACGTGCTCGTTCACGTCAGGGGTAGAGGCATCGTTCTAAGGGAACCGTCGGTCGTCGCGAAGGACATGAACACGGGCCGAGTGATGGCCGTCGGTGAAGAAGCCCGCTTGATGCTGGGCCGAACGCCGGCGCACATCCACGCCATTCGCCCGTTGCGCGACGGCGTCATCGCCGATTTCGAAGTAACCGAGGCGATGCTTTCCTACTTCATCAAGAAGGTCATGAAAGACCGTTCGTGGTGGTCTTCGATCGTCAAGCCGAAACCTCACGTAACGATTTGCGTCCCGGCGGAAATCACCAGCGTCGAAGAGCGGGCCGTCAAAGATGCCGCCAAACTCGCCGGCGCACGCGACGTCGAAATCGTCGAGGAGCCGATGGCGGCCGCCATCGGCGCCGGATTGCCGATCGACGGACCGTCGGGAAGCATGGTGGTCGACATCGGCGGCGGTACGACCGACGTGGCGGTGATATCGCTGGGCGGCATCGTGGTGTCGCAGTCGATCCGCGTTGCCGGAAACAAAATGGACGAAGCGATCGTCCGCTACATCCGGCGCGTGTATAATTTGATGATCGGCGAGCGGACGGCCGAGGAGATCAAAATCAAACTCGGTTCGGCCTATAAACTCGAGCAGGAGCTGGCGATGGAGATTCGCGGGCGCGACTTGATCAACGGTCTGCCCAAGACCGTGAAGATCACCAGCGAGGAGATCCGGGAGGCGCTTTCGGAGCCGGTCGGAGCGATCGTCGAAGCCGTCAAGGCCGTGCTCGAAAAGACGCCGCCGGAGTTGGCCGCGGATATCATCGACCGCGGGATCATTATTACGGGCGGGGGCGCGCTGTTGCGCGGACTCGACAAACTCTTGTCGGACGTGACCGGCGTTCCCGCGATCGTCGCCGACGATCCGCTTTCGTGCGTCGCCCTCGGCACGGGTTCCCGCGTCCGCATGTGAGCCGTCCGCGATGAACATCGGCATCGTGATCGACGCCCGCAGCGAGACGACTGCCGACGTCGCCGAGGAAGTCGCGCGAACCGTTTTCGCCGGCGGCACGGTCATCTTCCCTAACGATACGAGCTACGGAATCGGCTGCGATCCCTACCGGTCGGAGGCGATCGATCGCGTCTACGTGGGGCGCGGCCGCCCCGACAACCGGCCGCTGACGATTCACGTCGCGACCTCTGCGGAATTCTTAGAGTACGCGGGCGACAATGCTCTGGCCGTGTTAGCCGCCAAACGCCTTCTGCCCGGTCCGGTGATTTTGTTGATTCGCAAGCCGGCGTTCGTGAGCGACGAACTCGCAGCCGGGCTGCAGACGCTCGCCTTTCGGGTTCCCGACGATCCGTTTGCCCGGATGCTGCTCGACCGCTGCGGTCCCCTCGCGGGAACGACGGTCAATCGCGCGGGAGGCGACCGCTATCTTGGCGGCGACGACCGTTCGATGCTTCCGCCGGCCGATCTGCTGGTCGAGCACGGACCCACGCGTTACGATCGCGAATCGTCTATCGTCGATCTCTCCGGGCCGCACGCGCGCTTACTGCGCGAGGGCGCGATTCCGGCGAGCCGTTTGGCCGAACTGCTTGGGCCGATCGAACGTCCGACGATAAAGGTACGCACGCCATCGCAATGATCCGCTCGATTTCGCCGCTCTTGGCAGCCATGGCTCTCGGCACGGCGCTCGCCGCGGCGGCGCCGGCGCCGTCTTCCTCGCCGGCGCAACCCAACGCGAAGCCGCCGGTGCAACGCAACGTGAAGCCGCCGGCGCATCTTCCGGCGCCTCCGCCGGTGCCCTCGCCGGGGAGCGGCGGCGCGCGCTTCGACTTAGGCGTCTGGACGGTGCACGCGAGCGCCGTCGACGCCAACTTCAAAAGCGGCGACTTCAGCACGCCGGCTAAAGTCGTCATGACGCGCGAGGGCGGCGACGTTACCGCCGACCACGCCAACGGCAACTACAAGACGGAAATCGTGAATCTCACCGGACACGTGGTGATGCACGATCAGAAAGGCGATTACGGCGGTCTCACCAGCGCGACGTCGCAATCGAACGCGCCCTCGACCCTGACGGCCGACAAAGCCCAAATCGACGGCGCCGCAAAAATCTATAAGGCGATCGGGAACGTCCATTTCGTGCAGGGCGATACCGTCGTCGATTCGGACAACGGCACGCTCAACGACGCGACCAACGAGCTGTTCCTGCAGGGTAACGTGCGGATCGTTCAGGGCATGCGCAAGGTCAACGCCAACACCGTCCTTTACAATACGATTACTTCCAAGGCCCACGCCGAAGGCAACGTGACGGTCCAGTTCCCCGGTCAGCTGCACCGCGGACTCGCCACTCCCAAGCCGCTAAAAATTCCCAAGAATCCGCTGACGAAGCCGGCGACCGAAACGTCCGCGCCGGCCAAGCCGGCGCCCGCGCCCAGCAGTTCGCCGACCACTCCTTGAGTACGTCGCTCTTCGAGTCGCCCGATTCGATGCCGCTTGCGGCGCGAATGCGGCCGCGAACGCTCGACGAGTTCGTCGGTCAGGACGATTTGCTCGGTCCGGGACGCGCGCTTCGGCGTGCGGTTGAGGCCGCGACGGTCCCCTCGATGATCCTCTGGGGCCCGCCCGGCTGTGGAAAGACGACGTTAGCCGAAATCCTGGCGCGCTCGATGGAATCGCATTTCGAGCGGATCTCGGCGGTGAGCGCGGGCGTCGCCGACCTGCGCCGGATCGTCGCCGAATCGCGCACGCGCCTGTTGGGGGGACGGCGCTCCGTTCTATTCGTCGACGAGATTCATCGTTTCAACAAGGCGCAGCAAGACGCCGTCCTTCCCTACGTGGAAGACGGCACCGTTACGCTGATCGGTGCGACGACCGAAAATCCGTCGTTCGAAGTCAACTCGGCCTTGCTGTCGCGCGCGCGGGTGTTCGTTCTGCACGCGCTTTCCGACGCCGACGTCGAGCGAATCGTCGAGCGTGCATTGGTCGATACCGAACGGGGTTTGGGCGCCCTTAGAGTCCGTTTGCCGGACGACGCGCGCGCGACGCTCGCCGGATTGGCCAACGGCGACGCTCGGAGCGCGCTCAACGCGCTGGAGTTTGCGGCGATCTCGGCACCGCAACGCGACGGCGTTCGCGACCTGACGCGCGAAATGGTTCGCGAAGCGATGCAACGTCGCGGAGCCGCCTACGATAAGGACGGCGACGCGCATTACGACACGATCAGCGCCTTCATCAAGTCGATTCGCGGAAGCGATCCCGATGCGGCGACGTACTGGCTCGCGCGCATGTTGGACGCGGGAGAAGAACCGTCGTTCGTCGCGCGCCGGCTCGTGATTCTCGCGTCCGAAGACGTGGGACTTGCGGACTCGCGCGGTCTGCAGGTGGCCGTCGCCGCGCAGCAGGCGGCGCACTTCGTCGGGATGCCCGAAGCGTTCTACCCGCTGGCGCACGCGACGCTCTATCTCGCCACCGCGCCCAAGAGCAACAGCGTCGGTCGAGCCTATTGCGCCGCCATGGAAGCCGTGCGCGAGACGCGCAACGAGCCCGTGCCGCTGCAGTTACGCAACGCGCCGACCGGTTTGATGCGCGGTCTCGGCTACGGCGCGGGTTACCATTACTCGCACGACGACTACGACGTCGTTCGCTCGCACCTTCCCGAAAATTTGGCGGGTGCGGCTTACTATCGTCCGGGGAACCAAGGAGACGAAGGGCGCGTTGCCGCCGAGCGAAAAAAAAGGCGGCCCGAGTAGTACTCGAACCGCCCCTTTCCCGTTGCTACTTCTCGGAGTTATGCGTTGGAGCTTCGCACGAGATTTATGATAGGCCGGCACGCTGGGAGCGCCCTGTGAATCAAGAACGAATCTACCTCGATTATGCCGCCACCACGCCGCTGTCGCAAGAGAGCCTCGACGCAATGCGATCGGTCGCGCAATTCGCCGGCTTTAATCCCAGTTCGCCGCATGCCGAAGGGAGGCGAGCGCGTGCCGCACTCGACGACGCGCGCGATCGCGTTGCCGCAGTTTTGGGTGCTGCGCGCGGCGAGATCGAGTTCACCGCGAGCGGTACCGAATCCGACAACCACGCGCTCCACGGCGTGGTCCGGGCGCTCGGACGACGCGGCCACGTTCTAACGACCGCGGTCGAACATCACGCGGTTCTGCGCGCGGTCGAAGCGCTGGCGGAGGACGGTTGGGCCGTCACGGTTCTTCCGGTCGACGGTAACGGGCGGATCGATCCGGCCGAGTTCGCCGCCGCCCTGCGCGCCGATACGCAGATTGCGTCGGTCATGTATGCAAACAACGAAATCGGCACCGTCGAACCGATCGCGGAGCTGGCGGCGCTGGCCCACGACCGCGGGGTCCTGTTTCATACCGATGCGATCGCGGCGCCTAGCTGGCTGCCGCTCGACGTGCGCGCGCTCGGAGTCGACCTACTCTCTTTGTCGGCGCACAAGTTTTACGGTCCCAAAGGCGTTGGGGTGCTCTACGTCCGCGAGGGCACGCCCTTGACGCCGCTGCTGCATGGAGGCGGCCAAGAATTCGGACGCCGCTCGGGAACCGAGAACGTCGCGGGAATCGCCGGTCTCGCTGCCGCCCTCGAGCCGGCGGCCAATCGGCGTGAGTCGAGCGCTTCGCGGGTCCGGTCGTTACGCGATCGCCTGGAAGCGGGGATCTCCATCGCGGTGCCAGGCCTTCGAATCAACGGCGCCGGCGCGCCGCGTTTGCCCAACGTCGCAAGCGTCAGCTTCGACGGCGCCGACCCCGAGGCGCTGTTGGCGCGGCTCGATCTCGAAGGGGTGGCCGTCTCTCTGGGCAGCGCCTGCGCTTCGGGGGTGCTCGAGCCCAGTCACGTTTTGGGCGCTTTGCGGGGAGCCGTCCTAAAGAGCGCGGGGACGATTCGCTTTTCGCTCGGGACGCCGACCACGCAGGCCCAGATCGAGCGCGTTTTAGCGATTCTGCCGCCGGTGGTGGAGGCCGTTCGGCGTTCGGCGGCGGCTCCTGCGTAAGATTAGCGCTCGAAAGGGGATATAGAGATAACGGCCCGAACGGCCAGCGCTCGACCGGCTTCCGTTCAAGCGTTCGTTAACAGGAGAAAACCCTCGTGACTTCGACCGAGATCGGCGTTTTGGTGCTCGACGTTTTGGCGGGCGTTGGCGCGTTTCTGGTCGGTCTGGGCGTCTTGATCGGGATGCTTGCGTTGGCGAAAACGATGCGGCGGGTCAACGTCACCCTCGACGGCGTCGATCGCCAGCTGGAAACGCTGGGCGAACCGGTGGCCAAGACCCTCGGGCACGTAGACGGCATTGCCGACACGGCGGATCGAACGCTCGCGCGATTGGGGACGGCGGTAGAGTCGCTCGAAGGCGTGGCGGCGAGCGTTTCACAAACGACGGCGTTGGCCAAGAACGCGCTCTCGCCGGCGATCGTGAACGTCGGCGCGACCCTTGCGGGCATCAGCAGTGGTTTGCGGCGCCTGGTAACGGGAAAGAACTCAACCGACCAACCCCAACAGGAGTAGGTTCATATGAGTAACGGTAGGGGCGGAGGTTTCTTCGCCGGTTTTCTTCTCGGATCGATCGTCGGCGGGGCCGCCGCGGTATTGCTCGCGCAGGAAGAGACGCGCGACTTGCTCGTCGGAAAAGCGCGCGAAGCGGGCAACATGGCAAAAGACGCAAGCGACGACTTGCGCGGACGAGTCGGCGACGTGGCGGCCCAATGGCAGTCGAGCGCCTCCGATCTGTACGACCGCGGAAAGCAAGTCGTCGACAACGCGCGCTCCAACGTCGGCGCCGCGGTCGACGAAGCCAAGAGCAGCGCGGAACGGACGCGCGACGACCTGGCAGAACAAGCCGGGGGCAATAACCTTGGACATTAAAGTGCACGTTCGGGAGGCACCCGGCGATTGCTACGTCGTCGATCTCAGCGGCGAAATCGACGTGTATACGTCCCCAAAGGTCAAGGACGCGATCGGCGATCTGATCGACCGGGGCGTCTATCATCTCGTGATCAACCTCGAGAAGGTGCGGTACATCGATTCGACCGGCCTAGGCGTCTTGATCGGGGGTTTGAAACGCGTGCGCGAGCACGGCGGTTCGGTCAACCTCGTCTGTACGAATCCGCAAATCAAAAAGATCTTCGATATCACGGGTTTGGTAAAGATCTTCGGCATCTTCGAAAACGAAGAGGCCGCCATGAAGGCGCTGGTGTGAATCGAGCCGTCGAGCCCGCAACGACTCCGGACTTAGTCGAACTTCGGATTCCGTGCCGCGCGGAGTGGGTCGTGCTGGCGCGTCTCGCGGCTGCAGCCGTGGCGAATCGGCTGAAGTTCTCGGTTGAAGAAATCGAAGACGTCAAGCTCGCCGTCGCCGAAGCCTGTACGGCCGTCATCCAGCACGAGAAGCACGGCGAGTTCATCGAGCTGGCATGTGAGGCGCGTCCGGATTCGCTGCGGATTCGCGTGCACGATGCCGGACGCCATTCGCCGGTTTCGGAACGGCCGGCGGCGATGGATTTCGACGAAGCCCGGCTTGCGGGGCTGGGAGTGTTTCTAATTCGCACGTTGATGGACGAAGTGCGATACGACGTCCATCCCGAGTTGGGGACCGACCTGCATATGACCAAAAGACCAACCGGACGCTGAGGCCGTGCGCGAGCGGGACGACCCGCGTCCGGACCGCGAACGGACGCGCGCCCTTTTCGTGCGCTTTGCGCAAGCGCGGGCGCGGCACGCTGCCGATCCGGAACGGGCCGATCCGGAGTACGAAGCCCTACGCGACGAACTCGTCGTGGCGCATCTAAATCTGGCCCGGTTTTTGGCCGTCAAGTTTGCCAACCGCGGCGAGCCGCTCGACGATCTGGTACAGGTCGGGACGGTCGGCCTGCTCAAGGCAATCGATCGCTTCGATTCCGATCGCGGCGTCGAGTTCACGACTTATGCGACGCCCACGATCGTCGGCGAGATCAAGCGGTACTTTCGCGACAAAGGCTGGGCCGTCAAGGTCCCGCGCCGGCTTCAGGAACTCAACCTGGCCGTCAACCGCGCGACCGACGCGCTCGCCCTGGAGCTGGGGAGAAGTCCGACGGTCGCCGAGCTGGCC
>DASXDV010000106.1:0-15525 GCA_036490465.1 Candidatus Tumulicola sp. | reverse complement strand
CAACTGCATCGCCGTCTGTCCGACGGGCGCGCTGATGTTCTCTTCGGAGCACGAGATGCGAGAGGCGGGAACGTGGGAAGAAACGCGCCAGACGCAGGCGGATACGATCTGCCCGTACTGCGGCGTCGGCTGTACGCTGCGGCTGCAAGTCCAAGACAACGAAATCGTCAAAGTGACGTCGCCGCTCGAGAACGGCGTTACCCGCGGCAACCTTTGCATCAAAGGCCGATTCGGCACCGTTTTCGTTCAGAACCGCGAGGAGCGAACCGCGCGTGACGACGGATGAGACGGCGCGCCGCGGCCGCACGACCGAGATCGAGATCCTCGCGCTCGAAGGTTCGGCAAGCACCTCGAAGTACGACCGCGTCGTCACCGAAGAACCCCTCGAACTCCGGCTCGTCGCCGGCGCCGCAAGCGCCACCCTGGCCGTTACGATGCGCACTCCCGGCAACGACTTCGAGCTGGCGGCCGGCTTCGCTTTCGGCGAGAGCATCGTTCGCGGGCGCGAGGAGATCGCCGGGATCGGCTACTGTTTGGATCCGGCGCTCGATCGAGAGCAGCGCTATAACGTCGTCAACGTAGAACTCGCGCGGCGCGAGCTGCCGGATTTGGTGCGGCTGGAGCGGCACTTTGCGGCGAGCAGTGCGTGCGGGGTGTGCGGGCGCGCGCAGATTCAAGCGTTGCACGAGCTCGGGATCGAACCGCTGACCGACGACGTGCGCGTCTCGGCCGGCCTGCTGTACTCTCTCCCGGACCGCATGCGCGACGCGCAGCGGGTCTTCGCGTCGACCGGCGGCCTGCATGCCGCCGCGCTTTTCAACGGCGTCGGCGAACCGATCGTCGTACGCGAGGACGTCGGACGCCACAATGCCGTCGATAAGATCGTCGGATGGGGACTGCTCGACGGCCGCTTGCCGTTTGCCGGAACGATCCTGATGATAAGCGGTCGCGCCGGTTACGAGATCCTGCAGAAAAGTGCGGTCGCGCGTATTCCGATCGTCTGCTCGGTCTCGGCGCCCAGCAGTCTCGCCGTCGAGCTCGCGCGCCGGTTCGATATCGCGCTAATCGGATTCGTGCGCGACGGCCGCGCGAACGTCTACAGCGGGAGAGCGCGGATCACCGGCTGATACCGGCCAGAAACTCTCCCAACAGCGCGTTGAAACGCTCGGGAGCGTCGGCGTTGGCCACGTGACCCGCGCCCTCGACGATCGCAAACGTCGCTCCGGGAATGGCGCTCGCGATCTCGTGCGAGAGCCGGGGTGGTGCGATCGCATCGCGTTCCCCGCACAACACCTGGACCGGAACGCCGATGCCCGGCAGCACGTCGAGATAGTCGCCCGTCCAGGTTGCGTCCGTCGCGGCAGCGTAGCTCGAGACCGATTTGCAGGCCATCTGATCGATCGTCTCGCGCAAGCGTCCGGGCGGCAATCCGAGTTTGGCCGCGCGCTGCGTCGCGAACGTTCGCATGTCGCCGGCAGAACGCACCGCGGCTTCGACGCCGTTGGCATACGCGCGACCGTCGGGGTAGCGCGCGAAGCTGCCGACGACGCTCATCGCGTCGAAACGCTGCGGCGCCCGCTTCCAGAGCTCGAACGCCACGACGCCTCCCAAACTGCAGCCGACCAGCGTAAAGCGGTCGACTTCGCAGGCATCCGCCACCGCCAACACGTCGGCCGCGAACCCCGCGCGGGTGATGAGCGCCGGCTTCGGATCGGGCGCGAGCGCGCCGTTACCGCGCAGTTCGACGGCAATGCATCGATTTGTGCCGGCAAACGCTTCCAGCTGGGCGTCCCAAATTGCCGCGGTCGAACCGACCCCGTGCACGAACACGAGTGCCGGGCCAGCCGTACCCGCCCAACGCGCCCCCGCAATCGCGCCGTCGGGCGCCGTGACCCGCATCGCGCCGATCATGCCGCTCTCGAACGCTTGGCATTGACGAACGCGCGCATCGTTTCGTAGGGCGCCGCGTTCAAGACGTCGCTTTTGCTGAGCCCCGCGCGCCGAGCCTGGCCGACCGCCAGCTCCGCATCGGCCAAGTCGCGCGTTCGATGGGCGTCGCTGTCGGTCGTAAACGTGACCCCGAACGTCTTGGCCTTGCGGACCAGCGGGGCGGGCAGATCCAGGCGCATCGCCTGCCCGTCGATTTCGAGTGCCGTTCCGGTGCGCGCGGCCGCTGCGAAGACGGCGTCGTAATCGAACTCGTATCCCGCGCCGCCGTCGAAGCGCCGGCCGGTAGGATGACCGATGATGGTCACGTACGGATTTTCGCAAGCGCGGATCAGACGCGCCGTCATCTCGTCGCGCGACTGATGCAAGGCGGTGTGGACCGATGCGACCACGACGTCCAACTCGGCGAGCACTTCGTCGTCGTAGTCGAGCGACCCGTCGGCGAGGATGTCCACTTCGCTGGCGCACAGGGTTCGAATGCCGTAGCGTCCGCCGAGCGATTCGATGGCGCGGCGCTGCTCGCGCACCCGATCGGGCGACATTCCAAACCGCCGGCCGCGCCCCTGCGAGTGATCGCTGACGGCGTGATACTCGTAGCCGCGGGCCGCCGCCGACGCGATCATTGCCTCGAGCGTGTCGTCGCCGTCACTCCAATCCGTGTGCATGTGAAAATCGCCGCGCAGGTCGCCCGGCTCGACGAGGACCGGAATCGTACCCGCAAGCGCTAACTCGATCTCGTCAAGCCCGTTGCGCAGCTCCGGGGGAACGTACTGCAACCCCAACGCCGCATAGACGCCCTCTTCTTCCGAACAGACGATCGCGTCGCCCGTTTCGAGATTCAAGATCCCGTTCTCGCTGACGCGTAAGCCCTTTCGAACGGCCAGTTCACGCAGCTTGATGTTGTGCTCGCGCGATCCGGTGAAGTGCTGCAGCAAGTTGCCGTAGAGATGGTCGGGAAGCACGCGCAAGTCGATTTGCAATCCTCCCGGCAGCCAAATGCTCGCCTTGGTGGGGCCTTCGGCCAGGACGGCGACGGCCCGTTCCCATGCCGCGAAGTGCGCGATCACGCCGGCCGCGTCCGCCGACGTGCAGACCAAGTCGACGTCGCCGACGGTAACTTCTTGACGGCGCACGCTGCCGGCCGCAACGAGGCGGTCCAGCGGCGGCCCGGCGCGCAAGAAGCTGGCCGCTTCGTAGGCGACCGTTAGCGCGTGGGCCAGCGGCGTACGCCGTAGCCGGCCCTTGTAGGCAAGAATGCCGCGCTTCCAATTTTCCAGCGTCTTGGGTCCGAGACGCGGAACCTCGGCGAGCGCTCCGGATCCGATCGCCGCTTCCAAATCCGCCAGCGAGCCGATTCCCAAGTCGGTAAACAGCATCGCCGCGGTCTTCGTGCCGATCCCGCTGACGCCGAGCACTTCGAGGATCGAGGGCGGAAAACGGCGATGGAGTTCGTCGAGATGATCGGCGGTGCCGGTCTTGACCAATTGCTCGATCGCGGCGCCGATGGACTTACCGATTCCCGGGAGCTTGAGGTGCTCGCCGGCGCCGACTAAGTCGGCCAATGGCGCGGCGTTTTCGACCGACGCTGCCGCCCGCTCGTACGCCGTGTACTTATAGAACGATTCCCCCGCGAGTTCCATGAGGGTGCGAATTTCGAGCAGTTTGGCGGCGACTTCGGCGTTCGACAGCATGGCTGGTCTTTGGCTACCGGCGGCGAAGGGTACTGCCCTTGCCGTTGTTACGCATGCGCGCGGCATCGTTCGATGCTCACGGCGCCCACGCCGGTCCGATCACGCTCGACGTGTTTGCCTCCGAGCGCGTCGCTGCGACGTTCGCAAACGGGCGCGAGGCCCACGTCGCCGCTCTGCTGGCGGCCGGCATCGCCAAGGCCATGGCGGGAAGCGTGTTGATCGGCCCCTACGATCCGCGCGTGCAGGCGGCTCACTGCAAGCGAATCGCGGCGTTCGTCGCGCACGATCCGCTGCCGTTTACCGACGAATCCGAGTTCGACCGCTACGTCGAATATCGCGCCGCCCTATGGGACGTCGACCCCGTCCGCGCGGCGGCGCACGCGAGGCTCGTGCTGGAACGGCTCGCCGGCGTGCACGAAGCGTTCGCCTACCCGCTCGCGGCCGCGCTCGCCGCCGAACCGCAACTGTTGGTCCTCGACCGGCCGCTGCCCGCCTACGCGCCGCAAATCCTCGCCGCCGCCGGCCCCCGCGCCGTTTTCTCGACGCACGTCGACGAACTGGGCGCGCGCGCGTTCGCGTCGGCAGCGATCGAATGGGTTCGCGCGTGAGCCGGCGCGCGTTTTTCGCGATCGTCCAAGCGCGTTTGCTGGAGGAATACGGAACGATCGTCTACGCGTGCGCGGCGGCCGCGGTAGTTGGTTTCATTCAACCGCACGGGCTGGCGGGGCCGATCTTCTTCTGCTCGCTTCTGGGGATCGCGATCGCGCTGATCCAGCGCGCCGGACGCCATGCGTACCTCGACCTAAGCGAGCAAAGCGCACCCCTCTTCGGTCGCGAGTTGGCGCGCGCCAAGGCCGTCGTTCCGTGCGTCGTCGCGACGCTGGCGACCGTCGCCTACTGCGTCGCGGCCGAGGTTGCGGGCTCGCGCAATCTGCCGTTAACCTTGCTCGTCGCCTTTGCGGCCGTCATCCCGAGCACGCTGACGGCGCTCTCGGCTACGGTCCGAACGGGTCCATCCATGCTGTTGTACGTCGCAATCGCCGCCGGCGTCAGCGCGGCCGCGTTCGCGCTGGTCGTCGACGGAGGATCGCCGGCGGGAGAGTTAGGATTTTCGGCGCTCGCGTCGTTTCTGGCGTTGCGCCAATACGGCGAAGCGCTGGCGCGCTACGACCCCGTCTAAACCGGTTGGGGCGGGGCGGCCGCGGCGAGCTTTTCGAGCATCGCGCGGTTAAACTGCGGCATGTCGTCGCCGCCGCGGGTGGACACCCAGTTCGAGTCGCTGACCGTCGGCTGATCGCGATAGAGGCCGCCCGCATTGCGGATGTCGTCGGCGATCGAGTGCGCGCCCGTAATTTGCCGGCCGCGCGCGAGCTGCGCGGAAATGAAGACGTGGGCGCCGTGCCCGACCGAGAACATCGGCTTCTTCACGACGTCGAACTCCCGGCAGAAGCGCTGCACTTCGCGGTCGGCGCGGATGCGATCGGGCGACGTTCCGCCCGGAACCAGCAACGCATCGAAGTCCTCGGCGGTACAGTCGGCAACGAGTTCTTCGGCCTTCGCGCTCTGCCCGTCGTCGAGGCCGCGCTTGCCGCGGATCCGGGCGCGCGCGCGTTCGTCGAGTCCGACGATGGTCACCACCGCCCCAGCTTCCTCGAGGGCGCGCCGCGGCTCCATCAGGTCGATTTCCTCAAAGCCGTCGCCGATCAGCGCGGCGATCCGCTTTCCTTCTACTCCTTGCATCGGCCCCTTCGTTCGCGCTGCC
The DNA here is from genome assembly GCA_036490465.1 of Candidatus Tumulicola sp. Lineage (GTDB taxonomy): Bacteria > Vulcanimicrobiota > Vulcanimicrobiia > Vulcanimicrobiales > Vulcanimicrobiaceae > Tumulicola. Next base: position 10,125 of record DASXDV010000106.1, on the reverse strand, counting down.
CCCTAGAGGGTCCCACCCGTTTGCTCGGCCGCGGCCCGCAGCAGGTATGCGAGCTCGACTTCCGTCTTACCGGCGGCATCGAGCAGGGAATCCTCCGCCAGCGCTTTGAGCGTCGGATTGCGGCGCGTCATGTCGCCTTCGGGAACGCGGTGACGCGGATTGATCTCGCGCATGTAAATGCGAGCGTCGTAGCGCACCGGCCCTTCGGGCAGAAAATAGAGCGGGTCAAGCCCGAATGCGTACGCTTCGAGCGACAGGATCCCGGTGCGCTGCAAGAACTCGATCGGCCGCAGCCGGAGCAGAGTAGCAAAGCGAGCGAGCGCGCTAATGCCGGTCCGGCGCGTACCGGCTTGGAGTTGCGCGAACTCCTCGGCGCTCAGCCCGGCGGCTTCGGCCAGCGCGCCGGGTGCGACCTCGCGCTCGGCGGCGAGAGCGGTCAGCGCGGCTCCAAACGCCGCGCCGCCGGCGGTGCCCTCCCGCCCGTCCCATACCGGCCGATCGCTCACGGCGCGCGCACCGGTTCGCGCGCGACGAAGATCGCGCCGTCTTCGGCGTAGATTTCGAACCGCCGCAGTTCGGCGAAATCTCCGAGCGTCAATTTTCCGGTACGCAAATCGAAACACCACGCATGCCAGGGGCACGTCACGGTCGCGTCCTCGACGATTCCCTCCCCGATCGGACCGCCTTGATGGGGGCAGGCGTTTTCGTACGCGTACAGCCGGCCGTCGACGCTGAAGATCGCTACTTCGTAGCGGCCGATCGGAACGATCGTCGCCGCACCCTCCGTCACGGCAGCGCGCAAACCGACGCGCACGTACGCTTGCACGGACGTCGCGTCGGTCAACCGAATAACCCGCGCGTCAGACCGCCGTCGATCGAAATGGTTTGGCCGGTGACGTAACCGGCCGGTTCGCCGCACAGAAACGCGACCAGCGGCGCGAACTCTTCGGCCGTCGCGACGCGCCCGATCGGAACGTCGGCGATCGCCGCGGCACGAACGGCGTCGGGGCTTCCCCCGTAGAGCGCACGCAGGCGGTCGGTGTCGACCCGGCCCGTCGCGATGCTGTTGACCGTAATGCCTTCCGGCGCGACCTCGACGGCGAGCGTCCGCAGCGCCGCGACGAGCGCGGTGCGAAACGCATTGGAAAGTACGAGCGTGTCGATCGGCTGCTTTACCGACGTCGACGTGAGTGCGACGATCCGGCCCCACGCGTTGGCACGCATCCCCGGAAGCACCCGCTCGACGATCGCCAACATCGCGCGCAAAACGTCGCGGTACCCGCGATCCCAATCTTCGATGGCGACGTCTCCGAATTTACCCGGGCGAGGCCCGCCGCCGTTGAGCACGGCGATATCGACCCGGCCAAAGGCCGCGCGCACCCCGTCGGCCATGGCGCCGATGGACGCGTCGTCGGCGAGATCGAGCGCAAACGCGGCCGCGTCGGCCGCGCCGAGTTCGCGGGCGCGCGCGGCCACGGCTTCGAGCCGGTCGGTGCGCCGAGCGGCAACGGCCAGCCGAACGCCTTCGCGCGCGAGTGCGAGCGCGACCGCTTCGCCGATTCCCGAGCTGGCGCCCGTAACCAGCGCGACGCGGCCGCGGATCCCTAACTCCACGTTTCCCCTGGGCCGCGACGCTTCGTCGTCCGTACCGTCACGAGTACGGCACGCCGGCGGCGCGCCGCGCGCGCAACGCTTCCATATACCAAAAGAACTCGTCGAAGAACGACGCGGAGTATTCGAGCGTTTTCGGATCGGTCGGAGTTCCGTCGTCGTCGAAAGCCTCGCCGACGTGCGCCGTCGGCAATAGCGAAGGAATCGTGACCATTCCCATTTCGGCCAGCGACATCCGCAGCTGCATTGCGGCCCGCACGCCTCCCCAGCGACCGCCCGAGTAGCACACGATCGCCGCGGGGCGCCAGAAATACTCCTCGAGAAAGTAATCGAGTAAGTTTTTGAGCGCCGGCGGAATCCCGTTATTGTATTCGGCCGACACGATCGCGAAGCCATCCGCGCGCCGATAGAGATCGGCGAGTTCCTCCAGCGGTGGGGGCGCCTCCCCGCGAGGATACTCTTTGTACATCCGGTCCAGCAGCGGCAGCCGCTTTTCCATTGGGTCCACGAGCACGGCATCGGCCCCGCGCCGCCCCAACTCGCTGACCATAAAGCGCGCCACCTTGATCCCCTGACGCTGGGTGCGGACCGAGCCGAAGATGACGGGAACCAGAAGGCGCTCCATGAGATTGCGATTGCCTTCGCGCGGTCAAAGCCCTTGCCTGCGGGACGCGGGTTTGGTATGGTAGGCCGGTCGCCGAGGCGGAGCGCCCGCCCTGCACTCGCGCGAGGCCATCCTGCACAAGGAGTTCTTTCGTGCCCCTTACCAAGGAACAAAAAGCGGAAATCTCGGTCAAGTACGGCCGCGGTACGAACGATACCGGTTCGGCCGAGGTACAAGTCGCGGTCCTGATGGCATCGATTAACTTGCTGACCGAGCACTTGAAAATTCATAAAAAAGACCACCACAGCCGCCGCGGCCTGCTGCTGCAGGTCGGGCAGCGCCGGCGCCTGCTGAACTATTTGCAATCCAAAGACGTCGAGCGCTACCGCTCGCTGATCTCCAATTTAGGCCTGCGCCGCTAACCCTTAGGCCGTTTTGCGCGCGTGGGCCCGGCGAACCGCCGCCTCGATCGCGTCGACGCCCATGCCGTAGAACTCGATCAGTTCGGCCGGCTCGCCGGACTGCCCGAACCGGTCGTCCACGCCGACGAACTCGATCGGAACCGGTCGATTGGCCGCTAAGATTTCGGCGACGCGCGAGCCCATGCCGGCGTGCTTCTGGTGTTCTTCCACCGTGACGACGGTTCCGCAGGCGCGGGCGGCGTCGACGATCGCGGCTTCGTCCATCGGCTTTACCGTATGGTTGTTGACGACGCGACATTCGATGCCGGTTTCGCGCGCGAGCCGATCGGCTGCCAGCAAGGCATTGTAAACGAGAATCCCGCACGCGACGATCGCCACGTCGCCGCCTTCGCGAAACGTTTGCGCCTCGCCGATCGCAAACGGCGTATCCGCGGTCGTGATTACGGCCGACTTGTCGCGACCGAAGCGGAGATAGGAAGGACCCCAACGCTCGCTCAGCGCCAGCGTGGCCTTTTTTGTTTGCTCCGCATCGCACGGCACCACCACCGTCATGTGCGGAATCACTCGCATGATGGCGATGTCCTCGATCGCTTGGTGGGTTGCGCCGTCCGGTCCGACCGAGACGCCGGCGTGCGCCCCGGCAATCTTGACGTTCGTGTCGTTGAGCGCCATGATCGTGCGCACTTGCTCCCAGGAACGGCCGGGATTGAACATCGCGTAGCTCGCGATCCAAGGAATCTTTCCGACGGCCGCCAGGCCGCCCGCCATCGCCACCAGCATCTGTTCGGAAACGCCGATTTCGAAATACTGCTCGGGGTGGGCTTTCTTGAACGCTTCGAAGCGCGTCGACTCCGACAGGTCGGCGCAGATGCCGACTACGTCGCGGTTGCGCGTCCCCGCTTCGACGATTCCTTCGCCGAAACCGTTGCGCGTCGGAACCTGCGCGACGCCCGCGAGATAGTCCGTCAGGTGCATCGCCGCAGCGGCCGTCTCCGCGCTAGGCACGAGCGATAATCCCTTCGCGCTGCGCGGCGAGTTCGCTCAACGCTTCGGCGGCCTGTTGGGCGTTGGGGGGCTTGCCGTGCCAGGTGTAATCGCCCTCCATGAACGACACGCCTTTCCCGGGAACTGTGTTCGCGATGATGACTTGAGGGCGCCCCGTAACCGCCGCGGCGCGCTGCGCGGTCGCAACGAAGTCGCCGACGTCGTTGCCGTCGCACTCGAAGACTTCCCAGTTGAACGCTCGATATTTTCCAGCCAGCGGCTCGAGCGGCATGACGTCTTCGGTGCTGCCGTCGATTTGGATGAAGTTACGGTCGACGATCGCGGTCAGATTGTCGAGGCCGAACTTCGCGCCGGTCATCACGGCTTCCCAATGCAGCCCGCACTGATGCTCGGCGTCGGAGGTAACGACCCAGACGCGAAAGTCTTTCCCGTCGGTCTTCGCACCCAACGCCATCCCCACGCCCTGCGCGAGACCTTCGCCGAGCGGCCCCGACGTCGTTTCGACCGACGGCAGCGTGACCCGTTCCGGATGACCTTGCAGGCGCGTTCCGAACTTGCGCAGCGTCAACAGCTCTTCCACCGGAAAATATCCGAAGTTGGCCATCGCCGAATAACGCACCGGGGCGATGTGTCCGCACGACAGCAGCAAGCGGTCGCGTTCGGGCCAATCCGGGCGGTCGGGATCGTGGCGCATCAGAAAACCGTAGAGCGCCGTAAAGACGTCCGACATGTCGAGCGGACCGGCGGAATGCCCCGAACCGGCCGCCAGTAACGAACGGATGATGCCCTGGCGCACGTCGTTGGCTTTGAGCTCCAACGCCGTAAGCTTTTCCGGAGAAAGCGTTTGCATAGCTGGCGTTATACCATCGGAAGCACTCGCGAACCTACTATCAATACCCCAGGGCGGCGCCCGACGGACGCCGCCGGTCGCTGCCGCCGTAGAGCGTTCCGGTCGCCGGATCCGCAACGATCGCCTGTGCGCTGCCCCACACCGGGGCTTTCTGCGGTCGGTAGCCCATGGACCGCAGCGCGACGAGCGACGAAGCCGAAAGCGCGCCGTCTTCGTATTCGAGAAGGTCGGGCAGCCACTGCATGTGCGTTCGCGGCGCGTCGACCGCTTGCCGAACGCCGGCCCGATAGACCAGCACGTTGAGGATCGTTTCGAGAACCGTCGTCACGATCTTCGATCCGCCGGAGCTGCCGGTAACCATCGCCAGTTTGCCGTTGCGCGTGACGATCGTGGGCGCCATCGACGAAAGCGGACGCTTCCCCGGGGAGACGGCGTTACGCGAACCTTGCGCGAGCCCGTACAGGTTCGCCACGCCCGGCTTCGCGGTAAAGTCGTCCATCTCGTCGTTGAGCAGAAACCCGGTGCTGCCCGCGATGACGTCGGCACCGAACCAGTCGTTGAGCGTGTAGGTCACGGCGACCGCATTGCCCCACCGGTCGACGATCGAGAAATGCGTCGTGTGGTCGCCTTCGCGAACGGCGCTCAATCCAGGTCTCACGGCCGTCGACGGCGTCGCGTGATCCGGCGCGATTTGCGCGCGCAGTTCGGTAGCGTATGCCGGCGCCAGCAGCGCGGCGACCGGGTCGGAGACGAAATCGGGATCTCCGAGATAGGCGTTGCGGTCGGCATACGCGCGGCGTTCGGCTTCGGTGACGTAGTGCACGCTGCGTGGGTCGTGCCAGCCCCACCGCGCGAACGGAAGCGGCGCGATGACGTTGAGGATTTCGCACAACGTCACGCCGCCGGAACTCGGCGGGGGCGCCGATGCGACGTCGTAACCGCGAAAGCGGCAACGGACCGGCGCCGACTCTTCCACGCGATAGCTCGCGAGGTCGGCGAGCGATAGAATCCCGCCGCCGGCGTCGCTGGCCGCAACGATCGCGCGCGCGATCGGGCCGCGATAAAACGTGTCGGCGCCTCCGGCCGCAATGGCTTCCAACGTGCGGGCGAGTTCGGGCTGTTTGAGCGTCTGGCCGGCGCGCGGCAGCCCCCCGTCCGGCAGAAAGATCGCCCGCACGTTGGGTTGCCGCGCGAGCGTATACGGGCCGGCATATCCGGGGCGCGTCGCACCCGCAAACGGAATCGTGTCGCCGGCATCGAGGACGAACCCGTCGCGAGCGAGCGCGATGGCCGGCGCCATCAGCTCCGCGCGCCCGAGCGTTCCGAACTCGCGGCGAGCGGTCTCCAGTCCGAGAACGACCCCCGGTACCGCGACCGCTAGCCAGCCTTTGCGCGACCGCAGTGCGACGGCGTTACCGCGCTTATCCAAGAACATATCGCGGGTCGCGCGCACCGGCGCCTTCTCGCGAAAGTCGACGAAGCGTTCCGCACCGCGGCTCGTGCGGACGAGCATGAAGCCGCCGCCGCCGATGTTGCCGCAGCACGGATCGACGACGGCGAGCGCGTAAGCGGTCGCGACCGCCGCGTCGACGGCATTGCCTCCGGCACGCAGAACGTCGAGCCCGACCTTCGTCGCATACCGCTCCTCGGTCACGACCATCGCGTGCCGGCCCGCGCCCTGCGCCGGCGCCGATCGGGCAACCGGCACGGCCGAACCCAGCAGCGGAAGCATCAGCGCGATGACGAGCCACAAGCGCATCGTGCGCCGTTCGCGTTCGCCGGCGGCCGCTTCCTAGGGAGGTCGCCCGCGTATGCGGCTCGAAACGCGCGCCGTTAAGAAAAAAGCAAAAAGACTAGAATTAGGAGTAATCGTGCCCGATTCCGTGACCTTAGAGGTCGGCGGGCGCACGATGATCATCGAAACCGGCGAACTCGCGAAGCAAGCAAACGGCTCCGCTTTGGTTCGTTATGGCGATCAAAACGTCGTGCTCTGCGCCGCTACCGCCTCCGCCAAACCGCGTGAAGGCATCGACTGGTTCCCCCTCACCTGCGATTTCGAAGAGAAGATGTTTGCCGCCGGCAAGATTCCCGGCGGTTTCATCAAGCGTGAAGGCCGTCCGACCGAGCACGCCGTGCTCAGTTCGCGGCAAATCGATCGCCCGATTCGCCCGCTATTTCCGGACGGTTTTCGCAACGACGTTCAAATCGTCGCGACCGTCCTGTCCATCGATCCGGATCTCGACGCCGACGTGCTCGGCGTATGCGCCGCCGGCGCGGCGCTCGCGCTGAGCGACATACCGTTCGACAAAACGGTCGCCGCCGTACGCGTCGGCCGCGACGAAGACGGCGAGTTCATCGCCAACCCCACGCTCGCGCAGTACGAAACGGGCGGCATGGAAATCGTCGTCGCCGGCACGGCCGACGGGGTCATGATGGTCGAAGGCGGCGGCAACGAGATTTCCGAGGAAGATTTTCTCAGCGCCGTCGAATTCGCTCACGGCGAAATTCGCAAGATCGTTAAGGCGATCGACAAGCTCGTCAAAAAGAACGGCAAGAAAAAGCGCGAGTATCCGGTGCAGGCCGTCAACGCCGGCCTCGAAAAGTGGGTCCGCAAAACGTTCGGCAAGGACGTCGCCAAGGCGATGCGCGTCACCGAAAAAGGTGCGCGCGAGGAAGCCTTCGCCAAGCTGAGCGTCGCCGAAGCGCTGGCGCGCTGCAACGACAAGAAAGACGCCGACGTCAAGGCGCTGCTGGAAGACTCGACCGCTTCGAAAGAATTCGGCAAGATCGTCAAGACGATGGAAGAGGACGAGTTGCGCACGATGGTCGTGGACGAAAAGATTCGTCCCGACGGGCGCAAGGCCGACGAAATTCGTCCGATTTGGTGCAAGGTGCACTACGTTCCGCGCGTGCACGGATCCGGAGTGTTCACGCGCGGGCAGACGCAAGTCTTTACGGCGGCGACGTTGGGTTCGACCAGCGACGCGCAACGGCTCGACGGCATCGTCGCGCTCGAAGACAAGCGCTACATGCACTTTTACGACTTTCCGCCGTTTTCGGTAGGCGAAACGCGGCCGATGCGCGGACCGGGACGCCGCGAAATCGGCCACGGCGCGCTCGCCGAACGCGCGCTCCTTCCGGTGCTCCCGCCCAAGGACGAGTTCCCGTACACGATGCGCCTGATGAGCGAAGTGCTCGAATCCAACGGCTCGTCGTCGATGGCTTCGGTCTGCGGCTCGACGCTGGCGTTGATGGATGCGGGCGTTCCGATCAAGGAGCACGTCGCCGGAGTCGCGATGGGATTGATTCTCAAGGGCGACAAATACGCGGTTCTGACCGACATCCAGGGACTCGAAGATGCGCTCGGCGAGATGGACTTCAAGGTCGCCGGCACGAAAAAGGGCATCACCGCCATTCAGATGGACATCAAAGTCCAAGGCATCACACTGGAGATTATGCGCGAGGCGATGGAGGAGGCGCGCAAATCGCGCCACTTCATCATCGACAAGCTCGCCGAGACGATCGCGCAGCCGCGCACCGAACTCTCCAAGTACGCACCGCGGATGATCGTGATCAAGATCGATCCGGCCAAGATCAAAGACGTGATCGGACCCGGCGGCAAGGTCATCAACAAAATCATCGCCGATACCGGCGTCAGCAAAATCGATATCGAGGACGACGGGTCGGTATTCATTACGTCGCTCGACGGCGAATCGGGCGACAAGGCCCGCCAAATCGTCGAAAATCTCACCAAAGAGATCGTCATCGGCGAGACGTACGTCGGCACCGTTACCCGCATCATCCCGATCGGCGCGTTCGTTGCGATCCTTCCCGGTAAGGAAGGGCTCGTGCACATCAGCCAGCTCGCGCCGCAGCGAGTCGAGCGCGTCGAAGACGTCGTCAAAGTCGGCGACGAACTTAGCGTGAAGGTGATGGAGATCGACGGCCAGGGACGTCTTAACCTCTCGCACAAAGCCGTGCTCGGTTCCGACAACGGCAGCGGTGGAAGCGGCGGCGGAGGCGGAGGACGCCGGAGCAACTGGAGCGACGGGGACCGCAATCGTCCGCGTCCGCGCGAGAATCCCGAACCGCGCGACCATCCCGAGCCCCGCGACGTCGGCGAAGCGGTCGACGCGCCCGGCGCGCCGCCGATGCGCCGGCGCCGCCGTCCTCAGGGCCGTCGCGACGACTGAGAACGCTTACCGAAAGCGGAAGCCCACGTCGAGATAGGTGGTGCGCTGGCGATCTTCGACGCCGGCGTACCATCGCAGATGGTTGGCGACCGGTCCGGAGACCGACGCGTCGACGTGTTCGAACGGCTCGCGATCGAGGAGATCGCGTCGGTAGATCGCGTCGATCCGGAGGCCCGGGCCGTTGTCGTACGTAAGCCAAAGCGCGTTGACGTTGGACGGCGTACCGGTCGGGTAGAGCGTCGGACCGATCGGCGGCGCCGTCGTGTCTGCAACGTACATCGTCCAGGCACGCAGCGAGATCGCCGGCGCAATCTGCCACGCCAACGAGGCTCCGCTCGACGTGACCAAACCGTCGGTGTAACCGCGAACGCGTTGCGACGCACTCTCGACGGAAACGCGCAAGCGCGAGTCGTCGGTGTAGGATACGTTCGCCGAGTACAGAGCGTTGCGATTGTAAACGAACGCACCGTAGTTGTCGGAAAACGCGTACTCTTCCCAAAGGGTGGGCAGCGTGAACGATCCGCTGGCTTCGAGGTCGGCGCTCCACTTCGAATTCGGGAACAGCTTGACGCTCAGCGAAGGCGTAGCCAAATGCCCGTCGGCGGGGGTCGAACCGCCGCCCCAGCCGCCGGTAAATCCGAGTCCGAAGAATCCGACGCCGGCGCCGACGTCGTAGTTTTTACCGCTCGCCTCGACCCCGGCGTCGATCCGATTCTGATCCAGCGTTCCGGCAATGCGCGGCTGCAGATAAGCGCTGGCGTCGTAAATTCCGGTCGACAATCGGCTGGCGAGATCGAGGAACCCAAAAACCGGCCCTTGCGTGCGCAAACCGGCGGAGTACTGCGCGTCGGACCACACGTCGCCGACGGGCAAGCCGCCGCTGGTCGCTAGATACCCGCCGCGATCGGCGACGAAAGCCGCGTGCAAATCCACCGACGGCTGGGCGTCGTCGAATGCGGCAGTAGCGAACGAAAAGTTTTCGGCCAGCGTCGACGTCGGGTCGCCGTAAGCGCGGTCCTGCGCGCTTCCGCCGCTAAAGCTCAGCGTTTGGGCGTCCGAGAGCGGGACGGTCCAGCGCGCGTCGGCCCGCTGCCGGGACTCGGTATCGTTGCTATACGTTCCCGCGACGACCCCAGTCGATGCCGAGCCGCTCTCCAAACGCAGGATCGTGTCGCCGCCTCCGGTGGCGACGGCGCTGTCGCCGCCGAACGGCTCGAGCGTAACGATGCCCGATCCGGCCCGGTCGCCGTACAGAAATGCGTCCGCCGGCGACGCGACGCTTCCCGAATATTCGTACGCGGCGGGTACGTTGACGTACGGCGTCAGCCCGAAAGAGAAATCGTAGTCGGGAACGCCCGCGTCGATCAGTAACGCGTTGGACGGCAGCAATCCCCGATCCGCCAGTTGGGACCCCGGCACCGTTGCGGTGGTCTGACGCAG
>DASXDV010000035.1:0-5309 GCA_036490465.1 Candidatus Tumulicola sp. | reverse complement strand
CCGTTGTTGGGCGCTCTTTAGGCCCGCTCCTCAACCCAGTCGCGCGTGAGCACGAGCCAAAAGACAAGCCCGGCGTAAGCACCGTAACACGCGAAGGAACGCTCTATCGTACCGTCCTTCGCACGCTTCTTCTTCATTAAGCGTAGGTAGGCGGGCCGCGTCCAGGAGTCCAGCACCAAGTGACGATGACGCCCGAGCAGTTGCATCGCGTGCGCCGCAGCATACGGGCCGATTCCCGGTAACGCGAGCAGCGACTCGCGAACGGTTTCGTCGCTTTTCCGGGCCGCCGGGCGAAACGACTCGAGATCGAGTCTTCCGGCGGCCACGTCGCGTGCGATGGTTTGCACGTACGGACCGCGATAGCCCATCCGTGCGACGTCGCGAAACCACGCTTCCGGCGTGCGCGCGATTTCTTCGGGTTCGGGAAACGCGCCGCTGCCTAGCTCGGCCAATGCGCGCGTCATGCGGACCGTTGCCGACCACGCGCAGTTCGTCGTACAAATCGTCTTGACGACGTCTTCGAAGACGGTCGGACTTGCCAACAGGCGGCCGGCGCCGTTCGCCGCCCAGCTTAGCTGGGGATCGCCGCCGATCGCGCGGTAGAACGCCGAGAGATCGTCGTCCAAGCGAAACATGCGACGGATTGCCGCAACGATTCGGCGCGCTTGCGCGGCGGGAACGGAGCGATCGGTTTCGGCAATCAACCTTCCGCGCGACTCGCGCAGGCGAACGTCGACGGTTCCGCGCGGCAAACGAAACGTGCGACGATAGGCCGGGGGCGTCGCTTCGACCGTCGCCGGGGCGAGATCGGCGCAGCCGTGCGAATGAATCGTCCGGACAAACGAGATCGGTTCGCCGCCGGCGCCGCGCAGCGGCAACTCGCACAGACGAAACCGGGGGTTAGGCAACGTAGGAAACGTTCACCGCTACGCCGGCTGCCTCGGCACGCATCAGCACGCCGTACACCGCATCCAACTCCTCTTCGATCGACGCAATCTCGCGCGCACTGACGTGAAACTGGGCGGCGTGCGTCCACAGGATTCCGCGCGCGCGTTCGAAGGCGCTATGCAGCCGCCCGGGCGTCGCCTCCAACACCGGCCAATCCAGCTCACCCTGGGCCGGCACGATGCGCCATCCGCGACCCGAGACCGGACCGTCCTGATCTTGATCGAAGGCATGCGGGATGGCGGCCAAAATATCGACCGCCTCTTGGTCCGGGCGCGAAAGCGGCAATCCAAGTTCGGTCAAGCGCAGGATGTAGCGAAAGAACGACGAGCTGCCGACCGTGTAGGCGCCGGCCGCCGACGCCACGCTGACGTGGATCAGATCGAAATCGGGCTCGCCCTTGCGGGTGCTCATGCGTGACTCAAACGAGGGATTAATCCCAGCTCTTTGACGGCGTCGCGCTCCTTGCGCAGCTCCTCGAGCGTCGCTTGCATCTTTTTGGTTCCGAAGTCCGCGTGCGCGATCCCCTCGACGATCCGCGACACGCCGTTTTCCGTTCGCGATGGAAACGAAAAGATCAAGCCGGGATCGATGCCGTACTCGCCGTGCGAGTAGCGCGCCACGGAATAGTATTCGTCCGGCGGCGTATCGTGGGTGAGGTTGTAGACGCCGACGACCGCCGCGTTGGCGGCCGATGCCGCCGACGAAGCACCGCGGGTCTTGATCACTTGCGTGCCGCGGTTTTGTACGGTCGTGACGAACTCGTCTTCGAGCCACGACCCGTCGCGGACCACCTCGCTTGCCGGCCGGCCGCCGATTTTTGCATGCGCGGCGTCGGGATACTGCGTTCCCGAGTGATTACCCCAAATCACCATCTGGGAAATTTCAGTGACGTCGACCCCCGCCTTCTTGGCCAAGTGCGTCCGCGCGCGCAGCTCGTCGAGCGTCGTCATCGCGAAGAAGCGGTCTTTGGGAATTCGGGGCGCGTTTTCCATCGCGATCAAGCAGTTCGTGTTACAGGGATTCCCCACGACGAACACCCGCACGTCGGCTGCAGCCCCTGCGTCGAGCGCGCGCCCTTGCGCGGTAAAGATCTGGCCGTTCATGCGCAGCAGGTCCGAACGTTCCATGTCGGCTCGCCGCGGAATCGCTCCGACGAGCACGGCCCAGTTCACGTTGCGCATGGCTTCGCCGACATCGGAAGTAGCGAGCACACCTTTGAGCAGCGGAAAGGCACAGTCGTCGAGCTCCATGGCGACGCCCGCGAGCGCGCCCATGGCTTGCTCCAGTTCGAGCAACTGGAGTTCCACTTCGGTGTCGGGCCCGAACATTTGACCCGAGGCGATCCGAAAGAGCAGCGCATAGCCGATCTGTCCGGCCGCACCGGTTACCGCTACCTTGATCCGTTTGCTCACGCATCCTCCGTAAAAAGCGCTCGACGCCGCCGGCAGCGTCACCGACGGCGTTCCTACTAGGATAGATGCGACGGACTCCGCAAATCTTCTTGCTAACCGCGCGTGCCCGACTTTTGTAGGGGCCGAGAGACCTTCGCGGCGGCGGAGTCGAACGTTACCGGCGGTAATGAACGAGCGTTCGGTACGTGGGTTTAGCGGCGCCGACCAGCCTCCGCCCGAGATCTTCAATCGCTGCATCCGCTGCGGGCTTTGTCTGCCGACCTGCCCCACCTACCTCGAAACGTTCACCGAGACGTCCGGACCGCGCGGGCGCATCGCCCTCATTAAAGCGGTCTCCGAGGGGCGAGCCGACGTGCTTGCCGACGGATTCGTCGAGCAAATGGCGCAGTGCTTGGATTGCCGCGCTTGCGAGCCCAACTGTCCTTCGGGCGTTGCATACGGCCGCCTTCTCGAAACCGCACGTACGCAGATCGAACGCGCTCGGACCGTGCCCGAAGCGCCCCGAACGCGGCGGCTGCGCGGCGTACTGCTGGGTGTCTTTGCGCACTTGGACCGGTTGCGTTGGGCGGCGCGTGCATTGCGCGCGGCGCAGCGCACCCGGCTTACTGCGCTGGCACCGCTCTTTGGCTTGGGCCGCCTCACGAAGCTTGCGCCGCGCATTGCCGACCGGTTCTTCGTGGCAACGGATCAGCGCGTCGACAGCCCCGAACCCCGCGGGCTTGCCTTTCTGCACGTCGGGTGCGTGATGCAGGTCGCGTTTCCCAACGTTCACGAGGCGACGATGCGCATGCTCGGCCGAGCCTCGCTTTCGGTGGTCGTTCCGTCCAATCAAGGATGCTGCGGTGCGATCGCCATCCACGCCGGTGCGATGGACGCCGGGCGCGAACTAGCCAAGCGAAATATCGTCGCCTTCGAGCGCAGCGGCGCGGACGTCTACGTCGTCAACGCGGCCGGCTGCGGGTCGGCGCTCAAGGAGTACGCCGAACTGTTCGCGCACGATCCCGAGTGGTCGTCGCGCGCGCGCCGCTTCTCCGAACGCGTACGCGACGTTACCGAGGTGCTCGATGCCAGCGAACTCGACTCGCGCATCGGGCCGATCGCCGCCACCGTTACCTATCAAGAACCGTGCCACCTCGCGCATGCGCAACGCGTCAGCGGCGCGCCTCGCCGGCTCCTGCAACGCATCCCCAATCTGAAGCTCGTCGAGATGGACGAGAGCGCGGTCTGCTGCGGCGGAGCCGGGACCTACAACCTCACCCAACCGGACATGGCCGACCGCTTGCAAAACCGGAAAGTTGCCAACGTCAAACGTACCGGCGCGGAGATCGTGGCGACGGCGAATCCGGGCTGCGCCATTCAAGTCGCGGCCGGACTACGTGCGAGTGCCTGCGACGTCAAAGTCCGCCACGTCGTGGAGTTGCTCGACGAGGCCTACCGCAATTATGCGGTCGCCGTAACGCGGCCCTGATTTTGGAGCGCGTCGTCGATGCTGTGGTAAACGGCAAAAACTCGAATCAAGCCGGTGATGTTCAGCAGGCGCGCGATCGGGCCTTCGCTTACGACTAAGCGCAGCGAGCCGTCCCGTTCCGCTGCGCGGCGATGGGCGCCGATCAAGGCTCCCAAGCCGGTAGAATCGAGAAATTCAAGCTGCGTAAGGTCGACGACGAGCTCCTTCTTCCCCTGATCCGTCGCTTCGTTCAGAGCTGCCCGAACCGTCGGCGAGGTCGCGATGTCGAGACTGCCGCGGAGTTTGAAGATCAGCGACTCGCCGCGCTTTTCCGTCTTGAGTTCGATGCTCAGTTCGTCGTGGGACATGCCGCGATTGGTACTCCTCATCAAGTGGGGTAACTCAGCGCGTTCGCGCCGCGGCGTGCCGCACCTTTGGCCGCTCTGCCGGTTACCGGCGTCAGGAACCTAGGCGCTCGCTCTCTTCGTCCCATCGCACCACGCAATCGGCCAGCAGGTGCACGCCGCCGATCCAACGGTCGATCCCGGCGATTTCAAGCCAATCGGCCTCGCCCGCGAGGACTCGCTCTCCCAACGGCGTGAGCGCGAGGCTGCCTTCTACGCCGGCGATCAACGCACACTCTGGCTCCCTCAGATCGGCGAGGATCCTTGCGAAAGCAGTATCTCCCAAAAACGCGGCTTCCTCGCGCGTTTGCGCCCGAAAGAACAGGTCTTCGTTGGATGCGGGGCCATCGCGTACCGCCGCGAGAGCTTGACGTTGCGAGCGCGAGAGACCGTCGCCCACGTACGGGTATTCTTCGCATAGCCGCCGCATGGCCGCTTTGAGAAACGGCAGCCCGATGGCGTCCTCCCGGGCCGCGGCGAAGTGCTCGGAGGGTGACGCCGACGTGAAACGCTCCCATCCTCGGCGAGCCGATTTGAAGGTTGCCGGGGTGGCGTTACGACGGCGCGGCAGCAGCCGCATCAGCTCGTCGGTCGTCATCATCCCGAGGTAGTGGTCGCTCTGTATCAGCGTCACGCGACTCGCGTCGACTTTCAAATCTTCCAAAGCCGTCATGACTTGAAGCAGCTGCAGTTGATCGTAAAGATCGTGTTCGAACCACAGCACGATCTCCCGAAAGCCGCGCGCGCGCTCAAAGGCGGCATCACGCACTTTGAAGTCGCGAATGATTTTAATCGGATTCGCGTAGCCGCGCTGCGACAGATACCCGGCGCGGGTTGCGCTCAGTTCGGCCAATCCCAAACCGGCTGGAACGGGACCTTCGTTCAGGGAGTCGCGCCAAGCCAAGTGCGTGCCGCCGATGCCCGCTTTCTTAAAGAGGTACAGCACCGAATCGCCATTGGTGACGTGAAGGGTCGTTATCGGATCGCTCACCAGCGCACGCCTACACGCACCGGCGTGCGGCGCGCGTCATTGGCTGGTTGGCTGGGGTGGCTGGATTCGAACCAACGCATGGCGGAGTCAAAGTCCGCTGCCTTACC
>DASXDV010000019.1:0-5764 GCA_036490465.1 Candidatus Tumulicola sp. | reverse complement strand
TATTGAGCACGAGGTTGCTCGTCAAGCTGTGCGCGGTCAACTGGACGGTTTTGCCGTTGTAGTTCTTGCCTTCAGTGGCCCCGTCGGCGCCAGGGAAGGTCGCGAAAAGATTGTCGAAACTGCGATTTTCTTGGACGACGATAATGACGTGGGCAATCGGCGTACTGCTGGACGTCTCGCGTCCGGCCATCGCTGCCGGCAACGCGCCGGCAGCCGTACCGCTCGCGCTGCGGCCGCCACAGGCGGCTAAAGCCAGGGTTGCGAGAATAATGAGAAAGGACGCCTTGTGCATAAGCTGGTCCCCTTCTTAAGCCCTGATGCTTTAGCCGCGCCGTTTTGCGCTCCCACCGCCTTTAGTCGCCGAGAACTTGCCTTAAGGAGCGCTTTTCGGGACTTTGGTCGCGACGCGGGAGAAACGCCATGAAAAGGCCGCCGCCGGGCCGCGACTCCGAACGCGCGCGGCTCGACGAGTGGATCGCGCGATTTTCCCCCGAGATCGCGCGTCGCGCGCGGACCATCCTCGCGGCGCTGCGGCGCCGGCTTCCGGGAGCGTTCGAACTCGTGTACGACAAATGCGTACGCACTCGTGATCGGCTTCTGCCCGAGCGAACGTCCGTCGGAAGCTCCGCTTTCGATCGTGATCCACCCGCGCAAAGTGAGCCTCTGTTTCCTATTTGGCGTCCACCTTCCCGATCCGCACCACATCCTCGCCGGCAGCGGAAACCGCGTGCGTCACCTTCGGATCGAGAACGACGAAACGCAACGACCCGAAGTCCGGGCGCTGGTCGATGCAGCCATCGCTCGCTGCGCGCGACCCTTCGAATCGCCGGGAGCCGGACGCGTCATCGTCCGCGCCATCTCGAAGAATCGCCGTCCTCGCCGTCCCTCATAGGATTCTAAGGGCCCACGAGCGCCTTTTACCAGGCGACTCGTTCAAAAGTGGGTAGATATGAATTCGGCATGATTCAGCTCGCCTGCTTTAAGGAGGAATGCGTGCGGAAAAGCAGCCTATTTCTTGCGCTCGCGGTGGCACTCGGCTCGGCCGCGATCCCGGTCGCGACGCCGGCCCAAGTGTACGTGAGCCTCGTGGCTCCGCCGCTGATGCCCAGCTACGTGCAGCCCGAACTCACCGTCCCCAATGCAATCTGGACGCCGGGTTACTGGGCATGGGGTCCGGCCGGATACTATTGGGTTCCGGGAACGTGGACCCAACCACCCTCGCCGGGGCTATACTGGACGCCCGGTTACTGGGGGATGAATAACGCCGGCGCCGGCTATCTTTGGAATCCCGGATACTGGGGGCAGAACGTCGGATACTACGGCGGCGTCAACTACGGATACGGCTATTACGGAACCGGGTACGCCGGCGGATCCTGGTACGGTAACGCCTTCCGTTACAATACGGCCATTACTCGCGTCAATCCGCAATACGTGCGCAACGTGTACGTCAATCGAACCGTCGTCGTCCGTAACGTCAATCGCTACAGCTACAATGGTCCCGGGGGCATTCGCATGAAGCCGAACGCCCAACAGGTCGCGTGGTCGCATCAGCGCCGGATCACGATGACGACCGTGCAGCGCAATCATATTAACGAAGCGAAACAGGATCGAAATCTGTACGCGAAGGTCAACCACGGCAAGCCTTCCGAGACGGTCGTTGCCAAGCCGCTGAGCACGACGAATCGTCCGAAGAACTTCCAGGCGCTGACGCCGGCCGATAAGGCCGCGGCCAACGCACCGAAGCCGCAGCCGAAACCAGCCGCCAAACCGCCGCAGCACGCGGCACCCAAACCACCGCCGCACTCGGCTGCCAAACCGCCGGAGCATACGGCACCGAAACCGCCGCCGCAGTCGGCCGCCAAACCACCGCAGCACGCGGCTCCGAAGCCACCGCCGCAGTCGGCCGCTAAACCACCGCAGCATACGGCACCGAAACCGCCGCCGCACTCGGCCGCCAAGCCGCCGCAGCATACGGCACCGAAACCGCCGCCGCAGTCGGCCGCCAAACCGCCGCAGCATGCGGCTCCGAAACCACCCCCGAAATCTGCAGCGAAGCCGTCCCAGGGCGGCGGTAACCCGCCGCTCTAACCCCGGACCCATCGGGTAGGTCACGTCCCGGCCGCTAAGGAAAACGCGCCTTAGCGGCCGGATGGCTGGTCGCGCTGCGAAGAGGGCATGATGCGTATACGACCGGCGAGTTTCATATTGGCGGCCATACTCGGATTGACGCTCGCGCCGCAATTTGCCGCCGCCACCCAAACGCCCGCCTTCAGCCCCGCGCAACGGCAAGTGCTGGCGACGATCCATCGGTTGCTCGACGGCATCAACCGAAGCGACCTGAAGGAAGTAACGGGAGCGTGCGCGTCGCAAACCGCGATCATCGACGAGTTTGCGCCCCATGTCTGGCACGGCACCGCCGCTTGCGGGCAGTGGTTTCATGATTTCACCGCCGCAAATCACGAAGAGGGTATCGCCGCAGGAACCGCGTCGATGGGCCCGCCCACCCAAGTTCAGGTTTCCGGAAGCACGGCCTACGTCGTCGCGCCGGCGAGTTACGCCTACCAGCGACACGGTAAGGCGGTTACCGAATCCGGCGCCACCTTCACCGTCGCTTTGCAACGCACCGGCGGCCGCTGGCTCATCACCGGTTGGGCCTGGTCCGCCCGCTAGACCTCCGTCGCGCCGGATGAAGACGTCGGCTTCACCTAGCGAAGGCGATCGGCTCGGCGCGCTCGGATATCGGCAAGAACTCTCGCGCGTCCTCTCGCTATTCGATAACTTCTCGGTCGCGTTTAGCTACTTGAGCCCGATGGTGGGCATCTATTCGCTCTACACCCTTGGGCTAGCCACCGGTGGGCCCCGCTACATCTGGACGATTCCCGTCGTCGTCGGCGCCATGATGCTGGTCGCCCTGGTTTTCGGCGAACTTTCGAGCGAGTATCCCCTTTCCGGCGCACTCTATCAGTATGGAAAGTACACCGTCGGGCCACGCTACGGCTGGTTCATCGGATGGATCTACGGGTTCGCGCTGCTCGCGACGGTCGCGTCGGTCGACTCCGGCGCGGTCGGCTACGTCACCTCGCTTTCGAACGTCTGGTTCCATACGCACCTGGATCCCGCCAACCACCTCACGATATTTGTGATCGCCGGAACGATCATCGTTCTGTCCGCCGTCTTGAACTCGGTCGGGGCAAAGATCCTGGGCTACGTCGCGCGGTTCGGCGTCTATGTGGAAACGATCGGCACGTTCGGCGTCTTCGCCGCGCTGGCGATCTTCGGCTTTCACCACGGATTGGGATTCACGTTCTCGTCGCAAGGCGTCGAACGTCTTTCCGGCAACCCGCTTCACCTGGATTTCGGCGGCAACTGGTGGACGGGCGCCGCGCTAGTCGCGATTCTGGCCAACGTCTATATCTTTTACGGCTTCGAGTCGGCCGGCGACATCTCCGAAGAAACGCTCGACGCGGCGCGCCAGGTCCCTCGCGCAATGCGCAACGCGCTCTTTTACGGCGGCATCGCCTCGTTCGTGCTGGTCCTAGGATTGTTGCTCGCGACGCCGCCTAGTGGAATCACCGGCGTCGTTTCCGGCGGGATCAACGCGATCTTGGGCGCCCTTCCCAATTGGCTGCAAGACTTCTTCCTGGTCATGGTGATCGTGGCGTTCTTTAGTTGCGGAACGGCGGTTCAAGGGGCGGGCGCGCGGGTGGCGTTCGCACTCGCGCGCGACGGTGCGTTGCCCGGCAGCGATCGCCTCAAGCAAGTTTCGCCCCGCCATCGCACGCCGGTCAACGCTATTTTGGTTGGAACGATCGTGCCGTTTCTCTTTTTACTGCTCGTGTTGATCAACCCGAGCCGGCCGGTGCACGTGTTATGGTTCGACTATCCCGCGAACGTCAACGCGCTCTACGCCCTGGTTTCGTTTGCGACCTCCGGTATTTACCTCGCCTTCCTGCTCACGGTTCTGGGCGCGTTGCTCGCACGGCTGCGCGGCTGGAAGCCGGCCGGGGCGTTTCGCCTTGTGGCCTGGGGCGTTCCGGTAACCATCGCCGGCGGAGCGTACCTCCTGCTGATGCTGCTCGATATCGTCTGGCCGAGCGCGCTTGGCAGCGGGCGAGCCGCGTTCAACTACGGCTGGGTAACGCTATTGGTGATGGCGATGATCGTCGCCGCCGGCGCGATCTACGAAGCCGCAGCGCGACCCGACCGCCGCATCAAAGGGCGTTATCCGGACTAACCGCCAACGGCCATTCGCCAACGCCGCTGGTAATTTTATCCGTAAAGGCGTTCCCCTTCGGGTAGTCGAGCACTTCGATGGCAAAGTCGATCCCGAGATCGATGCTGGCGTAGAGTTTTTTTTCGCTCTTGTTCAGCGCGAGTTCGAATGGCGAGCCATCGGTAACTCGAATAACCTTCGACGGGCTCGTCGCGCCGGCCGCAAACACGTCGACTGAAGGAATCGCGGCGTCGATCAGAATGATGTTGCCCGACGTATCGACCTCGATGGCCCCCGCACTTCCAACGACCAGGTTGAGATCTTGGCCAGTCGTCTGGCCGGCGGGAACCTTGACGACGCCGCTGCCGCGCGCACCGCCGACATACGAGACGTAAAGATTGTTCGCGGCATCGATCGCCAGATTCTCGGGAAGATCGTTGCCGAGCGCAATCGTCCGCGCCGGCTTCTTTTTACCTTTGCGATAAACGGTGACCGTGTCGTTGTCGGTATTCGCGCAATAGATGGTGCCGTCGGCGCCGACGACGAGGCCGGTCGGCGAGTCCACGCCCTGGCCGATCGTCAGACTCGGAGACGTCGCACCCGGGTCGTACGCGACGATCGTGTTGTTGCCGAGGTTCGTCGCGTACAGCTTGAGATTCTTTCCGACAAAGAGACGCTCGGGGTTCGAGAGGCCGGTCGTGATTTCGCCGATCGGCGGCGGATTCACGCCTTTCGTCGGGAAAATCGTAATCGAGTTTGCGTCGAAGCTTCCCGAGTAGATCACATTGTTGCCGGCTTTGGCGGCCTGCGTCGGCGACGAGAAGTGCCCACGCCGTCCGCCGGCCTCCGCCAAGCGCGGCGACTGCGGGCGGAGGAACCCATTGGCGGCCCGGACGTTCGCGCGAACGGCCGCCGCACCCGATATAGCCGGCGCATCCGTACCCGGACCACCACAAGCAGCCAGCAGCGCCGCCGCCGCCGCGGCCGACCAGTACGAGACGTAACGTCCTGAGATTCTTACCACGATCGTTCCTCCCTGAGAGTCGCAGGTTGCGTTTGGTGATTGTGTGCGAGGATGTCGTCTAAAACGTCCGCCGGGGCCGCATCCGGGCGAGTGAAATCGAGCCGCGCGCTGGTCCCCGCGCCGAACGCGACCTTCCGGTTACGACGCGTAATATCGATCTTCGGGGGGATGGCGACGAACGGATCGAGGTTTGCCGCGGGAGCGAACGCCGCCGACATCGGCACGGCCATCGCATCGTAGGCCGACAGGGGACGCATTCCGAGAATCGATTCGATCGTTCGCAGCACGCTGACGGTCGCGTAGTGTTCGTGACGCACGCCGCCGCGCGCGTACGGCGAGATGACGTAAAGAGTGGTTCGCTGGTCGCTGACGTGGTCGGGGCCGTCTTGCGCGTCGTCTTCGATCGCAAACATCACCGAAGATTTCCACACCTTCGAGTGTGACAGCGCGTCGACCATTTGGCCCAAGGCGGCGTCGTTTTGCGCCACGTAGGCCGCCGGCGTCAGTTCCCCGGCCTTCGCGCCGTA
>DASXDV010000016.1:0-6284 GCA_036490465.1 Candidatus Tumulicola sp. | reverse complement strand
CGCGGTTTCGTGGGTTATTCCGACGCCGGAAGACTCCGATCATCCGGGTGCCGGTTCCGACCGGGGACCCTCCTGGGTGTCCACGGTCGTCGACGCAATCGGCGAGAGCTCCAACTGGAATTCCACCGCCATCATCGTCGTGTGGGACGACTGGGGCGGATGGTACGATAACGCGAGCCCGCCGCAGCTGGACTATCGCGGTTTGGGGATTCGAGTTCCGTGCTTGGTAATTTCGCCGTATGCCAAAGCGGGATACGTCGATCACACCCAATACGAATTCGGGAGCATTCTCAAAACCATCGAGGAGACGTTCGGGATCGCTTCAATCGGGACCACCGACGTGCGCGCGACCGACATGTTTGCGGCCTTCGATTTCACCCAGAAGCCGCGCGCGTTCAAGCCGTTCAAGGCGAAGTATCCGCCGAGCGACTTTCAGTGGGAACCTCCGTCCAAGTTGTCGATTCCGGATCCCGGCGACCAATAGCGGCGGGTTCGATCGCGCGGCCGGCTCGGAGCCGCTCGGCGGCCTCCAGCAGAGCGCTCCCGAGCGCACGGAGTTCGGGTTCCACGTTGGCGGCATTTACGCGCAGGACGTCCCCCCACATCGCCGACTCGCACGCCCCCAGCCGCAGTAACTCGCGGGCGGCCGCGCCGGCTAACCGGCGCCTTCCGGCGACGTCCCGCTCCCGCGCCTGACGCGCATAGATCCAGGCCACGATTTGCGGAAGATGCGAACCGAACGCGACGACCCGGTCGTGTTCGGACGGGTCGATTGCGAGCGGTAACGCCCCGAGCGATTCGATGAAGCGGCAAACGTGCGCGTTTAACTCGCGATTGCCCGCGGGCACGTAGGCCCAGGTGCGCCCTTCGAAAAGTTCCGGGTCGGCACTTTCGGGACCGCTGCGCTCCGAGCCGGCCATCGGGTGGGTCGCGACGAAGTTCGCCAACCCGCGCGCGGCTTCGCACACCGGTCCCTTGACCGAAGCGACGTCGACGATTGCCGCCGCCGGCGGCGATCCGTGCAGACGTTCCAGCTCGGCAATCGTGGCGGTGAGGTGCGCGGCGATCGCGACCGTACCGGCACGCGCGTAGATTTCGTCGCGCGTCACGACTGCATCGATCGCTCCCAGCGCCCGCGCACGCGCAGCCGCGGCCGGATCCCGGTCGTATCCAACGACGTACGTCCCGTTCCGGCGCGCGCGCATGCCGATCGACGCACCGATCAGGCCGGTTCCAAAGATTCCCAGCACTCGAACGTCAGGCACGTTGCGGCTTTGCGAGGTCCGGCCGCAGTTCGGCCGCACCGTCGAGATAGACGTGCTCGACCTCGTCGAGTCCGAGCGTCGTGGTGACGTGCATCAGGACCCGAATGCAGCGCGCGAGCGCCCCCGGAACGTCGAGTTCCGCAAAGTGCAGCATCGGCACGCGGACCCACCCCAGCTCGCGAGCACCCAGTGCCGGAAAGACGGCGTGCAAATCCGGCGTCAGACTAAAGAGTACCGAGGCGACGTCGTCGAGCACGACACCGTTTCGGGCGACGATTTCGCGCAGCAGTCGTTTGGTCGCAGCAACGATCGCCGCGGGATCGTCGGCTTCGACCGTAATTGCCCCGCGGATGCCCCGGACTTTGGGACCGTTCATCCGGGTAGGCCCGCAGCGTACGGCCGGCAGAGTAGCGGGATGCCTTCGAGCTGCTCCACGGCGTCGTCAAAATCCGCGAGGGTCAGGGCTTGATCCTGGTCGCTTTTGGCTTGCGCGGGGTTGGGATGAACTTCCACCAGCAGGCCTTGGGCTCCGACTGCTTTGGCTGCCCGGCATAACGGTGCGATCCAACGGCGCACCCCCACGGCGTGACTGGGGTCGACGAAGACCGGTAAGTGCGTGCGCTCGCGCAGCACCGGCACGGCGGACAGATCAAGCGTATTGCGGGTCGCAGGCTCGAACGTGCGGATTCCCCGTTCGCACAGAATGATGTTGGGGTCCCCTCGGCCAGGACATACTCGGCCGCCGCCAACAGCTCATCGATGGTTGCCGAGAAGCCGCGCTTGAGCAGCACCGGGCACCCGGCGCGGCCGACCGCCTTGAGCAGGTCGAAATTCTGCATGTTGCGCGCGCCGATTTGAAGCACGTCGATCCGCGCGGCCATCGGCTCGACCTGATCGATCGTCATGACCTCACTGATCGTGGGCAGGCCGGTCGCCCGCCCGGCCTCCGCGAGCAGCGCAACGCCTTCCCAACCCAAACCTTGAAATGCGTAAGGGCTGGTCCGTGGTTTGAACGCGCCGCCGCGCAGCATCGTCGGACCCCCGGCGCGCACGCCGCGGGCCGTCGCGAGGATCTGCTCGCGCGATTCCACCGAGCAGGGGCCGGCCGCAATGACGAAGCTTCCATCCTCGATCCGGATCCCGCCGATCTGCAGCACCGTGCCTTCCGGTTTGGCCGCGCGGGCAACGCGCGGAAAAGCCGTCGGCGCCGGCGGCGGCGGAAAGTGCGTCGAGCGCTTCGACGGCGCCGCTCGAAGCGCCGGTAATGGAGCGACGTCCGCGTCGATCGGCGCTCCGGAGTGCGCGCGGTAGCTGCCTAATACGGTGACCCAGCGACAGCGCGGACCGAACTCGTCGATGGCAGCGGCGACGTTGCGATCCGCGACGTCGCCGGCGAACTCGACGTAAAAGGTCCGTTCCCCGCCGCGACCCAGCGCCGGTTTGGATTCGAGTTTGTCGCCGTCGATTTCGCGCCGCGCCAAAATCTCGAGCACGCCGGCCAACGCGCCGGCGCGATCTTCGACGCCGAAAATCAACGCGGTTTTTCGAGGTCCCGCGCCCGCGCTCGGCGCCACCCGGCCGGCGGCCACTGCCTGCCGTGACGCCACGATCAGAAAGCGGGTGTACGTATG
This sequence comes from Candidatus Tumulicola sp., assembly GCA_036490465.1. Taxonomy (GTDB): domain Bacteria; phylum Vulcanimicrobiota; class Vulcanimicrobiia; order Vulcanimicrobiales; family Vulcanimicrobiaceae; genus Tumulicola. The sequence goes on along the minus strand of DASXDV010000016.1, from coordinate 3,388 downwards.
CGGATCGTCGGTGCAGTGGACGGCGATTTCCGATAATCCGTAAATACGCCCGGCCGCCGCCGGGGCGAGCGCGGCGATCTCGGGGTTGCCGCGACGCGCGACCTCGCGGGCCGCAACCCCGGTGTCTTCGCATGGAATCGCGTGTGCATTCTCTAGCCCGGCCAGGAAACGACCGCATTCCGCAATTGTCAACGGATGAGCGAGGACCTCGCGAACGCCGGGCAGTTCGGCGCCGGCGATGCCCAACAGACGGTGGTCGGTGCGCCACTGCAGCTCCTCCACCGGCGCCAAGTCGAACTCGGCCAGCAAATCGTAACCTTCGCGAACGGTTCCGGCGATGGCGTTTTCAATTGGGACGATACCGACGTCGGCTCGGAGGCCGGCCAACCGCGTCGCCATCTCGCGGTACGTCGAAACGCCGAACAACTCGGCATCGGATCCGGCAGCCGTCAGAAAATGGGCGATCGCCAACTGCGAGTAGGCTCCCTCGACTCCCTGGTAGACTGCGGCACTCATTGCGTGCTCCTTAGCTGTCGTCATCGATTGCACTAAAAAAACGAACCCCCGCCGATCCGGCGGGGGTTCGCGTTGCGGCTGATGCTCTTGCGATTCAGCGGTCGCGCGTTACGCCTTTGCCGGCCTTTGCAAAGCAGCAGGGATAATAATAAGCGTAAGCGGACCGGCGAGCGAAGTAGATGTGCCCGCTATGGAAGCACGACGACGCGCGCTTGTCAAGCCGGGCCGGGTGCGGCCAAAAAACGTCGAAGGGCCCCCGCGGAGGTTCGACATGCTTGTTTCTCTTGGGCGCGATGGCGCTCGACGGCATCTCCTTAGCGATGGCCAGGCGTGGGCGCTCGCGATGGCGCTCGCGCCGCGCACGCCGGACGCGTAACGCCGGCAACACCCTTCGTGGCTGCCAGCGGATCGATTCACGCCGACCGGCGACTCGGCGTCCTGGATGGCCTGCGCGGCGTCGCCGTGCTGCTCGTGCTTTGGTATCACGTCTGGGAAATCTCGTTTCTTTCCGCGCCGGTTTCCTGGCTCGAGTTCGTGCCCGAGACCGGCTTCGTCGGCGTACACCTGTTCTTTTTTCTCAGCGGCTTCGTCATCGCGGTTCCCTTTATTCGCGCCTTGCTCGCCGGCACGGCGCAGCCTTCTTGGAAGCATTTTGCATGGCGACGCGGCATAAAAATTGGACCCTCGTACCTGCTATGCATCGCGGTGGCCTATGCGATCGGGTACGCACAGCAACAGCCCGGCGCGTCGACCTTGCCCGACGTCGTCACGCATCTGCTGTTCGTGCATACCTGGTTCCCGCAACGCTACGGCACGATCACGGGCGTCCTGTGGACCCTCTCGGTCGAAGTCGAGTTCTACTGCATTTTTCCGGCAATTTGGTGGTGTTTCAGACGCACGCCGTGGTTGACGGCCGCCGGTATGATCCTCATCGCCTGGGCGTGGCGCGCGTGGATGGCCCACTGTTGCCTGACCACACTATTTCCCTACTATGAAGAGAATCTGCCGGGATATCTCGACATCTTCGCGTTCGGCACGCTCGCGGCGTACGTCTTCACGCGTTACGGCGAACGCTGGAAAACTTCGGCGTGGCGGTTTGCCGGACCGGTGGCGGCGCTAGCCGGAATCGGATGGCTCGCGTACCTTTTGCAGAGTCTGTATGCCGCCCGGTTTGCGCCGCAATGGGCGGGGGTTTGGCAAATCGACCGGCGGCCGCTTTTGGGCGCCGGATTCGCCATCGTCGCGCTGGGCTTTCTCGCCAGCCCCAAATGGTGGCAAGCGTTGCTCGACAACCCTCCGCTACGCTATCTCGCCGCGATCTCGTACAATCTGTATCTCTACCACCAAATGATCGCCCGCGAACTTCTTGCCCAGCACATTCCGGGCTACTTCGGCGATCCGCACGACGACTACGGCTGGCAGATCCGCTATACGTACGTTGCCGGTGCGGCGACCGTCGCGCAAGCGACGCTGGTCACGTATCTCTTCGAGCGGCCGCTGCTCCGGCTCGAGCCGCCGCGGCTCGTCCGAACGCCCAACGGGGCACTGCGCGTCCTATGGAGCACGCCGGCGAACGAGGCAGCAGTCTCGTCGAAGCCGCGGTCGCCATAGCGATCGTCGCGCTGCTCGCGGGCGGCGCGATCTCGGCCGCACTCGGCGTGCTCCACGCTGCCGCGGGCCTGCCGATTCGCGACGCACTGCAAACGGCGGTGCGCCGAGAGATGCCGATCGCCTTCGACGTGCTCAAGTATCGCGACGCAAAGATCGTTCCGACGAGCGTCGCCACCACCCTGCCGATGCCGGCCGGATCGCCGCTGCCCGCGCAATTGTCCGTTCGCGTGTCGCGCGCCGGCGCCACATCGGTGCGGATTGCCATCGACGCGGTGGCGACCGAAACCGGCGAACGAGCCACGCTCACCGCGGTTCTCGGGGAGCGCGCGCCCTTACCCGGTTCCAAAGTCCGCGCGCCCGGACTCGCACCCGCGCCCACGGGCGCGCCTTAGCGGCTTCGCGTGCTGCTGCGGACGATTTTCGTTGCGCTGTTGTTGACGACGCTCGGAGAGGCCGTCGTCCACGGCGTTCACGCGCTGGCGCAGACGCAACTTCGGCGTCAAGCCCTAATCGCCGTACGCGACGAAGTTGCCTCGTCCGCTACGCTCGCCCGCGCAACGATCGCCCCGGCGATCGCCGCGGGCGCCGATCCACGCACGGTCGACCCCACGCCCCCTCCCGCCGCGCCCGCATGCCGTCTACGCACGGCCCGCGGCTGCGCGCTGACGGCGACGGCCACGATTGCTTTTCACGCGGGAACGACGCTGGAAAGCCAATCGCCTTGTCCGCGAACAGCTTGCACGATTTACGAACAGGAGAACGACGCGGTGGACGAAGGACGCATCGCCACGACGATTACCGCGCAAGCCGCCGGCGCCGGCGGCGCGGTTCTGGCGCGCCGCGTCGCGCGTCTCACCTTTCGGACGTTGCGCGTCGCTCCATATGCCGCGCCGGCCAGTCAAGCGGACGCGACCCTCTCGCTGGGCGCGGGCCCGGATGGGTTCGGCGACGATGCGGGCGCGGCGCCAAACGGCACCCGCCCGGAACGCTGATCGACGTACTCTACGAGAACGCCGTTACCGGAGCCACTCTCGCCGCGAACGTCTGGCATTCGCAGGTTGAAAACCCGGAACCGAAACCCGCGCCTTGGTCGCCCTAGCGACCTAACGTCGTCCGATTGCTCGAGGTCGAGGAGCCGAGGGTCGAAGTTTACTACGGTAAGTGAGATCCCTCGGCGACGAAGAGATCGGGCGCCCAGACCACCTAACGTCGTCCGATTGCTCGAGGTCGAGGAGCCGAGGGTCGAAGTTTACTACGGTAA
>DASXDV010000170.1:0-29296 GCA_036490465.1 Candidatus Tumulicola sp. | reverse complement strand
CCGCGACGTTCCCCGCCGGCAGATCCTGCTCGGCGATATTGAGCGAGCTGTTGGCGGGAATCGCGATCAGACGTCCTTGGTTCTGGATGACGTTGATCACGAAGAGCTTGGTCGCGAGATGCCCGGCTTCCATTTCGTTGGGCGTCGGACCGCCGCGTCCGCTGATGAACTGCACGACGGCCGGCTGCGACGAGCGATTATCGGCTCGCAAAACGATCCGGCGGTCGGGCTGGCCGGGCGGATTGTAGTGGAAATAGAGAAAGCGCGAGGGTTGTTCGCTGCGCAGATCCGCCGCGAAGAGCAGACCGTTTTCTTCCAACCGTTCTGGATAGTCGCTGACCATCAGCGAGTCCGGCGATATGCGCGGCGCGGCTACGTTGCGCACGTCGACCCGGGTGGTCGCATCGACTTCGAAGTAGGCGTTTCCCTGGATCAGCACGGGAACGGAAACGACCACGACGCGGTCTTGCGCGAGATCGTTGCGCACCGAGACGTCGTCGGGACCGACCACGACCTGCGCGCCGGGACGCGTCTGGGTAGCGCGGACGACCGCGGCGGCAACCTGACGGCGAATGAAATCCGCCGAAGCGGGATCGCCGGTGAGCGAAATCGTCAGCGCCGGCGGAGCGCTACCCGCGTAGAACGCGACCCGTACGGGTACGTCGCGCCGCAGTCCGCGCGCGTCGGAGATCGTCACGACGGTTGCGCCGGGCGTCTTTCCCGAAAGCGTGACCGACGAACTGGCTTGATCGACCGACACGTCGACCATCGCCGGGTCGCGCGCCACCGCGGCGATCGGGCTGAACACCGATCCGACCGTCAGACGAACCGGACTACCGACCGGAACGGAAGCACTTTCCGGCTGTACGGTGATCGGCGGGGGCGTCGGGGTCGCCTGGACGGGCGCGCCGGGCGGGGTCGCACCCGGCGACTCGACCGGCGTGGGCGCGGGGCTCGGATACGACAGCGGCGCCGCCGTCGGCGCGGGCGTGGGCTGAGCGGATGGAACGGCGGTAGGGAAGGCGGCGGCGGAAACGGCGAGCAGCGCGGCGGCGGCGAGCCGCCAGGGGATTCCCCTACGCAATCTTCGCTTCGGAACGGCAAACGGCCGATGCCAGGAGCGTCTTATAGCCGACGTTCGGGAAGAGCACCGTCACTAAATCGCGTTCCGTACGCTCGACCGTGCCGACTCCGAATTTTTGATGCAGCACCACGTCGGAGATTCTAAACCCACCCGTCGCGACCCCTTCGCCGACGCCGCGCCGCAGCGCGCGCAGGCAGTTGTCACACGCGCCGCAGTTGGCGACGTCGAAGTCCTCGCCGAAATAGTTCAGGATGAAGCGGCGCCGGCACGAACCCGACTCGGCGTACTGCAGCATCATCGCCAGTTTGCTCTGATCGTACGATTTTTTGGTCTCGTAGTTCGCGAGGCTGAGGACCAGTTCGCGGTTCTTGCGCACCGCCTCGGTCAGCCCGTACGCGGATTTGGCGACGCCTTCGATATAACCCGACTTCTTGAGCAATGCGAGGATTACTTTGAGCTTCGTCAGCGGAAGCTGTAGGATCTTGCGCAAATCGGTCATCGAAACGCCGTCGGCTTGCTCGCCGAAGACCTCGATCGTCCCAAAAACGCGTTGGACCTCTTCCACGTCGGGATATTTTCCGGTCAAGAAGTAGTTTTGCACGCGCGTATCGCTCATTCGGTAAATCAACACGCAGCGCGACCCTAGACCGTCGCGGCCGGCGCGACCCGCTTCCTGCGTGTAGGCTTCGACCGATCCCGGAAGATCGTAGTGCACGACGAACCGAATGTTGGGCTTGTCGATGCCCAGGCCGAAGGCGTTGGTCGCGACGACCGCGCGAATCGTCTCGCCCATGAACACGTTTTGAACCGACGCTCGATCCTCTTTGTGCAGCTTTGAATGATAGACGGCGGCCGGCATGTTTAGCGTCCGCGCGAGGTATTGCTGCACCTCGAGCGCGTTCTTGATCGTCGCGGTATAAATGATTCCGGTTCCCTCGAGGGCGTCGTCGCCGGAGAACAGCCCGTTGAGGATTTTGAGCTTATCGGCTTCCTTGTCGGCTTTGCGGGCTTCGTAAACGAGATTGGGGCGGTCGAATCCGCGCACGATTGGTTTGACGTCTTCGATACCGAGCTGATGCAGGATGTCTTCGCGCACGGACGGAGTCGCCGTGGCCGTCAACGCGAGGACCGTCGGATTTCCGAGCTTTTTGATCGCGCCGCCGAGCGCGAGATAGGCCGGACGAAAATCGTGGCCCCACTGACTGATGCAGTGGGCTTCGTCGACGACGAACAGCGGCACGCGGATGCCGCGAAGCAGCTGCAAAAAGGCCTCGTCCTCGAGCTTTTCCGGCGTGGTGTAAGCGATTTTGATCGAGCCCGACGCGACCTTTTGGCGCGCGCGCAATTCCTGTTCTTCCGACAGCGTCGAGTTGATCGCGACGACGTCTTGGATGCCTCGCTCGCGCAGCATGTCGAACTGGTCTTTCATTAGGGCGATCAGCGGGCTGACCACGACGGTCGTGCCTTCGAGCATCAGTGCGGGAAGCTGGTACGTCAGACTCTTGCCGGCACCGGTTGCAAGAATTGCCAACGTATCCTGGCCGGCTAAGACCCGGGATACGACCTCTTCTTGACCTGGATAGAACTCTTCGAATCCGAAGTTCGCTCGCAGCGACGCGCGCAGGTCCACGAAACCCCTCTCGTCCATCGTTCCCCGCCCGGAACCAGAAACGCCGGAGCCTCCATGCGAAGCTCCAGTGTTAGCTTGAACCGTTCTCGTAACGAACCCGTTTCACTCTACCCGCCGGCAGGCTCGACCAAACCGCCCTCGTAAGTCCCGGGTGTGTCCCTGTACCGTACCTGGCGCCCGCAGTCGTTTGCCGACCTCGTGGGGCAAGAGGCCGTCGTCCGCACGCTGACGGCGGCCCTCGAGAGTGGGAAGCTCGCGCACGCCTACCTGTTCTCCGGCCCGCGCGGTTCGGGCAAGACGTCGGCTGCCAAGATTCTTGCACGCTGCATCGACTGCGTGCACGGACCCACGGCGACGCCGGATAATACCTGCGAGAATTGTCGGGCGATCCTGGCGGGCACGGCCCTCGACGTGCTGGAAATCGACGCCGCCAGCAACAACGGGGTCGACGACATCCGGGCGTTGCGCGAGGCCGTCAAGTTCGCGCCCTCGGCAATGCGGATGAAAGTCTACATCATCGACGAGGCGCACATGCTCAGCGCCTCGGGCGCGAACGCGTTTCTCAAGACGCTCGAAGAGCCGCCTCCGCACGCCGTCTTCATTTTGGCGACCACCGCGCCGGAGAAACTCCCGGTAACCGTGCTTTCGCGCTGCCAACGCTACGCGTTCGCGCGGATCGCCGTCCCGGTGATGATCGAGCGCATGCAGACGATCGCCGCTGCCGAGGGGATCGCCATCGACCAGGCGGCGCTGGCGGCAATCGCCTACCGGGCCGACGGCGGCCTGCGCGACGCGCTGACGATGCTCGAGCAAGCCGCCGCCTTCGCGGGTGGCGAAACGGTCGACGCCGCGACCCTGGACCGGGCCTTCGGCGCGACCGGTCGCGAGTTTGCCGAGGCGTTGCTCGACGCGAGCGTCGCAGGCGACGCGGCCGCGACGCTCGGCGCGATCGAACGCGCGAGCGACGCCGGCACCGACATGCTCGTCCTGACGCGCTCGCTGATTGCGGCTTTTCGCAACGTACTGGTCGCGCGCGTCGATCCCGGGCTGCTCGAGCGGGACCTCGCTCCCGACGACGCGCGCCGGGCCGCCGAGCGCGCCAAGAGCGTGTCGCAGTCGACCCTCGTGCGCGCCCTGCGCGTGCTCACCGACGCGGCATCGCTGGCTCGAACCGGCGGCAACCCGCGGCTGGAACTGGAAACGGCGTTGCTGCGCTACATTTTGAGCGCCGAAGACCCGGTCGACGCCCTGGCGACGCGGGTGGCCGCGCTCGAAGCAAGTCGCGTCTCGTCGCCGCCGCAGGCCGTCGCGAAGCCGGCACCGCAGCCCGTCGCGACGCCGGCAGCTCAGCCAGCCGCGACGCCGGCGCCGCAGCCGTCGCCCGAAAAATCGCCGCCGCGGGCGCGGCCGGCCGCGGTCGCCGGAACGGTGTCGCTGCAAAAGATCCGAGCTGCCTGGCAGAGCGTGCGCGCGAAGGTCGAAAGCGAGTACGCGCCGCTGCGCGGCCCCTTGTCGGGTGCGGCCGTCGCAGAAGTAAACGGCGACGCGATCGTGCTGGTGGCGCGAAACGCGGTCGACGAAGCAATCGTGCGGGAGCGAATCGGTTTGCTCGAGGCGGCGGTCGCCGACGTGCTGGGCACGCGGCTGAAGGTCGTCTTGCGGGTCGAAGCTTCGTCGCGCGCCAAGGGAGCGGCGCCCGGGGGCGTCGCCTCGGTCATTTCGACGGACGCATCCGACGACGCCGAGGCCCTTTTCAGCTACGCCAACGAACGGATACGTGAGCGATGAATCAAGCCAACCTGCTGGCGCAGGTCAAGCGCATGCAAGCCGAGATGACCAAAGCGCAAGAAGAGCTCGCGAACACGGTCGTCACCGGAGCGGCGGCAGGGGGCGCGGTCGCCGTCGAAGTTACCTGCGATCAGCGCGTGAAGAGCGTCAAACTTTCGAAAGACGCCGTCGATCCGGAGGACGTCGAAACGCTCGAAGACCTCATCGTTGTGGCGATGAACGATGCGCTGGCGAAGGCCAACGATGTTTCTCAGCAGCGCATGGCATCGGTGACCGGCGGAATGCGCATACCGGGCATCACGTAACTTCGTGCTCCACTAATGCCCAGCCCCGGTTCGATCGCCGGCCCGGTTGCGGCCCTGATCAACGAATTCAGTAAGCTGCCGACGATCGGGCCGAAGACCGCCGCCCGGCTCGTTTTCTATCTCCTCAACCGGCCGCGCCACGAAGCCCAAACGCTCGCCGAAGCCATCGTCGCGGTCAAGGATCGCGTGCGATTCTGTTCGGCGTGCTACTCGCTGACGGAGGAAGATCCGTGCGCGCTCTGCACGGACGAACGGCGCGAGCCGCACACGATTTGCGTCGTCGCCGAAGCGAAGGACGTGTACGCGATCGAACGGACGGGCGCGTTCAAGGGCCGCTATCACGTGCTCGGCGGCTTGATTTCGCCGATGGACGGGATCGGACCGGCGCAGCTGCACGTCAAGGAATTGATCGAACGCGTCGGCCGCGAGGAGCCGCGCGAAATCATTCTCGCGACGAATCCCAACGCCGAGGGCGAAGCGACCGCGATCTATCTCTCCCGTTTGATCAACCCGCTCGGTCCGGCGGTGACGCGGCTCGCCTACGGCCTGCCGATCGGCGGCGACCTCGATTACGCCGACGAAATTACGCTGGCCAAGGCACTCGAAGGACGGACGACGCTTTAGGGTTGCGGCGTCGCCGGCGCGCTGGGCGGCGGAGTGTAGTCGACGACTACCGTGAAGCGGCTCGGCGCGGTACCGCTGGCGAGCAGCGCTTCGCGTTTCAACCCGGGCGCCGTTAGGCGCACGCGCACGAGCTGATTGCCGCCGGTCGCCTCGGCGTTCCAGCCGTACGGCACGTCGACCGGCGTGACCGCGACGCCGGCAAAGAGCGGATCGTACGCCTCGCTCTTGGGTTCGGAAAGATCGGCGATCGAGTGCCGGCGAGCGACGAATGAGTCGATGCCCTCGAAGGTCTCGCCCGCCGTCGGCGTGCCCCCGGGCACGTAGGCGTAGGCGGTCACGCGTTTGGCCGAAGCCGAATAGTCGTAGGCCCACCAATACACGCGGTGTCCGGCATCCTCGGTCACGAAATCGAGTTCGTGACCGTCGGCATTGCGGCTACCGTCGACGTCGTTGCGCGGAACGAATACCGACCACGCCGTCGCGGCGTCGCTCGCGAGCCGCTCTTTCAAGCGATCCGCCGCGCTTCGTCCCCGCAGGCGTTCGTCCAGCCGAGCGGTTCCGAGCACCAACGCGTGCGCGAATCCGAGCAACTGCCATCCGACGACGAAGGCGATCGCGGAGGCCACCAGCAGTTCGAGCAGAGTAAATCCGCGTTGCGCTCGCACGCAAGCGCCAGTGCCACCCTACGCGGCCGATAGGACGAGCGGCTCCCCCGTTTGGACCGTCCCGGCGATCACCACGTCGCAGTAAATGCCCATCCAGCCGTTACAACGCTGGGCCAGAAAGCGCAAAATCTCGGGATCGTTCGCCCCGCCGCGCGGATCGTACGTGATCGCGACGCAGCGTTCGATGGGCTGGCGCACGCGCAACTTCGCTTGGCCGATATAGAGCGTGGCGCCGCTGAGCGCCGCTTCTTCCGAATCGAATTCGGCAGTCGCGCGGACAAAGAAGTTCGGCCGGAAGCGCTCCGGTTCGACCGAGTAGCCGACGTGCGCATTCAAAGGCGCCATCCAGCGGTCGATCAGGATTGAAATCGGCGCGGCGTCGAAAAAGTGCTTGCCGGCTCGATATTCGAGGTCGACGCCCGGCTCCGCCCCGAGGCGCCGGGCGGCTTCGGGATCGGCGGTGAGATGCAGACGGTCGTGCTCCTTGCCGCGATAGGGTTTGCCCTCGCGGGCGTGTCCGCGGCTGACGAAAAGCGCCGACGAGCGGTCTCCGGGGATCCCGCCGTGGTCGACCTCCGCGCGCGCCAGCCGCTCACCGCGCAGGCTCTTAACCGGGTACCGCCAGATCGAGGCGAGCGTTCCGAGCTCCATCGGACGGACATACCCGGGGGTTTTTCGGGGGCCCTGCCAGAAGCGCGCGCGATGGAGTTGCGCCCGCTTGGTTTCGGCGAGATTTTCGACCGGGCCATCACGCTGTACGTCCGAAACTTCCGGCCGTTCTTTGCCATCGTGCTGGTCCTGATCGTGCCGCTCGCGGTCGTGCAGTATTTTATCGACTCGAGCCAGTCGGTCCAGCTCGAAGCGATGATTCGCGTGCTCCAACATCCCGATGCCAAAGTTCCGACGCCCGCGCTGTTCGGCTCGCCGACCGAAATCGTCACTCTGCTCCTGGTGGCCTTTGTCTTTTATCTCTTGTGGCCGTTCGCGCTCGACGCGGTCGCGGTGGGGGTAGCGCGGCTGTATGGCAATCGGCCGGTCGAGTTTTCCGCGTGTTATCGGACGGTGCTTCCGCGCTGGGGGGCCATTCTTGGAACCCTGTTGCTGCAGCTGGGAATTTTCATTGCGTGGTACGTGGCGTTCTTCATGATCGCGTTCCTATCGGTTTTGGTCGCGGCGGTGTTCGCGCGGGCGTGGCTGCCGCTCGGCATCGTCGGCTTCACGCTCGCGATTCTGATCGTCTTGGCGGCTCTGCTAATCCTGGCACCGATATTCATCGCGCTGACGTTTGCCATGAATGCCGTCGTGATCGAGCGCAGCGGACCGCTTGCCGCCATTGCGTCCGGGTTTGCGCGCGTCTTTACGCGCAAAGAGTTTTGGCGAGCGGTGTTGTTCGCGCTCGCGGCCTTTGCCGTGCTGGCCGGCGCGTCGCTGGTTATCTCGGTCCTCGTGTGGGTAGCGCTTCTGCTGCACGCCATCGCCGTCGAAGTGATCGTCGGTTCGTTGCTGCGGGCCGCGTTCGCGCCGTTTTCCATCGTCTTGATCGCGGTGTATTACTTCGACGTGCGCATTCGCCGCGAAGGCTTCGATCTCGAAGCCGAACTCGAGCAGCTAACGCCTCCGGCGCCTTCGGTTTCGTGATCCGTTCCGGCAGCTTCGCGGCGCGCGGCGCGGTCGCGGCGTTGCTGGCCCTTGCGGCCGCCACCGGATATTCGAGCGCGGCGGAGCCCAACCGCGACGCGCTGCTCGCCCGCTGGAACCGCGCCAATCCGCACGCCGCCCAACGCGCGGCGGCGGATTCGCGAGCCTACCCGACGCCGCCGGCGGGGTTGCGCGCACTCGCCGTCCGCGAGTTGGCCAAGGGCTACCGCCTCGCTGCCCCTAAGGGCCCGCTCCCGCAGGCGGGGCGTCCGTGGTGGAGGCAGCTCTGGACGTGGCTCTCCGATCGTTGGGCGCAGATCTGGCGGGCCGCGTTCGGAAACGCTCGTTTGGGACGTCGCGGCGCGGTCGCGATCGGCGATTTGCTGCTCGCCGCGGCGATCGGTTTGGTCTTGTTCGCCGCTTGGCGATTGCTGCGCGGGTTTGCGTTCGAGCGTTCGCGCGCAGCGTCGTTGGAGAGCCTCGCGCCCGTTCCCGACGCGCGCGCGGTGTACGCTCGCGCCTGCGACCGAGCGCGACAGGGCGATTACGCCGCCGCGTCGCGATTGCTCTTTGCCGCAACGGTGGCCGTTCTGACGTTGCGCGGCGTCGTCGTCGAAGATCGCAGCGCGACCGTCGGCGATCTGCGCCGCGCGTTGCGCCGGCAATACCGCGCGCTGGTGCCGCCGTTCGATGCGGTGAGCGGCGCGTTCGTGACCAGCGCGTACGCCGAAGAGCCGATCGATGCGGGACAGTGGGAAGGGGCGCGTCTGGGATACGTCGCGCTCGACGAAGCGCAAGCACCGTGACGCGGCGCACCGAGTTCGCCGTGCTGATTGCCGGGCTGCTGCTCCTCGCGGTCGTCGCTTACGGTCGTCAGACGGCAGTTTCGTCAGCGCAAGCGCGTTCGGTGTACTCTACGTTCGATTCTGGGCCGAACGGGTATCGAGCGTTGTACGCAACCCTGCGGCGTGCGGGCGTTCCCGTCCGGCAGTTCGGACGGACGCTGGGATTGCTCGACTCCGGCGTTTCGACGTTGGTGATCTCGAGCTACGAAGACGATCCCGCCCGTCGAGGGCTCGATCCGGCCGATGCCGCCAGGCTCAAACGCTTCGTGAGCCGCGGCGGCCGGCTCGTCGTGTTGGATACCGATTTCGCCGGCACGCGCGACTTTACGCCCGGCGTAGGCACGTCGCGTCCCGTGACCGCGAACGCGGCAATCGCGCTGACCTCCAACCGCTATACCGCCGGCGTCACGCAAGTTCGCGGGCCGATCGATGCGGCATTTCCGTTCGCGGCTTGGCGCGGCGCAGTTCCGCTCTTAGCCAACGATCGCGGCGTCGTCGCAACCGTCTATCGCCTCGGCAAGGGCGAAGTCGTGGCGATTAGCGCGCCGCCGTTGTTCGGTAACGCGCATCTCCTCGATGCCGACAACTTGGCGTTTGCGTACGATGTCGTCGCGGGTCACGGTCCCATCGCCTTCGACGAATACGTGCACGGGTACGACGACGATGCCGGCTTCTGGCAGGTTTTGCCGCAGCCGGTTCGGATCGCTGCCTGGATCGTCGGCGCCATCGTGCTGCTTGGGCTCGTCGGAGCCAACGTTCCGTTTGCGCCGCCGATTGCGGCCGACGCACCCGACGAACGCAACTCGGCGGCGTTCGTCGACGCGATGGGTGCTTTGCTTCGTCGAGCGCGGGCGGCCGGGGCCGTGATCGCCGCATTTGCCGCCGATGCGGCCCGCCGGACGCGCGGACGCACGAGCACACCGGGCGTAAGCAATGCACTCGCCGAGCTCGAACGCCTACGCGCGGTGCGCCCACCCTCGGACGCCGCGGTGCTGCGCGCCGCCATCCTCGATTTCCGCTTGCGAAAGGACTTCCCATGACCGTTGCCGTGAACGAGCTGGCCGCCCGCATCGCCGCCGGCATGGACCGTGCCGTGGTGGATGCCGACCGATCGACGCTGACGTTGACGATCGCGTTGCTCGGCCGCGGCCACGCGCTGATCGAAGGCGTGCCCGGTACCGGCAAAACGCTCGCCGTTCGCGCCCTCGCGCTGTTGCTGGGACTCGATTTTCGCCGGATCGCGTTCACGCCGGACATGATGCCGGCCGACGTCGTCGGCACGACGGTTTTCAATCCGCAGACCGCCCAGTTCTCGACTCGTCTCGGACCGATCGTCGCCAACGTCGTATTGGCCGACGAGGTCAATCGCACGCCGCCCAAGACGCAATCCGCGTTGCTTGAAGCGATGGAAGAGGGTCGCGTGACGATTGACGGCGTGCCGCACCCGCTGCCGCGGCCTTTTCTGCTCTGCGCGACTCAGAATCCGATCGAATACGAAGGGACCTATCCGCTACCCGAAGCGCAACTCGATCGTTTCATGGTCAAGGTCGAATCCACGTATCCGCAAGAGGCGCGCGAACTGGAGCTGCTCGAACGGGTGGCCGGCGGTTTCGACGCGCGCGACCTGGAGGCATCCGGCATGGCGGCGGTCACCGATGCCGCCGAGGTGATCGAAGCGCAGCGTTCGATTCGCACCGTCCATCTGTCGGCCGGCGTGCGCGAGTACGTCTACCGGATCGTCGCCGAGACGCGCAAGCATCCGCGCTTGACGCTGGGCGGGTCGCCGCGCGCGGCGATCGCGCTGCTGATTGCATCGCAGGTTGCGGCGGCCATCGAAGGGCGCGCGTTCGCGGCGCCGGACGACGTGAAGATGGTCGCACCCCTGGTCTTGCCGCATCGTCTGATCGTCGCGCCGGACGCGGAAATCGAGGGCATTTCCGCATCGGACGTGCTCGACGAAATTTTGGCCGCGGTACCGGTCCCGCGTGAGACGTAAGCGGCCGCGTTTATGGCTGTCCGCGTGGGTCACGCCGCGCTGGCTTTACGCCCTCGGCGCGATCGCGCTGTTGTTCGCGTTGAGCCCGGGCGTCGCGCCGTTATGGTGGCTGGCCGTCGCCGCCGCCTTCGCGCTCGTTGTTGCAACGCTTGTGGACGCGGTGTGGGGACCGTCGCGCCGGCTCCTGCAGGTGGAGCGTGCGGCCGGGGATCACTACGCGCTGCGCGTTCCGGTCGAACTCCACTACGCGATCGAGAACCGCTCGAACCGCTGGATTCGGGCCGGCATCGTCGAGACGCCGGTCCGCACGCTGCGATTTCTTGACGACGAGGTGATCGGCGACGTCCCCGCGTCGACGCGCGCTGCGATTCTGCGCCGCGCGTTACCGGTGGCTCGCGGCGCCGACGAGTTCGGTGCCCTGTACGTGTGGTACGAGAACGCGCTGGGGCTGTTGCGCCGGCGGCTCGTCGTGGAAGCCCCGCAGGCGTTTCGGGTCTTCCCGGACCTATCGGCAGTCAAGCGCTACGGATCGCTGCACGTTCGCAACCGCTTGATCGAAGCCGGCTTGCGGAAGATGCGCCTGCGGGGCACGGGCACCGAGTTCGAATCGTTGCGTGAGTGGTCGGACGGAGACGCGTTCCGCGCGATCGACTGGAAAGCTACGGCGCGCCGTGGGAAGACGATGGTCGCGCAGCACGAGGTCGAACGCAGCCAGAACGTGATGCTCGTTCTAGACTGCGGGCGCTTGATGACGCCGCGCGTCGGCGACCAGCGCAAGTTCGACTACGCCGTAACCGCCGCACTGTCGCTCGCGAGCGTGGCCGGGCTGGCGAGCGATCGGGTCGGCGTGGTCGCGTTTGCCGGCGAGATTCTGGCCGCCAGCGCACCGCGCTCGACGCGTTCGTCGGTCGCGGGAATCACCGAGCTGCTCTACGATCTCGAGCCGCGCTTCGAGGAAGCGAATTACGCACGGGCGTTTGCGTATTTACGCGGGCACTTGCACAAGCGCTCGCTGATCGTTTTCCTGACCGACGTGATCGATCCGCTCGCACAAGCGGCGTTGCTGGCAGAACTCGGATCGCTCGCCCGCCGCCACCTGCTCGTCTGCGTCTTCATGAACGATGCGGCCGTCAGCGCCGCATTGGCCGCTCCGCCGACCGACGTGCGCGAGGCCTATCGTGCAGGGGTGGCGTTGGGACTCGCCGACGAACGGCGAACGGCGGTCGCCATGCTCACGCGGACCGGCGCAATTGCAATCGACGTGCCCGCCCAGAAGCTCACGACCGCGCTGATCGACGAGTATCTGCGGGTGAAGCAACGCGGTCTGTTGTAGGCCGTCCGCTAAATCCGAGGTAAAGAATCAGCGCCGCCGCGGTCACGGCGCCGACGGCGATGCGGACTTCCGGGGGCCAGCGTTGGGGTGAGATGAACCCTTCGATCGTGCCGGCAACCACCAGCATCGACGCCACCCCGAGGATCAACGTGCCGGCGCGCTGCGCGTTGACGACGATCGCGTCGCGTCGCCGCAACCGTCCCGGGTAGAGCACGCCTGCGGCTATCAGCAAACCCGCGCCGCCGGCGATTTGAATGGCGGTAAGCTCGATCACCCCGTGTGGCGCGATCGTCGCCCAGTAGTCGTAGCCGAACCCCGCGTTGCCGAAAAGAGCCGCCAGGCCGCCCAGCATCAGGCCATTGGTCGCGATGATGTAGATCGTGAGCGCACCCAGCGTAATCGAGCCGGCAAATGCGATGATCGCGACCTTGACGTTGTTGAGCACGATCGCCGCCGACATTGCCGGCGCGAAGTCGCGATCGAACGCGAAGTTCGAATCGTGCAAGCTCTTACGGATCTCGTCGGGGATCATCACTTTAGGCAGCAGCGAGTAGGCCTGAGCCGGATGCGACCGGATGACCACGTAGGCAACCACCGCGCAGACAATCGTCAGCGCCGTGCAGATTGCGAAGTATGCAAACGAACGGCGAAACTCTTGGGGGAACGTTTCGCGATAGAACCGGCCGATGCGCGCGCTGCCGGTCTCTGCCGCCCCGCCGTAGACGTAAGCATGGGCGCGGGCCGTCAGGCGGTTGAGGTACTCCAGGAGTCCGCGGTCGAACTCGCGCCCGCGTGCGTACGCCAAATCGCTCGTGGTCGCGCGATAAAGTCTCCCCAGCTCGGCCACTTCGTCGGCGCCCAATCCGCGAACCCCGCGCCGCCCCGCCCGCGCTAGCAAACCGTCGAGCCGCTCCCACGTGCTCGAACGCCGCTTCGCAAAAAGCGTCTGCTGCATGGAGCGGATCTTCGCCAAGGGCGCGGAGATTCCGGGCGCATTCGGGAGGACGTTCCAGTGTCTGATGGACCACACCGTCGGCAGTGCGTTAGCTCCGTCCGATGGTTACCGTTCAAAAACCGGGCGTTGCGGCGCGCCGGCACGAATCGCCGGCGTAGGTACGGTGTCGAACTTCAATAAGCTCTGGCTCGGCCAGACGATAAGTCTCCTGGGCAGCGCGATGACGCAATTCGCGCTGCCGACGCTCGCCGTTCTCGTGCTCCATGCGACGCCGGTCCAGCTCGGCACGCTGATTGCGCTGGAAACGTTACCGTTTCCGATCCTCGGCATGATCGTCGGGGTCGTCGTCGATCGGTTGTCGCGACGGCAAATAATGATTGCCGCGGATTTGATACGCTTCGCAGTGCTGGTCTCGGTTCCGATCGCGGCTCTTTCCCGAGTCCTTGGAATGCCGCAGCTCTACGCCGTGGCGCTCTTGAGCGGCACCGCGTCGGCGTTCTTCGGAATCGCCTATCAGTCGTATTTGCCCGCACTCGTGCCGGCCGAGCGGTTGACCGACGCCAACGCCAAACTCGAGTTTTCGAATTCGGGCGCTGCGATGGCCGGCATGGCCGCGGCCGGCATACTCGTTCAGTTCGTCGGCGCGGCGTTTGCCATCGCTGCCGATGCCGTCTCCTATTTGGCTTCGGTAGCGTCTTTGCTGACCATCCGCGCGCCGGAGGATCGAAGCGCGAAGCCGTCGCTCTCGCTTCGACAGGCGGTCCGCGAAATCGGTGAAGGGCTGCGCGTCGTGTTCGGCTCCAACGACCTGCGCTGGATCTTGTGTGCGACCGCGACCACCAACTTCGGCGGCGCCATGATCATGGCGGTATTCTTCATCTACGCGTATCGCGGGCTTCATTTGCAGCCGGGGATTCTCGGCGTCGTCGACGGCTTTGCAAACGTCGGATTCGTTGGGGCGTTGTTCGCCGTGCGTATCCGCAATCGCTACGGCCTGCGCGCCACGCTGGCCGGGTCGCTGTTGGTCGCGGGCGCCGGTTCGATGGCGATCTTGCTGGCCGGCGTTGCCGTTCCCTATGCAGTGCTGTTCGTGCAGGGCGCAATGCTGGCCATCGCCGTCCCGATCTATAACATCAATCAGGTGAGTTACCGCCAAGCCTTGGTCGACGCGCGCTTGCAGGGCCGCATGAACGCCACCATGCGCGCGTTCGTGTGGGGAACGATGCCGCTGGGTTCTTTGGTCGGCGGATGGCTCGGTGGCGTTGCGGGCGCACCGGCGACGATTGCCGCCGGCGCCCTGCTGTCGTGCGCCGCCGCGGTTTTCGTGCTGCCCCTCAAGGAGCGCTACCCGTTGGGGAAAAACGCGGGATAAGCGCCGAGCGGGACGATCTGCACTTCCAACATTCCGCGTTTGGCCAGCGGTAGTGATTCCACGGCCGCCTGCGCCGACGCTGCGTCGGGACATTCGAGGAGCATCACGGCACCCGCCGCATCCTTTCTGCTCCAGATCGAACGGACGATGCCGTCCCGGTACAGTTCGCGCACGCGCTCGCGCTCGGCATCAATGTGTGCGCCGAACTGTTCGTCGGAAAATCGTTCCGTGAGCCGGCGCGAGATCGAGATGAATTGCATACGTAGCAGAATAGGCGGCGGACCGGAAAATCCTGTCTGCCGTTGCACCAAACCGCCGCTTCCTACCCCGTGACTGCGCTCGAGCTGCAGCGCACCATACCGCATGGCTTCGGAATCACACCGCGTTACTGATTAATTTCCCAGCCATGCGGCCGCGGGAGCTAAGGCGTCGCTGGTTAGGCCGTCGATGACGGGAGCGTTGGATGCAGTTGCGGGTGTAGTTGCCTAACGGCTCGGCCCAGCGCTGACCGCCAAGCCGAGCGGCTCTTGGCGCGCGGCCCGTGCGAACGAGAAGAACGCGCTCGTGCTCTCGCGAAGGTTCGGTAAGATTAGGTCGGGGCTAGTTAAGGAGATGGAATGAACCGCAAAGAGATGGCGTGCGCCGCCGTGGGTGCCGTGCTAGGCGCAGCCGGATGTTCGCCGGCAGTGAGATCGCTTGTCGTGCCCGTTGCCAATGCCGAAAAGACCTCGTCGATCGCTGCCAACGCGCCCGCGATCGGGAATACTAGGGATGAAATAGAGGTGCTTCTCAGCCTCGTTTCCGGCACGACCAAGGACGCTTCCAGCATCGTCTTTCGCCTCGTGCCGACCGAGGGCTGGAGCATCAGCAGCAGCGATCCTCGACTTGACGTCTCGATCGGGAGCGGCCACATTGCGACCTTGGTGGCCCCGGAATATGAAAAGGTTCACTTTAAAGCAACCGTAACGATATCGCACCCCACTGCAACGCCTTATCTGCTGCGCTGCCACGTCGAGGGTAGCTGCATGTGAACGTGAGCTGGGGCGTTACGGGGTCGTTGCAACGGCGTCGACCTTGGTGACGGAGAGGGGGAATATCGGACCTTGGCCGTTCAGTCTTTCCTCACGCGCCAGATCTGCTCGGCCGGCCACGCGCGGGCCCAATCAATCGGCGCGTAGTCCGTGTAGGTCGTTCGAGCGTGGCTGGGCGGCCGAAGCTCGATCAGATCTTCGATGACGAAACCGTTACGACGAAATAGCGCTATCCAATCGCCATAAGGCAATGAGAAGTTAACCGCTTCGGCATCTTCGAAGCGACGCCGTTCGAAGTAGTTCGCGTGCAATCGGTCGTCCACGCGATCGTCGGCATCGTTCCAGCAGACGTTCAGAATCGGCGTTGCCGCCGAAAACGCGAGTAAGCCGCCGCGGCGCAACAGCCGGCCGGCCTCGGGCACCGTGAGGTACGGGTCGCAGAACGTCATGGCGCCGTGATCGCAAAATACGATATCAAACGATGCCGTCGCCAATGGCACCGCTTCGGCGCTGGCTCGCACGAGCGGAAATTCTACGCCGGCGTTGCTCATGTATCGTCGTGCGTGGGCCAGCTGCCGTTCCGAGATATCGAGTCCTACGACGCGCGCGCCGCATTTCGCGAGGGCGATCGACCATCGCGCGGCACCGCATCCCAACTCGAGCACGTCTTTTCCGGCGACATCGTCGAGCACGCTCAGTTCCGACTCCGGTACGGACCAGCATCCCCAGGCCATCGGGTGCCGGCTCAACTGATCCGAGTGCCGCGCTTCGTAGTCGTCGCTTTGCCGTTCCCAGTGCGCCAAATTTTTGAGCGCGTGTTCCGTTAGAGGGGCCATAAGCTGAAGGTTTCGTCGTTAGAGATGGGCGTCCGCCCGCGCCCGGAGTCTAGCAGCCGCAAAGTCGCAGCTTGCACCATGGCGTTGCCCTCAGAGTGGCATCGGTGTATGGGAAAACGATCCGCATTCGCGAAGTGTCTCTTGGATGAGGTCTCGCTCGGCTATCGCCTCTTTCTGCGCCTTTGCGTTGTGGAGTGCGTTGGTTGTAGCGATGCCGGGTACCCCCGCTGCTGCCGAACCCGACCCCTACCATATATTCGCCAAGATGCGGCACTATTGGGAAAATCAAGCCTACCCCGGGACGTTCGAGTACACGATCGCCGTTGAAGTCTTTGAAGGTGCCGGTAGTAAGACCGAGCGTTATCGAAGCGCGTACGATAACTACGTGGGGAAATTATCGTTTAACGCGGTTAGCGACTACGAGATCGCTCATCCGTTCTACCCGCACGGCATTAATTTTGGAATAGGCGCGTCGGACGCACCTCATACCGCTCCCGAAGTCGACTTCTACGGCGTTCCCATGTTGACTCCGAATTTTTCCTTCGGGCTGGGTAAGACGCCGCTTTCGGTGCCCAAGACTCCCAGTTCGGCGGACGTTATTCGTGAAATTCGAGCCGAGTTTCACGACCCGAATCCGCATCCGTTGCCGACGCCCACCGCGCAGCCGATCCCGACGCTTCGCGAGATCGTCGAAGTTACGTCGAAGGTTCGAACCTACGACATATCGTTTTCGGGAACGGACCTCGTTAGCGGCACGCCCGCCTACCATCTGACTCTGAAACCGCTGCGCGACCCCGGCCGAAACCGATTGCGGGAGCTTTGGGTCGATGAACAGACGTACGCACCGCTCCGGCTAGTCATTGCGCTGAACTTCGTTACCGGACCCGGCACGACGGTACCTTGGCTGGTCACCTTTTCGCAGCAGGACGGCGTGACCTATATCGACCGAGAAACGACGCTTGCGCCCACGAGATTCGAACGACATAAATATAGCAAGGTGATCGTTGCGTTCGAGGACGTGCGTGAAGCCACGAGGTTCGACTTCGATCCTTCCGCCCTGATTCCGGAACGCACGTTTCTCATGCAAGAGCCTTGCGTGGAGTCGTCGTCGGGCTTTCACTGCTAGAGCGTTCTGCATTTGGTCGAGACGCGTCGCTGCGAGTTTTCCGAGCGACGATCAGGACTTTGCGGACGCGGGGTGGGTCTTGCGCCTTGCGAAGGCCGCGCTCCGCCTCGTCGAGTAAGGGTTCGACGGATTCGCGCATCTCAACGCGCAGGCGTTGCGCGTGCTTGAGGAGTGCGGCGTAGTGCGCTTGTTCGAGGGCGCGAGCGCCCTCCAACGTTTCATGCTTCGTAATCGCTAACCCGGCGTCGCGAAAAAACGGCTCGTAGTCGTGCACCACCGCTGGCAGGTCGACCTCCGTCAAGGCTTCCCAAGTGGTAACGACGGCCGTCCCGCCGGGACTCAGAAGGCGGGCGATCTCGCTCGTCGCGGCGCCGGGGTCCATGAACTGTAACGAGTCGATACTCATGACTGCTGCAAAGAGCGCGCTGGGAGGCTCGGTTCGCCTTGCTTCGCTGACAACGAAACGCGCGGACTCCGACATGCGACGTTCCGCGGCTAGTGCCGTTGCTTCAGAGATTGCTACGTGGGAGAAGTCGATGCCGACGAGATTTGCACCGGTCTGCTGCGCCGGTAAGCGGCGCTGCGTCTCAGGCGTGAGTATATGAGGTCGTAGAGTTCGGCTTCCATGCGCTGCTACAAACCTTCCGGCGAGAGCCGCTGCGGAGGAGACTCCTGGCGGTTCCGAGTGCTCGACGCAATTCCACTAGGGATCCAAGCGGCTTGGCACCTCGAAGGCACCTCGTGCCGTGGGTCGGGTTATGCACGGGTTCGAAGCATCCGCGCATGAGCAACGTCATATGGTCATCTGGGCGGTTGGCTGGCGCATGCGCGGCCTTCGTCCTCGCGGGCTGCGCCGGAGCGCAAATGTCTCCCCAAGCCTATGGGAATCCCGGCGTCCCCGCGGCCGGCGCACAAAACGCTCGAAGCTGGCTCCAGCCGGACGCTAGGAAGAGCCGGCTCATGTACGTCACCGACTTCAATAACAGCGTCGTCGAAATCTATACCTATCCCAAGGGAAAACACGTTGGAGCGCTGACATCGGGTATGTTGAACCCGCAGGGCGAGTGCACCGACGCCGCCGGCAACGTGTACGTCGCTAACACCGGCAACAGCAACGTTCTCGTTTACGCCCACGGCGGCACGACGCCGGTCCGCGTACTCGACAACCCAGGCCAGTATCCCGTCGGCTGTTCCGTAAATGCAAGCGACGGCGACGTCGCTGCAGCGGACATCTTTAGTCCGACGACCGGCGTAGGCGCCGTAACCGTCTGGAAGTCCGGGTCGAACCAGGGAACCACCTACGTGCAGCCGGCCGGGTTGATCAATTGCGTTTCCATCACCTACGACGGCTCGGGAAATCTATACGTCGCAGGGTCCGACAGCAACGGACCCGCTATTGCGTACTTGCGGGCGGGAAGTATGACGTGGAAACTCGCGACGATCAAAGGTGTGAGTTCGAGCAATCTCGGGTTCATGCAATGGGACGGCCGCTACGTCGCGTTCGTAGACTCGCAGAACGAAGCCATCGACCGCGTGCGCTTCAACGGGCGAGTCGGGCAAGTCGTCAGAACGGTCCAATACGACGGTTACGTTAGCACGCTTTGCTTCTTCGGCCCAAGCGGACAACGGAAGCTTGCGACCCTGAGTTTCTATCCGTCAGTTTCGCTCTACCAATATCCGGCGGGCGGTTCTCCCTTCAAAACGATCCCGCTGCCGGATGTCGAGAGCTACGCCGCGCTCGAAGGCCTGGCTATCAGCCAAAGTTCGTAAGGTCCGGGGGCCAGGACCGCCCCTTCATCCAAAGTTTGGCCCGTATGATACGCATCTTTGGGTATCGTTTTGCCGGCTGGTCGCTCGTCTGCGTATCCCTATTGGGTTGCAGCGCTGCGAACTCACGGCCGATTATGCCGGCCCTCCCGCAAAGCTCGGCGAACGCAGCGACTAGCGGTACCTTTACGTTGTTGTACGCCTTAGGTGCAAAGAGCGACGACGGTTCAAACCCCGAGGGCAGCTTAGCGGTCGTCAAGGGCATCATCTATTCGGCGACTCGATACAGCTATGACTACGATCCGTCCCATGGTTCGGTAATCGGCGTTCGTCTATCGGGGCACGAGAAGGTTGTCTGTACGCTCGAAGGTCCGGGTGAGCCGCTGGCCGGCTTGACCGGCGTGCAAGGCACGGTATTCGGCACGGGATACGTGGGCGGCAGCAGCGACGGGGGCGCGGTCTTCAGCCTGACGCCCTCGTGCATGATGCGCGTCCTGCATAGCTTTCGCGGCGGAAGAGACGGAGCCCATCCTCGGGCGGACCTACTGTACTTTAACGGTAAGCTATACGGGACGACCGAAGACGGCGGCGGACCGCATCACGGTTGCGGCAGTCAGTGCGGGACCGTCTTTACCGTGGGGATTGCCGGAGGGCACGAGGTCGTTTACCGATTTCGCGGTTACACGCATGGCGACGGATCGAGGCCATTCGCCGGCCTGATTCGCGTTCGCGGGCTCTTCTATGGAACGACGGAAGTGGGCGGAGCGTACGACAGGGGTACCGTCTACAGTCTCAGTCCCAGCGGCCGCGAACGCGTGCTCCATAGTTTTGGCGCTCCGGGCGATGGTCAGTTGCCGTTTGCGGGACTGGACTACGCGCACGGGCGGCTTTTTGGAACGACGTGGCAAGGCGGTGCTTACCAAGGACCCTACGGTGGCGCCGGCACGGTCTTCAGCCTGAGCACCTCCGGTAAGGAGCGCGTCGTCTACAATTTCCGCGCCGGGGACGATGGCGCAAATCCGGTGTCCGGGCTCGTCTCTCGAAACGGCACGCTGTATGGAACGACTCGCGGCGGCGGAATCGGATCGTGCCGATGCGGCACCATCTTTAGCGTGACCGCGGGGGGCCGGGAACGGGTGCTGCACAGCTTTCAAGATGATGATGGTTCGGCACCCGGCGAACTGGTCGACGTCGCCGGCAAGCTCTTCGGCTCGGCCTATTCGGGCGGCAGATACGGGAAGGGAACGATATTCAGCTTCGACCCGTAGCCAAAGGCGCGCACGCGGCCGTCGCGAATCGGCAGCGGCGGAGGAAAAAGCATGCGCAGTCCAACGTATCGCGCCTATAGCGTCATCGCTCTCGCGGCATCCATGCTCGCCACGAGCCTGGCATTCTCGGCGGCGGCCGACAGCGCGGCCACCGAGGCGCCGAGTTCCGCTACGGCCGTTCCAGCCGATATTCGCGCGGTTTTCGACCAGCCGATCTACAAGAACTCAACGTGGGGACTGCGCGTGGTCGACGGTAAGAACGTCCTCGTCGACTGGAATCCGCAGCGGCATTTTTTCATCGGATCGGTGCGCAAGGTCTTTACCGTCGGCCAGCTGCTCAACGCCGTCGGCCCGAGCCACACGTACGACACGCCGGTGTATCGCACGGGCGCGGTGGACCGCGGCGTTCTGCACGGCAACCTAATCGTCGTCGCATCGGGCGATCTGACGATGGGCGGGCGCGTGAATCCCGACGGGACCATCGCCGTCAGCAACTGGGATCACAACGAGGCCGACGGCTTGGGCAACGCCATCTTGACCAAACCCGATCCGCTCGCCGGCTACGCCAAGCTGGCGCGTGCGGTGAAGGCCGCCGGAATCACCCGCGTCGCCGGTAACGTCGTCATCGACGATCGCCTCTTCAAGCCGTTTCTCTTTCGAGGACAGTTCGACGTTCGGCCGATCTTCGTCAACGACGATTGCGTCGACGTGACGATCCTCCCCGGCGGCAAGCCCGGATCTACCGCCAACGTCACGTCGCGTCCCGTTTCGGCGGCGCTAAAAATCGTCAATCGTTTAAAAAACGGCCCACCCGGAACGAGCGACACGCTGAGCCTCAAGCCGGTTCTCCCAGCGTGCATCGGTGAATCCGGTTGCACGTCGACGCTGTCGGGTGTCTTGCCCAGCGATTACAAACCGCCGCTCACGGGCCAAGCCGCCCTCGTCCAGACCGTCCGCATCGTGCAGCCGTCGAACTACGCGCGCACCGTGTTCGTGGAATCGTTGCGGCGCGCAGGCGTCGCCGTGGATGCGCCGGCCGTGCAGGTCAATCCGTCCGGACTGCTCCCGGCAAAAAATTCGTACCGCGCGGCCGACCAGGTTGCCAAACTCGTGGGGATGCCGTACGGCCAAGATGCCAAGCACATTTTGAAGATCAGCTACAACATCGGCGCCGACACGAGCTTGGTACTCTTTGGGCTCACCCGCCACGTCGATTCACTCGACGCGTCCCTTGCGGTCGAGCGCCAAAATCTTCGGGCGAGCTACGGCATTCCGAGCAGCGACTATCACTTTGTCGACGGGAGCGGCGGCGGCAACACGACCGCGACCAACGATGCGGTTACGCGCGTGCTCGAAGAACTCGCACATAGCCCGGCGTCGTCCGCGTTCGTTGCCGCGTTGCCGATCTTGGGCGTCGACGGGTCGCTCGCGTTCGTAAAGGATTTCGAATCGGATTCGACCCTAGCCGGAGCCGCCGGGAACGTTCGCGCGAAAACGGGCACGTACGTCGGCGAGTCGGCCTCGGGCGGAATGGAACTCAAGGGCCAGGCGTTTGGGGGTTACATCACGACCAAGAGCGGCCGCCACCTCACGTACGAACTCGTCGTGAACAATCTCCCCATCAAGAAGGTTCTCGACATTACGACCGTCTTTCAGGACGAGGGAAAAATCTCGGCGATGCTCTGGCGCGACTACTAGGTTAGGTTGGGTCGAAGGCGCCGGTCAGGATCGAGCGTTCGGAGAGTTCGCGGGCGGTGCGGTAGCGTTCGCGCGTTTCGGCGGACGTTTCGCGTGGCAACTCCGCTAGAATCCGCTGCAGTTCTTCGTCAAACGTCGCGCTCAGGGATGCCGGCGAATACGGTCCGGGGAAGCGTAGGCGCTGGGCGATCATGAGCCGGTAAATCCGGTCGGTCGCGAGGTCTTCCATGTAGCCGTCGAGCAGGCTGGCGCCTTTGCCCTCGAGCACGCCGTTGCGATAGCGAATGACGGTCCGCACCGCGGCGCGCGTGCCCTCCATGGTCGTTGCGCCTACGCCTCGCGGTGCGGGCCGCAAATCGGGGCTGCGCTCCGCCGCCGGCGGTCGCTTCTCGAGCTGATTCGGAAACGGGAACGCCGCCACCGCAATCGCGTTTTGATCGGGATGCCCGGTCCACGCGCCGTCCATCAGGCACGCTGCTTCGTTGCGCTTGTCGCGATCGAGCACGGCCAGTGCCCGCGCGTTCAGCTCCGGGTCTTCGCGGCTCGGATACAACGCGGTCATGCCGCCGATCGCCAGCGCGCCATGCTTGTGCGCGATCTCCGGCAAGAGCGTGCGCAGGCGTTGAAAAAACGGCACGTCGAGTGGAATCGTATTGCGGTCCGGGAGCAGCCAAGCCGGATCGTGAAGGTTGTAGTGAATCAGACTCGCCATGTAATCCCAACGGCCCAAGTTCAATCCGAGGATGTACTCGCGCAGATTGAATAGGAACTCTTCCATTTCGTAGGCGATCGGATGCGACTCCACCAGCGCCATCGCCTTGATCGAACCCCGCGGCCAAGCTTTGGCGGCGATCAGCGCGTCGAAAGCGTCTTTCCACCACAGCGCCTCTTCGGCCGATTCCGACTTGGGAATGTAGATGCAGAGCGGATGGCCGAGCCGCTCGCGGTCGATCCGAAACGCGAGCAGCGCCAGATCGAAGAGCGACGCACTCGTCAACGCGCCGTCCAGCACGCCGGCTTGCGATAGGTGCAGCCCGCGCACCCGCGTCCACACGACCGTGCCGCTTCCGGCGCGAATCCCGACGGCAGCGCCCCGTTTGGCATCGGCGTATTCGAGCTCGCCGTAGAGCGCGGAGACGACGTTGTCGTGTCCGCGCATGAGGTGCTCCCAGCGGTTGGCCATGGAATCTTCCAGATCGAGCATCACGCCGGGCGCGCCCGAGTTCAACATTTTCACGACGAGCTCGGCATCGTCGGCAGGGCCGGTCATTTGATTGCGCTGGTCGGCGCACCAGATCGGCAGGTCGAGGCGCCACGCGCCGGTCGTCGCTTCCGAGGGAGGAAGATACGTCGGCAAATCGCCGGCATGAGCGCGGGCCAGGCGTTCCGACCGGGCTTTGCTCAGCCGCTGCTGGCGCGCGGTGAACCGCTCGTGCAAGGGCAGATAGAACCGATCGAAGCCCGACGGCAGATCGCGATTGAGAACGAAACCCGCGGGCGCGACGTTCATTGCCGCCCTTACGCCACCACGGCTCGCGCGGCCCCATTTTCGTAGAACTGTTCGTTCTCGGTCGAGCCGGCGAGCGCCGTAGTCGAACTACGGCCTTCGCCGATGACGGTCGCGACTTGGTCGAAGTATCCCGTCCCGACTTCGCGCTGGTGGCGCGTGGCCGTGTACCCGGCGCTTTCGCTCTCGAACTCCAACTGTTGAAACTCGGCGTACGCGCTCATGCCGCGCTCCTTGAAATCCCGGGCGAGTGTAAAGAAACCGTAGTTGAGCGCGTGAAAACCCGCTAGGGTAACGAATTGAAACTTGTATCCCATCGCATTGAGTTGCTGGCGAAACGTCGCGATCGACCGCTCGTCCAGCTTCTTCTTCCAGTTGAACGACGGAGAGCAGTTATACGCGAGCAGCTTGTTCGGATAGCTTGCGTGGATCGCGTCGGCAAACCGGCGAGCTTCGTCGAGGTTGGGCTCGGAGGTTTCCATCCAGATCAGGTCGGCAAACGGCGCGTAGGCGAGGCCCCGGGCGATGCATGCCTCGATGCCGGGCCGGGTGACGAAGAAACCCTCGGGAGTGCGGTCGCCGCTGATGAACGCGCGATCGGCCGGATCGACGTCGCTGGTGATCAAGGTCGCGGCATTTGCGTCGGTCCGGGCGACGACGATCGTCGAGACGCCCATAACGTCGGCGGCGAGCCGTGCGGCGACGAGATGGCGCACGGCCTGCTGGGTCGGCACGAGCACCTTTCCGCCCAAATGTCCGCACTTTTTCTCAGAGCTCAGCTGGTCTTCGAAATGTACGCCGGCAGCCCCAGCTTCGATCATCGCTTTCATGAGTTCGAAAACGTTGAGCGGGCCGCCGAAACCGGCTTCCGCATCGGCGACGATCGGCAGATACCAGTGCGCTCCTCCACGCCCCTCGAGCGATTCGATCTGATCGAGGCGGCAGAACGCATTGTTAATCCGCTTGACGAGCGCCGGAACGCTATCGACCGGATAAAGGCTCTGATCGGGATACATTTGGCCCGCCGAGTTGGCGTCGGCGGCGACCTGCCAGCCGCTGCAGTAAATCGCCGGCAGACCGGCCCGAGCCGCCTGCACCGCTTGGTTTCCGCTCAGCGTTCCCAGGGCGACCGTCGCTTCGTCGTGCATCAGCAGATCCCAGAGTCGCTCGGCCCCCAGGCGCGCGAGCGTGTGCTCGACGGTAACGCTTCCGGCGAGGCGCACGACGTCATCGGCAGTATAGCGGCGCTCGATCCCTCCCCAACGGCTTTGATCGGACCATTTCTGGCGTAGGGCCGCGGCCCTCATGTCGGTACTCACGCTCAAAACCTCCCGATATTGGACTGGGCTGGACCCGTCTTTTGGCCCGGCTCATTTGGATGGCATGCTAGAGACTGTTGGATGGCTATACCCCTGTATAGCGAAGATGTCACGCTTCCGTCAACGGCCAGGAGTCCCGATGTGCGCGCACGGCGGGCGCGCCTCGCCCGTGGCACCTCGACGGCACCCGATCGGGCGGGACCCGCGAGCCGCCATTGCGTAGCTCGAAACCCATGAAGACGATACTCGCAACCTGCACCGGGCTCGCATTGCTCGCCGGCTGCATGGGTGGAAACGCGTCGACCTTCGCTCCGACCGCGGCAGCGCGAACGCAGTCCGCCGCGCAAGCGGCCGGCGCCGGAAGCTCGAAGCAGGCCTACCTGTACGTGTCCGATTTCAACGACAGTGTCGTGCGGGTGTATACCTATCCGCAGCTTCGGTTGGCGCAAACCCTGACGGGTCTGCTCGGTCCTCAGGGCATGTGCGCCGACGCGAGCGGCAACGTGTGGGTCGCCACCGGAAGCCACGAACTCGTCGAGTACGCACCGGACGGCAGCGAGCCGATCGGCACGCTCGAAGATCCGAATCAAAATCCGTTGAACTGCTCCGTCAATCGTCGAAACGGCGACCTGGCCGTCGCGAACGTCTTCGGCTCTAACTCCGAAGGCGGTCTGGCGATTTACAAACACGCGCGCGGCAAGCCCACGCTTTACCCGAACGGCGAAGGCTACTTTGTCGGCTACGACGATGCGGGCAACGCATTTCTCGACGGGTTGGACAGCTTCGGATTGGTTCTCGACGAACTGCCGAAGGGAGCGTCGAAACTCGTCAGCCTGAACGTGCGTGGTCTGCCCAGCGGCGCGTTCCCCGGCGACGTGCAGTGGGACGGCGACCACCTGGCGGTTGGGAATCAGTCCACCCCCAATGGTTCGGTGATCTACCAGATGAAGGTTCGCGGTAACGCCGCAACCGTGATCGGCACGACGACGCTCGAGAATTCCAGCGACGTCGCCGATTTCCTCATCTTCGGCACGGGCGCGCACAGCCGCGTTCTCGGATCCGACGTTTCTGGCAGCATGGGAATTTATCGTTACCCGGCCGGCGGGTTACCGAAGAAGATCCTCGGGATCCCCGGCGGAAACTTCACGATCACGTTCCCCAACAACACGCCGTAGCGATTTGCGGCCGGAGACCGCCGCAGAGCGCGCGTCCGAGTGGATAGGCTCGGGCGGAAAGCGAATGGCGAGCCTGCATGGACCGCGACCTCGACGTTCGGACTCCCGAGAGCATCGCGCTGACCTATCAGCTCGCGGGCCTCGGGAGTCGTTTCCTGGCCGTAACGGTCGATATGCTGCTGCAGCTGGCGGTAGCCGCGGCGTTGTTCGTTGGGCTCGCGATGGCGGCGGTCAAGCTCGCACCGACCGTTCACGCTCCGCCGCCGGCGATGGAAAAAATCGGCGAGGCCGTGGGAATCGCGTTCTTCGTGACGATCGTGTTCGTCCTATTTTTCGGCTACTTCATCATTTTCGAGGCGTTCTGGAATGGGCAAACACCGGGGAAGAAGGCGCTCGGGATCCGGGTCGTGCGCGACGGCGGTTACGCGATCGATTTCAGCGCGTCGCTGGTGCGCAATCTGATTCGGGTGGGCGAACTCCTGATCGGCACGTACACGCTATCCGCGATCGCGATGCTGCTTTCGCCGGAGAACAAACGCCTCGGCGATATCGCGGCGGGAACGATCGTCGTGCGGGATGCACGCTTAGCCGTGCCCGACGTTCTCCGGCGTGAGGACGTTGCGCCCGAACTGGTCTACGGGGCGACGCGCTACTTATCCGGCGACGAGCGTTCGATCGTCAAGCGTTTTCTGGAGCGGCGCGACACGTTGGTTCCCGAGCGCCGGCGGGAGCTTGCGGCCCAACTCGCCGGCCGCGTGCGCGAACGGGTGCCGGCCGACCTGCAGCGTTTGGAAGACGAATCGCTGCTCGAGCGTTTGTAAGCCCGCGGGTTAGTCTTTGCGGAACCTGCCGACCAGATCGCGGGCAAATTTCATAGCGTCGCGCTTGGTGGTTTCGAAAATCTTTGCCGCCTGACCGCGCGTCATGTGGTGGCCGTGCTCTAGAAAGAACGTGACGCTTTCGCCCACGACGATCGTCCCGGCGTAGGCGATCGCACCTTTGATCGCGATGCCGGCGACCGGGATGAAGCCGCTGAGTTCGCGCGCGAGCGTGCGCCAGCCGAAGCCGCCGCCCACGATCGGCAGCAGTTGCCAAATTCGCTGCAAATCCGGATCGCGGCCGTACGCCGCTTCGATGTGCAGCATCAGCACGATCTGAATTCCGGTGATCGCGACCATGTCGCCGGCCGACGCGAACGCGCCGAGCACGAGCCCGACGACCGGTATGTGATCGACCACCGCACTGGCCAACGAAACCTTGAGCGCGCTCCCGGCGGCGTCGCGCGTCAACTTAGCGGCGACCGCTTCGCGCAGGCACGGCAGACGCCGCCCGACCGCGATCTCGACGCCGCGCGCGCACTCCACCAAATGTGGGAAGACGCGACCGCGCAGCGCATCGCGGGCGATCGCCGGCACCACGTACTCCGCCCAAGCACCCGGAGCCGGCGGCGACGGGCCGCTCGCCGGCGAGTCGGCGTCGACCGTGAGAGCGAGCAGCGGCACCTTTAAGAGTTTGAGCGAGGCGATATCCGCGCCGGCCAAATCGCCGCGCCGGCCGAGGAAAATCGTGGCCCGAACTTCGCCGGGTTCGCCGATCGTCGTGGCGCCGGGAACGATCGTTTCCAGACACGCGGCCGAGTCGAGCGGAATCGCGTCGCCGGCGTGACCGGAGAGCAGGAGCGTGCGCAGCTCGGCGATCAACGCCGGGTCGCCGCACAGCAGGAAGCGAAACGGCTTGCGCGTGTGTGCCTGGACGGACCGAACGTCGATTCCTTGACGAACGAGCTTGAACAGGTCCCGCGCGCCGAGAGCAGATGCCACGAGTTTGCTTACCCCTCCATTACAGTCCGAGTTCGGAGAGCGAGGCCGCTTGCGAGCCGTCGGCCTTGCGCAGTTCCTTGCTCGGATCGTCGGTGAAATCGAGATACATGAGCCCCGCGAAGATTTCCAGCGGCCACGCGTGCATGCCGTGTGCGTTGGCGACGTCGACGATCGTGCTCTTGGAACTCTTAGCCTCGGCAACGATCGCTTCGGGCGTGCTCTTGATGTCGGCGGCCACGATGGTCGCGATCGTCACGTCGCCGGGCGTCAGTCCGTCGCGCAGCATCGTCCGGTAGTCCAGGCCGTTGGATCCGAAGCGCTGCTGGAGGGCGTACTGCAGGGTCGAGTAGCGCTGCGGCGACGTGCCTAAGCCCAGCAGCGTGATGCGGGCGGACAACTGACGCGTGCGGGCCATGTTGTAGAGCTGTGCGCCCTGCGAAGCCGCCGAAGCTGCCGCGTTGAATTCACCGACGACTCGTTGCATCAGCGGTGCGATCTCGGAGTACGAGCTTTCGCTGAGATCACCGTTGAAGCCGAGTTGAACGTGATCGAGTTGCTTGAGAAAGTCGTCCAGGTCGCCGACCGATTGGTCGAGCATGGTAAGCGAGGCGCGGGCGGCGTCGACCGAGCGCAGCATGTCGCCGTCGGCGAGCGAAAGCTCGGTCATCATCTGCGGATACGACGGCAAGATCGCGAGCGAATCGGCCGGTATCGGCGGCGATGCAAACGGCGCGAGCATCTCGGTGTAAATGTCGGCGCCGTCTTTGAGCAGCCCGTTCTCTTTGTTCTTCTCGAGCGAGCCCACGCCGCCGATCGGGGCGCGTGCGTCCTGCATGGAGCTGTCGACGGAGCGCGACATGAGGGTAAGGTTCTTGACGATCGCTTCGACTTTGGAGCCGCGGCGGATATTGATGCGGCTAAAGTCGGGGATTTCGTACTGCAGCGAGTTGATCCGAGTATCGATTGCTTTGAGCTGGTCCTTGCCTTCGGCGGCGCGCGCCTGAATTTGGGTGGACGCCTCGTATTGAGAGGCTTGCCCGGCTTGGACGGCGGCCTGGAGCCTCGGAAGGTTCGGATGCGTCAGCGTCACCCGATGCACTTCCATTTGCCGCAGCGCCGCGATCCGCTGGTTGGCAGTCGCGCGCGTTTGCGGCGACCCGAGTTGCGCCGCTTCGGCCAACGTTTGTTGGCTCTTGCTCGTCAGCCCGAGCGCCAGCTGAGACTCGCCTAGCTCCAAGAGCGCTTCGGCGTTTTGCGGATCCTTCTGAAGCACTTCTCCGAGCCGCAGCGCCGCGAAATCGTACCGCGCGCGTTCCTCATCGCTCGAAGCTTGCACGAGAACTTGGGCGGGCGTTACGTCCTTGGGATCGAGCTCGGGATACCCCATCAAGTGGGCGACGCGGTTTTTCGGATCCGGATGGTCCTGCAGGTACTTGGTGAGCAGGTCGCTTTTGTCGTCTTGTAAGACCGCGAGGTGCGCCATCATCGTGACCATGGACTCGGGATCGTAACCC